>JANXCW010000001.1 GCA_025059775.1 Armatimonadota bacterium
CAGTCCCTCTAGAGTGCCCGGCCGAACCGATGGCAACTAGAGGCGAGGGTTGCGCTCGTTGCGGGACTTAACCCAACACCTCACGGCACGAGCTGACGACAGCCATGCACCACCTGTGCCGGCTCCCGACTTTACGGGTCCCTCCCCTTTCGGTTCGGTACTTCCGGCATGTCAAGGCCTGGTAAGGTTCTTCGCTTTGCATCGAATTAAACCACATGCTCCACCGCTTGTGCGGGTCCCCGTCAATTCCTTTGAGTTTTAGCCTTGCGGCCGTACTCCCCAGGCGGCTCACTTAATGCGTTCGCTTCGGCACCGAGGGAATAACCCCCCGACACCTAGTGAGCATCGTTTAGGGCTGGGACTACCGGGGTATCTAATCCCGTTCGCTCCCCCAGCTTTCGGGTCTGAGCGTCAGGGACAGCCCAGGTGGCCGCCTTCGCCACTGGCGTTCCTCCCGATCTCTACGCATTTCACCGCTACACCGGGAATTCCACCACCCTCTGCTGCCCTCAAGCCGGGCAGTTTCCCGCGACGTCCCACGGTTGAGCCGTGGGCTTTCACACGGGACTTACCCGGCCGCCTACACCCGCTTTACGCCCAGTAAATCCGGGCAACGCTCGCCCCCTACGTCTTACCGCGGCTGCTGGCACGTAGTTAGCCGGGGCTTCCTCTGGAGGTACCGTCACCCGCCCTCGAGGAGCGGGCTTCGTCCCTCCTGACAGGGGTTTACAACCCGAAGGCCTTCATCCCCCACGCGGCGTCGCTGGGTCAGGCTTGCGCCCATTGCCCAAGATTCCCAACTGCTGCCTCCCGTAGGAGTCTGGCCCGTGTCTCAGTGCCAGTGTGGCTGGCCACCCTCTCAGGCCAGCTACCCGTCATCGCCTTGGTGGGCCGTTACCCCACCAACTAGCTGATAGGCCGCGGGCCCATCCCGAAGCAGAAGGGCTTGCGCCCAACCGTTTCCTTCCCCAGGGATGCCCCTCGGGAAGGGTATCGGGTATTAGCCCCGGTTTCCCGGGGTTATCCCCGTCTTCGGGGCAGGTTACCCACGTGTTACTCACCCGTTCGCCGCTAGAGCTGAAACCGCGGGTTGCCCCGCGGCCAACCCCCGCTCGACTTGCATGTTTTAGGCACGCCGCCAGCGTTCGCCCTGAGCCAGGATCAAACTCTCCGTCGGGAAAGTTCAATCCCTGACTCACCTCGGGTCGGACTTCCAACCCGGGGGATTCCTTTCTCGGTGGCCGCGTCGTTCCTGCCACTATTCGGTTTTCAAGGTTCCCACCGGCCCCTGTGGGAAGCCGGCAATCTGTAACCTTACCACCTTCCCCTCACCCTGTCAACCAGCTCCTCTCCACGAAGGGGAGATGGCAGTAAGGACCAGGAGGGGAGGTGTCAAGGTACTCTGCCCAGGCTACCCCGCGGCAGCCCCGGCAGCCACTCCTTATCATACCTACGTGGCCCAACCTGTCAAGATTCCCTGGAACCCAAGCGGGTCCTGGCGTACCGGGCTCCTCCTCTCCGGTGCCGTGGCCGCCCTGGCCCGCGGGATCAGGGCCCTGCGCGGAACAGGACCCTTGGTCGCTACGGGCATCGGGACCGCGGTCTTCCAGGCGGGCGGCCTACGGTGGTCGGCGATCCTCCTGACCTTTTTCGCCTCCGCCACCTTCCTGACCCGCCTTCCGGGCTCCCGCCAGGACCGGAAGGGGCGCACGGGGCGCCAGGTGCTTGCCAACGGGGCTGTGGCCGCGCTTACCGCGTGGTTGTCCCGCCGATGGCCCAGGGCCTCCCGAGCCTTTGCGGGGGCCGTGGCCGCCGCGTGCGCGGACACGTGGGCCACGGAGCTCGGAGCGCGGTACGGCGGCACTCCTCGTCACCTCACCACGGGCGCTCGAGTCCCGCCCGGAAGTTCCGGCGGCGTGACCCCGTTGGGAACCGTGGCAGGAGCCGCGGGAGCGGTGGTGTGCGGGCTCGCGGCCTGGGCAACGGGAGTGGCGCCCCTCGGCATCACGACCCGCGCGGGCGTCCTGGGGATGCTCCTGGACAGCTTCCTCGGCGCCACCCTGCAGGCCCGTTATCGCTGTCCGCGGTGTGGCAGGATCGGGGAAGGACGTCGCTGCAGCTGTGGGGCGTGGGGGCAGCGGATCTCGGGGTTATGCGGCCTCGACAACGACGGGGTGAACCTCCTCGCCACCTTCCTGGGAGCCCTGGTGGCCTACCGGAGTTCCGATCCCTCCCCCTGCAGTTTGAAGACGGGGAGGATGCCCATATGGAAGATGTCGTCCCGGGAGTAGCCCTCCAGCAGCAGCGCGGCCCGCTTCACCACCGCTCCCCCTGCTCGCTCCACCAGCTCCTCCATGGCCCGCAGCGTCTCCCCGGTGCTCACGATGTCGTCCACGATCCCCACCCGCCGGCCCGCCAGCTTCAGGGCGTCCCGGCCGTCCAGATAGAGCTCCTGCTCGGTCTTCGCGGTGATGGGCCTGTAGCGGACCACCAGCGGCGACAGCATGAAAGGCCGGATCTCCTTTCGGCATACCACGTAGGGCCGCAGGCCGAGGTAGGTGGCGATGGCATGGGCGAGCGGGATGCCCTTCGTCTCCGTGGTCACGAGCACCTCGCAGCTCTCCATCTGCGGTGCGAGCACCCGGGCCGCTCGGTCGATCACCTCCGTGTCCCCAAGGCTGTAGTAATACGCGATCCAGGTATCCGGCGCCACCTGGATGAGGGGGAGGCGCCGCCGGGTCCCCGCGATCTCCAGCTCGTAGTTCACCTGCCCCTGAAACGGCAGCACGTGCGTCATCTTCGGTCCCCCCCACAACAGAAACCCCGACCGCATCTTATCACTAGTGGCGGAAGTGGCGGATCCCCGTGAACACCATGCTGCACCCTGCCCGTTCCGCGGCCGCGATCACCTCTGCATCCCGCACGGATCCTCCCGGCTGGACGATGGCCACTACCCCCGCGCGGGCGGCCTCCTCTACCCCGTCGGAGAAGGGGAAGAAGGCGTCCGAGGCCAGCACCGCGCCTCGGGCCCGCTCCCCCGCCTTCCTCACCGCCGCCCGCACGGCATCCACCCGGCTCATCTGTCCCGCTCCTACCCCCACCACCTCCCGGCCTCGGGCCAGGACGATGGCGTTGCTCTTGGTGTGCTTGCACACCACCCACGCGAACCGCAGGTCCTCCCACTCCTCTGGGGTAGGAGTCCGGGAGGTCACCACCCGCAGGTCCTCTTCCCGCCAGACCAAGTGGTCCGGCTCCTGCACCAGCACCCCACCCAGGACGCCGCGGATCTCCCACCCTGTGTCTTCCGAGGGTCTATCGAGCCGTAGAATCCGCATGCCGGGCTTTCCCCGAAGGATCTCCAGGGCCTGGGGGTCGAACTCCGGAGCCGCCACCACCTCCAGGAAGACCTCCTGCAGCAGCCGCGCGGTCGCCGCGTCCACGGGACGGTTGAGGGCCACGATCCCCCCGAAGCGGCTGACCGGATCCCCCCGTAGGGCTCCCCGTACGGCTTCTTCCGCGGTCCGGCCGAGGGCACAGCCGCAGGGGTTGGCGTGCTTCACCACCACCGCCGCGGGCTCCGAAAACTCCCACACCAGCCGCCAAGCGGCGTCCGTGTCCAGGAGATTGTTGTAGGAGAGGGGCTTTCCCGCCAGCTGCTCGGCCCGCGCCAGGCTCCCCGGAGGCGCAAGGGGATCCCGGTAGAAGACCGCGGCCTGGTGCGGGTTCTCGCCGTACCGCACCTCCTGTCCTCTCCGCCACCCCCACACGAGCCGCTCCGGGAACCCCCGCAGCCCGCTGCGCTCCGCCAGGACACGGGCGATGAGGGCGTCGTAGTCCGCCACGTACCGGAAGGCCTCTACCGCGAGCCGCCGCCGCGTCTCAGGCAGAACCTCCCCCGCTCGCCGCAGCTCTTCCAACACGGGCCCGTAGTGCCTGGGGTCCGTGAGCACCGCCACCCGGTCGCAGTTCTTCGCCGCGGCCCGGATCAACGCCACCCCGCCGACATCGATCTCCTCCACCAGCTCCTCCCACGGACGGCCTGCCCCCGCGGCCTCCTCAAACCGGTACAGGTTCACGGCCACCAGTTCCATGGGCGTGATCCCCAGCCTCGCCAGCTCTTCTGCATCCGCCCTCCGGGCCAGCACCGCGGCGTGGACGGCCGGGTGCAGGGTCTTCACGCGCCCGCCCAGGATCTCCGGAAACCCGGTCACCTCCGCTACGGAGGTCACGGGGATCCCCGCATCCCGGAGTGCCCGCGCGGTCCCTCCCGTGCTGATGAGTTCAAACCCCAGCTCCCGCAGCCCCTGCGCGAAGTCCACGATCCCCGTCTTGTCCGTCACGCTTAACAGGGCCCGCCGCACCTAGTCCCTCCATGCCGCCAGATCCTCAAACCGCACCTCTCCCAGGACCACGCGGCGAATGGCCTCCGGGTAAATCCGGTGCTCCTGCTGCGCCACCCGGGCCGCCAGGGTCTCTGGGGTATCCCCAGGGAGCACGGGGACCTCCGCCTGCAGGACGATGGGGCCAGCATCCACCGCCTCCGTGACGAAGTGCACGGTACAGCCCGACACCCTGGCATTGCTTGCGAGCACCGCCCGATGCACCCGCTCCCCGTACATGCCCTTTCCACCGAAGGCGGGGAGCAGGGAGGGGTGGATGTTCAGGATGCGGCCCCGGTAGGCGGCCACAAAGCGTGCATCCAGGATGCGCAGAAACCCCGCCAGGCACACCAGGTCCACCCGGTACGGCGCCAGCACCGCCTCCAACTGCCGGCAAAACGCCTCGCGGTTACGGAACGCGGACCAGTCCACCACGTGGGCCGGCACTCCCGCCCGCCGTGCCCGCTCTAGGGCGAAGGCTTCCGGCCGGTCCGAGACCACCACCGTCACCTCCGCGGGGTAGTCGGGCCTCGCGCAGGCGTCGAGGATGGCCTGGAGGTTCGTGCCGCTCCCGGAAACCAGGACCGCAAGCCGTACCCGCCCTGACATGGTTCACCTCTCCGGGAGCGGTAGGATCTCCACCTGTCGTTCTCCCGCGACCACCTCGCCGATCACCCAGACCTCCTCCCCGCGTGCTTTCAGGAAGGCTGAGACCTCCTCCGCCGCGTCCGGCCGCACGCACGCCACCATGCCGATCCCCATGTTGAAGACCCGGAACATCTCCTCCTGCTCCACCGACCCTTCCCGGGCGATGAGCTGGAAGATAGGAGGGACGGGCCAGCAAACCCGGACGCGGGCCGTACACCCCTCGGGGAGGATGCGGACGAGGTTCCCCACGATCCCTCCACCTGTGATGTGCGCCATACCCGTCACCCGGTCGGAGAAGGCCTCGAGCAGGGGGAGCACGCTCGGCGCATAGCACCGGTGGGGGCGGAGGAGGGCCTCCCCACGGGTGCACCCCAGCTCGGGCTCGTACCGGTGGATATCCCGCGGACGGCGCAACAGGACCCGTCGGGCCAGGGAATAGCCGTTGGTGTGCAGGCCCGTGCTCGCCAGCCCCACCAGGACGTCCCCCGGTCGGATGCCGGAGCCATCCACCATCCCGGTCCGCGCCACCACGCCTACCCCACACCCCACCACTTCATAAGCCCCCTCCCGGTACACATCCGGCATCTGGGCGGTCTCTCCGCCCAGGAGCGCCACCCCGTAGGCCGCGCACGCTTCCACGATCCCGGTCAGTACCGCCTCCAACACCTCCGGCATCCAACGGCCAGAGGCGAAGTAATCGAGGAAGAGGAGCGGCCGGGCGCCGTGACAGGCGAGGTCGTTGAGGTTGTGCGCCACCACGTCGTGGCCGACCACCCGGTGGTCGCCCATCAGGTTCGCCACCTCCGTCTTGGTGCCCACCCCGTCCACGGTAGCCACCAGAATCAGATCCTCCCCCGCCGGAAGGCGCACGAACCCGGCGAACAAGCCCACCCGATCCAGTACTGGGGGGGTGAAGGTGGATCGGATCCGCTCCCACAGGCGTTGGAGAAGGGCCTCCTTCGCCTCCGTATGGACGCCGGTATCGCGGTACGTGACGGGCTTCATCGCCGCTCCAGGGCGTACTTTCCAGCTTCGGACTCCGTGGGCGCGGGTGTGGGGTAGCGGCCGTCCAGGCACGCCATGCACAGGGTGTGGCCTGGCAGGCCGATGGCGGCCACGAGCCCCTCCTGGCTCAGGTACCCGAGGCTGTCCGCACCGATCTCCCGCCGGATGCCCTCCACGTCCAACCGGGCGGCCACCAGTTGCCCGCGGCTGCTGGTGTCTACGCCGTAGAAGCACGGCCAGCGGATGGGTGGAGAGGAGATGCGAAGGTGTACCTCACGGGCGCCCGCCTCGCGCAGGGCGTGCACGAGCCGGGCGCTCGTGGTCCCCCGCACGATGCTGTCGTCCACCAGCACCACCCGCCGGCCCGCGACCACGGCCCGGATGGCGCTGAGCTTGGTGCGGACTCCGAAGGCTCTGCGGGCGGGATCCGGCTCGATGAAGGTCCGGCCCACGTACCGGTTCTTCACCAGCCCCAGCTCCAAGGGCAGCCCGCTCTGCTCCGCATATCCCAGGGCCGCGGAGGTGCCGGAGTCCGGCACGGGGATTACCACGTCCGCCTCCGCGGGATGTTCCCGGGCCAGGACGCGGCCCATGCGGCGCCGCACCTCGTGCACGGTGCGCCCCCGCAGCACGGTGTCGGGCCGGGCGAAGTAAATGAATTCGAACACGCAGCTGGCAGGCCGCACACCTGGAAGCACCTGCTCCGCACGCGCCTCGTCCCCTTCAAAAGCCACCAGCTCCCCGGGATGCACGTCCCGCACGTAGGTGGCCCCCACGGAATCCAGCGCGCAGGTCTCCGAGGCCACCACCCATCCCTCTTCCAGCTGTCCCAGCACCAGGGGCCGGATCCCGTATTGGTCCCGGAACGCGAAGAGGACTCCGCCCGCCAGCGCGGTCACGGTGAATGCCCCCTCCAGGCGCACCATGGCCGTGCGGATGGCCTCCTCCACGGAGGCCACGGGGGCGGTGGCGATGGAGAGGGCGATCACCTCGGTGTCGCTGGTGGTCCGGAAGACCGCCCCACGTGCCTCCAGCTCCGCCCGCAGCTGGGGAGCATTCGTGAGGTTGCCGTTGTGGGCCACGGCCACGGGGCCCCACGGGGAGGGCACCACCACGGGTTGGGCGTTGTCCAGGATCGCGGAGCCCATGGTGGAGTAGCGGACATGCCCGATTCCCACGGAACCTTCCAGCCCTGTAGGGTCCCCCCGGAAGACCTCCGAGACGAGCCCCATCCCCTTCTGCACGCGGAGGGCCGCGCCGTCGTGGGTGGCGATGCCCGCGCTCTCCTGTCCCCGATGCTGGAGGGCCAACAGACCCGTGTACACAAAGGGAGCTGCCGCGCCGCGGCGCAGCGCAACGCCGAACACCCCGCATTCTTCCCGCCACCGGTCCGTCATCCCTCCCACGCCTCCCTCAGGTCCGTCACGCGGATCTCGACTCCCCCCTGGGGAAGTCGGATCCGTAGGGCATCCCCTCCCACCTCCCCCAGCAGCCGCACGGGCACCTGGTGCTCCCAGCACAGCGTGCAGAAGGACTCGTACCGGTCCACGGGGACTGTCACCACCACCCGGGACGGTCCTTCCCCGAAGAGGAGCTCGTCCACCCGGTTTCGGTCCAGGGAGAGCTCGCAGGTTGCCCCTATCCCGCCCAGGATGCAGGCCTCCGCCAAGGCCACCGCGAGGCCTCCGTCGCTCAGATCGTGGGCGGAGCGCACCAAGCCCTCCTCCGCCGCCCGCACGAGGAGGTGGATCAGGCGCGTGTGCAGAGGGAGGTCCGGAGGCAAGGGGGAGCCTGCCACAAGGCCGTGCATTTCCTTCAGGTAGGTGCTTCCCGCGAGGGATGCCGCGGGGGCCCCTGTCAGCACCACCAGATCTCCGGGATGCCGGAAGCCACTGGGGACTGCCCGGGCCACGTCCCGCAGCACCCCGAGAACCGCCACGATGGGCGTGGGGTAGACGCGGTCGGTGGACTCGTTGTAGAGACTCACATTGCCCCCGATCACAGGAAGCCCGAACGCCCGGCACGCATCCGCGATCCCTTCGATCACCCTCCGCAGGCTCCAGGCCACCTCCGGCCGCTCGGGGCTTGCCAGGTTGAGGCCGTCCGTGAGGGCCACGGGCCGCGCACCGCTACAGGCCACGTTCAGGGAGGCCTCGCATACGGCCCAGGCCCCCCCGCACCACGGATCCAGGTGGGCGATGCGGCCCGGGCCATCCACGCTCAGGGCGATCCCCATCGGGGGGGCCTCCTTGATGCGCAGCACCGCGGCGTCCGAGCCCGGCCCCACCACGGTGTTCAGCTGCACCATGTGGTCGTACTGGGTGTAGATCCAGCGCTTGCCGCGGATCCCCGGCGCCCGCAAGAGCCGAAGGAGCACCTCCGCCGGAGGGTCCGGTTCCGGGAGCGTCTCCAGGCGGAGCGACGGAGGCGGGTAGGGTCGCTCAGGGACCCGGCGCTCGGGAGCACCGGTTACGAGTTCCGGTGGGAGCTCCACCACCAAGCGATCCCCCTCGTAAACCCGCAGCACCCTCTCCTCCGTCACCACCCCGATGGGCTGGGCCACCAGCCCCCACCGCCGGTAAATGGCGGCCACCTCCTCCTCCCGGCCCCGCTCCACCACGAGCAGCATGCGCTCCTGGGACTCGCTGAGGAGCACCTCCTCCGGCCGCATCCCCGCCTCCCGCCGGGGCACCCGAGCCAGATCGATCCGCATGCCTACCCCGCCCCGGGCGCTCATCTCCGCGGCCGCGCACGCAAGCCCCGCGGCCCCCATGTCCTGCACCGCCACCACGGCCCCGGTCCGGTAAGCCTCCAAGGTGGCCTCGATGAGAAGCTTCCCGGCAAACGGATCCCCGATCTGTACCGCGCTCCGGTCCTGAACCTCGCTTTCCGCGTCCAGCTCCTCGGAGGCAAAGGCAGCGCCCCCGATCCCGTCCCGGCCCGTGCGGGCTCCCGCGTACAGGACCACGTTCCCGGGCCCCCAGGCGGCGGCTCCCTGCACCTCTTCAGACCTCAGAATTCCCACGCAGCACACGTTCACCAGGGGGTGGTGCGCGTAGCACGGTTCTGTGTGCACCTCCCCGCCCACCACCGGAACCCCCACCGCGTTCCCGTAGTGGGCGATCCCGGCCACCACCCCTTCCAGGAGCCGCCGGGACCTGGGGTCCTCCCCAAACCGCAGGGAATCGAGCAGGGCTACGGGCCTGGCACCCATGCTCAGCACATCCCGGAGAATGCCGCCCACACCCGTGGCGGCTCCGTGAAAGGGATCCACGGCACTGGGATGGTTATGGCTCTCGATCTTCATGGCCACCGCTATCCCAGGCGCGATCTCCACCACCCCCGCGTTTCCCCCGGGTCCCCGCAGCACACCGGGCCCTTCCACGGGAAGGACCCGGAGGTATGGGCGGGAGTGTTTGTAGGAGCAGTGCTCGGACCACATGGCCTCGAACACCCGCCACTCTACGGGGTTCGGCTCCCGGCCCAACCGCCGCCGGATCTCCGCCACCTCATCGGAGAACAGGCGCAGCTGGGGCCCTGTCACGACCTCCACCGTACCGCCTCCTTACGGGTCGCCCGGATCCAGTCCACCATGCTCTCAAAGAGCAGCCGGCCGTCCTCCCCGCCCAGAATCCCCTCCGCGCACCGTTCAGGGTGCGGCATGAGGCCCAGCACGTTCCCGGGCTCATTCCGGATTCCCGCGATCCCGTGCAGGGAGCCGTTGGGGTTCTCCCCCTCGTACCGGAATACCACGCACCCCGCTGCCTCCAGCCGCCCGAGGGTGGAGGGATCCACGTAGTAGCGCCCCTCCCGGTGCGCGATGGGCATACGCACCACCTGACCCGGCCGGTACCGGGAGGTGAAGGGGGTATCCGTGCGCTCCACTCGGAGCCTTACCCACTCGCACCGGAACCGGGCCCCGAGGTTGGGGAGCATGGCCCCGGGCAGGAGCCCTGCTTCCAGGAGGACCTGGAACCCGTTGCAGATCCCGAGCACGAGCCCGCCCCGGGCGGCGAATTCCCGCACGGCCCGCATCACGGGACTCGTGGCGGCGATGGCCCCCGCCCGGAGGTAGTCCCCATAGGAGAACCCGCCGGGCAGCACCACGGCGTCCAGGCCTCCCAGATCCGTCTCCTCATGCCAGACGAACTCCGTCTCGACCCCCACCACCTCCCGCAGGACCCACCGGCAGTCCGCGTCGCAGTTGGATCCCGGAAAGGTCACCACCCCGAACCGCACCTCAGATCTCCTCCACCCGCCACTCCTCGATGAGGGGGTTTGCTAGAAACCGGGCGCACAGCTCCTCCACCTCCGCGCCGTCCGGAAGGGTCAGTTCCACGGCGCGGCCCACCCGGACCTCCTTCACCTCATACCCCAGGGCCCGCAATCCCACGGCCACCGCCTGGCCCTGGGCGTCCAGCACCCCGGGCTTTAGGAAGATCACCACCCGCACCCGTCTCATCGTGCCTCCCATGGCAGGACCTGCCCCGTGATGCGGCGGTAGGCCTCCAGATACCGAGCCCGGGTAGCCTCCACCACCTCCGGGGGGAGCGGCGGGGCAGGCGGTCGCTTGTCCCATCCGATCTCCTCCAGGTAGTCCCGCACGAACTGCTTGTCGAAGGAGGTCCTCTCCCCCCGCGCCTCATATGCTTCCCGGTCCCAGTACCGGGAGGAGTCCGGGGTTCCGAGCTCGTCGATGAGCAGGAGCCGGCCGTCCCGCAGCCCGAACTCGAACTTGCTATCCGCCAGGATCAATCCCCGCTCGTATGCGGCGTCGTGCAGGAACCGATAGAGCGAAAGGCTCACCTCCCGCAGGCGCGCGGCTAGCCCTTCTCCCACCGCTTCCGCCAAGACCTCAAAGGATACGTTCTCGTCGTGCCCGGTCTCGTTCTTGGTGGCGGGAGTGAAAATAGGCTCCGGAAGCCGCTCCCCCTCCCGCAACCCCCGCGGAAGCTGGATCCCGCATACCGCGCCCGTGCGGACGTAGTCCCGCCACCCGCTTCCCGCCAGATACCCCCGCACCACGCATTCAAAGGGGAGGCGCTCCGCCCGCCACACGAGCATGGTGCGATCCCGCAGCGCCGCAAGGGCCTCCACGGGCTCGCCCAGGGCCTCTGCGATGGCCTCGAGGTCCGTGGTGATGAGGTGGTTGGGGATGAGGGAGGTGGTGCGGGAAAACCAGAAGGCCGAAAGCTGCGTGAGCACCTTGCCCCGATCCGGGACGGGGGTGGGGAGCACGCAGTCGAAGGCGCTCAGACGGTCCGTGGCCACCACGAGCAGGCGTCCCCCCAGGTCGTAGACATCCCGCACCTTACCCCGAAAGAGCAGGGGGATCCGCAGGGCAGCGGCGTTCAAGGCGCTCCCTCCTCCTTGGGTGGAATCCCTACCCGGCGCAGGATCTCGTCCACGTGCGCGAGGTACGGCGCGGGGTCGAAGCATGACCGCAGGGCCGCCTCATCCGCGTGTGACCGGATGACCGGATCCTCCAACAGTGCCCGCAGGAAGGCATCCGGCGTCCGGTGCGCATCCTCCTCGACCCGGAAGGCGGCCCGTTGCAGGGCCCGGTACGCCTCCTCCCGGGGCATGCCCCGCTCCACCAAGTGGAGCAGAACCCGGTGGGAATACACGAGGCCGCCCGTGCGGTCCAGGTTGCGGCGCATGTTCTCCGGATACACCCGGAGGTTCTCGAGGATGTAGCGCAGCTGCCGCAGGGCGTAGTGGAGGAGGGTGGTAGCACCGGGCAGGGTGATGCGCTCGTTGCTGGAATGGCTGATGTCCCGTTCCCCCCACAGGGCCTCGTTCTCCAGGGCCACCAAGCTCATGGCCCGCAGCATCCGTGCGAGCCCCGTGATCCGCTCGCACAGGATGGGGTTGCGCTTGTGGGGCATGGCGCTACTTCCCGTCTGGCCCGCCTCAAAGGGCTCCTCCACCTCGTGGATCTCCGTGCGCTGGAGGTTGCGGATCTCCGTGGCGATCCGCTCGAGGGTTCCCGCGGTGATGGCGATGGCACACAGGAGCTCCGCGTGCCGGTCCCGCGAAACGATCTGGGTGGCGACCGTCTCCGGCATCAGGTTCAACCGCTCGCACACGTACGCCTCCACCCACGGCCCCAGGTGCGCGTAGTTGCCCACCTCCCCCGACAGCTTCCCCACCCGCACCGCCTCCCGGGCCCGCTCCAGGCGCCCGCGGTTGCGCCGCATCTCCGCGAGCCAGCTAGCCACCTTGAGCCCAAAGGTAATGGGTTCCGCCACCATCCCATGGGTGCGCCCCGACATCAGGGCGGTGCGGTACCGGTCCGCGAGGGACGTCAACCCCTCCAGGACCCGATCCAGTTCCTGCAGGAGCAGGTCCGTGGCCCGCACGAGCAACACCGCGGCGGCGGTATCCACCACATCGCTGGATCCCAGTCCCCGGTGCAGGTAGCGGGCGTCATCCCCGAGATCCTGGCTGACCACTTCCACGAAGGCCACCACGTCGTGGCGGGTGCGCCGCTCCACTTCCCGCACCCGTTCGGGGTCAGGCGTCCGGGCCCGGGCCCGCAGGCGGGCCGCCACCTCCTGGGGGATGAGCCCCTGCGCGGCCTGGGCCTCCGCGGCCAGCAGCTCCACCTCGAGCCAGGTGGCGAGCTTGGTGCGCTCGCTCCACAGATCCGCCATCTCCGGAGTGGTGTACCGGGGGATCACAGGACACCTTCCGGGGTGTAGATGGTGTGCTCCCGCCGGGCCCCGGTGCCGATCAGGGTGACCGGCACTCCGCACACCTCCTGGATGCGACGCACGAAGGCCCGGGCCTGGGGAGGGAGGTCCGAGAAGCGGGCGATCCCGGAGGTGGAGGTGCGCCACCCTGCAAGCTCTTCGTATACGGGCCGCACCCGCTCCAGCACGGGGGTAGGCGGGACTGTCTCCAGGAGCTTGCCGTCGAGCTCGTAGGCCACACAGATCCGGACGCGGTCGAAGGCATCGAGCACATCGAGCTTCATGAGGCCCAGCTCCGTGCAGCCATTCAGCCGAGCCGCGAACCGGGCAGCCACGCCGTCGAACCACCCGCACCGCCGGGGGCGGCCCGTGGTGGCCCCATACTCCCCTCCCAGCTCCCGCAGCCGATCCCCCACCTCTCCCTGCTCCTCCGTGGGCAGAGGGCCGGATCCCACCGCGGTGGTGTATGCCTTCACCACGCCCACGACGCGGGTGATGCGGTGCGGCGGGATCCCCGCCCCCGCGCACGCCCCTCCCGCTAGGGTGGTGGAGGAGGTCACATAGGGATATTCCCCCCAGTCCAGGTCCCGCATGGCGCCCAGGTGCCCCTCCAGGAGAATGGATGCATCCTGCTCCAGGGCCTCCTGCACGACTTCGAATCCATCCACGATGTGGGGCCGGAGGCGTTCCGCCCACCCTCGCAGCCGCCCACGCAGGACTTCGGCGTCCACCGGGGCCTGCCCGTAGAGGGCCTGCAGCAGGGCGTTCCGCCGCGCCAGGAGGACGCCGAGCTGCCGCTCGCAGAACTCCGGGTACAGGAGATCCCCGGCCCGCAGCCCGATGCGGGCGACCTTGTCCGCGTACGTGGGCCAGATGCCCTGGCGGGTGGTCCCGTGGGCCCGGGCCTCGTCCTCCGCCACGTCCATCTGCACGTGGAAGGGGAGGGTGAGATGGGCCCGATCGGAGAGGAGCAGTTCCCCGCGCAGGAGGTTTCGCCCCCGTAGGTCCTCCATCTCCCGGAGCAGCACCTCCGGGTTCACCACGCAGCCGGGGCCGATGAGGTTGCGGCACCCGGGGTTGAAGATCCCGGAGGGAATGAGGTGCAACCGGAAGGTCCCCCACTCGTTCACGATGGTGTGCCCCGCGTTCGCGCCGCCGTTGAACCGGATCACCAGCTGCGCCCGCTGGGCCAGGAGATCGATCACCTTGCCCTTGCCCTCGTCCCCCCAGTGCAGTCCCACCACCGCGGTCACGGGCATGGCCTCGCCCCTCATGCTCCGGTATGGGTTCGGGCCCGGCGGCCAATGTCCCGGCGGAAATGCATTCCCTCGAAGTGCACCTCCTCCACGGCCCGGTACGCGGCCTCGCAGGCGGCTGATAGCGTGTCGCCGAGTCCCACAATGCTGAGCACGCGCCCGCCCGCGGTATACAGGGCCCCGTCACGCTCCTCCGTGCCCGCGTGGAACACCAGAACTCCCGGCCGTCCTTCCAGCCGCGCAAGGCCAGAGATCCTTCGGCCTCGAACAGGCTGCTCGGGGTACCCCTCGCTCGCGAGCACCACGCAGCAGCTCGATCCCTCCGTCCACCTCACCGGCACCTCTTCGAGCCTTCCCGCACACGCGGCGAGAAAAACCTCTGCTAGGTCCGTGGCGAGAAGCGGGAGCAGAGCCTGGGCCTCCGGATCCCCGAACCGGGCGTTGAACTCCAGGACCTTCGGGCCCTGCTGGGTGAGCATGAGACCCGCGTAGAGCACCCCGCAGAAGGGCGTCCCCTCCGCGCACAGGGCCCGGGCCGTGGGCTCCAGAATCTCCCGCACCACCCGCTCCTCGAGGTCCGTAGGGAGCCGGAGCGGAGCCACCGCCCCCATCCCACCCGTGTTGGGACCCTGGTCTCCATCCAGCAGTCGCTTGTGGTCCTGAGCAAGGGGGAGGGGGACCACGCACTCACCGCTCACGAACGCCAGCGCGGAAGCCTCTTCACCCTCGAGGTACTCCTCGATCACCACCCGCCTCCCAGCCTCCCCTAACCGACCCTCCACCATGAGGGCCTGGATCGCCGCCTCCGCCTCCCGGGAATCCCGACACACGATGGACCCCTTGCCGGCCGCGAGGCCGTCTGCCTTCACCACGCAGGGTCCGCTCTGCAACCGGACCCACCGCACCGCCTCCTCCGGGTCCTCGAAGACCCGGTAGGCGGGCTGCGGGATCCCGTAGCGTCCGAGGAGATCTTTGGCAAAGATCTTCGACGACTCGATGCGGGCCGCCCCCTGGGTAGGACCGAAGACCGCAAAGCCTCGGGCCCTGAGGACGTCCGCGAGGCCCAGGGCGAGAGGCTCCTCAGGACCCACCACCACGAGGTCCGGCCTTCGCTCCTCCACCAGGCGTACGAGGCCCGGGAGGTCCGTGGCCCGCACGGGGAAACACAGACCCAAGCGCGCCATGCCGGGATTCCCCGGCGCACACAGAACCTCGCGGACAAGCCGGCTTCGGCGAAGGGCCCAAGCGAGCGCGTGTTCACGCGCCCCGGAGCCCACAAGGAGGACCCGCACCCTCTACATCCCTCAACCGTTCGGGATTTGTGGATATCCTCCGAGATCCGGCCCCATCATAGCCACGAATTCTCTATAGGTAAAGGCGAATTCCCAGATAAAGTTCGGGTTTCGCCCCCCACTTGGGGCCGGGCGGGGCGTACGTGGGGCTACCGTTCCGGGGCGGGAGCCCGGAGCAGGCCCTCGTCGTGCACGATCCTCCCGCCCACTATGGTGAGCACGCTCCGGATGCGCTTAAGCCCCTCGTCCGGAACCTGAAACGGATCCCGGTTCAGCACCACGAGGTCCGCCCACTTCCCCACCTCGAGGCTCCCCAGGTGTTCCTCCTCCCGCAGGAACCAGCCGTTGGCGCGGGTATACAGGCGCAGGGCCTCCTGTCGGGAGATCCGCTGCTCCTCGTTGATAGGCTCCCCCCGGGCGTTGACGCCGGTGGTGGCATAGTACATGTGCAGCCAGGGATTCATGGGCGCGATCTGCATGCCGTCCGAGCTCAGCCCCGCGGGAATTCCGCTTTCCACGATCATGCGGAAGGGGGGTCCGTTCGCTTCCCGAGTGCCCGCGAGATATCGCCACCCGGTGAGGGAGAGGCCGCCGCCCAGGGCCTTCAGCCGTTCCACCCACTCCCGGGTGATGAAGGGGACGTGCGCGAGGGTCCAGCGCAGCCCTCCAAGGGGGATCTCCCGGTCTACCTCCTCCCAGCCCCGGATGATGGCCTGGTAGTCCGTCCGGGTGAGCGAGTGGTTCTCGTTCCGCCAGCCTGCCGCGGCCACCAGGCGGGTCCCCACCCGCCAGGCTGCACCGGGCTCCGCATGGGCAAACAGCTCGAAGGGATCCCCCGCGGTGAACTCCCCGATTCCCACGGTGCGGATCCACTCGTCTCCGAAGAAGGGGAAGCTGTTGCGCAGCCGCTCCCGGAGGGTGGGAACCTCCGGGGAGAGGTCGGTGTGGAGGAAGTTGATTCGGATCCGGGCTGGCAACCGACCCTCCGCGTGCAGCTGGAAAAAGGGCCGATGCATGGTGTAGTTGTCCTCGTGCGCGGCCCCATCCTGAGGGGTGTTCGTGGCCTGAAAGGCTCCCTGGTCCAGGTGGGTGGTCACGCCGAGGCTGAGGCCGTACCGGAGGGCATCCAGGGCTCCCCGTCTGCGCTCCTCGGCGGTCAGCAGCTCCCGGCGCAGGGTGAGCAGGGCCCGGTTCGAGGCCTCCCCCGGGGCAATGCTCCCGTCCTCGCCCACGGGAATCCCCCGCTCCGCGAAGAAGCGCCGGCCGAGAGAGTTCACCACCGAGGGGCCGCTGAACCCGATGGAGAGGTAGGTGGGGTGCCGCGGCACCGCCTCGTCCAGCTCCCGTCGCGTGGGTAGGCGGCGCTCCGCGAACTGGTTGAAGTGGAACCCCCCGATGGTGGTGAGAAACGCCCCGGGCGGAACCGAGGCGGCCCGGGTCGCGAGGGTCTCCTGGACCTCCCGAATGGAGGCGCAGTTCTCCAGCGGGGTGTGATACCCGGGACGGTTTGCCATGAGGGCGATGTGGTTGTGGTTGTCTATGATTCCGGGGATGACAGCTCTCCCTTGGAGGTCGATCTGACGAGCTCCCAGGCCCTGGGCGGGGAGGGCATTGCCCACGTACGCGATACGGCCGTTCCGGATTAGCACCACGGAGGCCCGTGGATTGCGGGGATCCATGGTGTAGATCCTCCCGTTGAACAGGAGGAGGTCCTGGGGAGGAGGGACCAACGGCCCGGAGGAGCGGCCCGAGGACCATGACCTCTGAGCCACGTCCCACGACCTGGTGGACGCAAAGCTCGCAAGAATCCCGAACTTCAGGAATTCCCGCCGGGATAAGGGCTCAGAGAACCCGCGCCCTGTCCTCATGGAAAGCCTCCTGATTCCGTTCACAGACCCAACAGCTCCGCCGGGTTCCGGCGCCCCATCCGATCCAGCGCACGGTCCGTGATCCCCAGGGCCCGGAGCTGCTGCACAAAGGCCAGGTACCCCTCTGCCGGCCGCGGGAGCGGGGAGGCGCCGAGATCGCTGGAGAGGATGCACCGCTCGGCTCCCACGGCCTTGATGGCCGCAGCCATTTGCTCCACGGAGGCCCCCTGCCAGGTGCGGAAGCGCTCCACGGGGGAATCCGGCCCCAGGAAGACCCCGCAGTACGCGTGCTCGATGTAGGCGCCAAGCCGGGCCGCTTCCCGCTGTTCCTCAATGGTCATGCGGATGGGGTCGTAGTCCGCGTGGGTGCACACGATCCGCTCCACCCCCGCGGCCCGCGCCTCCCGGATCAGGGCCAGGGCCTCCTGCGCGGAGAGGTGCCCGGTCTGGAGTACGAGATCGTACTCCGCACACAACCGGAGGATCTCCCGAGCCGCGGGAAGCAGCCGGGTTCCGTCGAAGACCTCCACGCCCGGCTGGGGGATTCCGAACCGCTCGTGGTGGTTGCGGGCGTGGATGCTGGGCATCCACACCACCTTCCCCACACCTTCCGCGCCTCCTCCCCGGAAGGCCACCATGGCCTCCACGGCCGCGGGGTTCAGGCCTCCCATGGGCCAGTTGAGCACCACGCCTCCGAACACCCGGATCCCTCCGCCCACCTCCGCCTGGGCCTGCGCCGCCCGGGTCACCGTCTCAAAGGCCCCGCCCTTGAGCACCACGGCTCGCATGCCGAGTGCGCGGGCGGTCTGGGCCGCCTCCACCGCGTCCACGGTGCGATCGAAGGTGTCCGGAAAGGTATGGACGTGGAAATCGATCATCCCCTCCGTGGCCTCCTCCCGCACGCGCTCTAGCAGCTCAGGCGCAAACTGCACGGGCGCCGGAGTCGCACGGAACCGGAGGATCGGAGCGCAGCAATCCAAGCCCCAGCACATGGATTCCACCCCTCAGCCGGAGGGAGAAGAAAGGGCCCCGGCCCGTTCCACCAGCTCCGGGGGCCCTGCGGCCAGGGCCTCGATCTCCACCCGGGCCTCCGGGATCACGAGGGAGGAGACCTGGACCGTGGTGGTGGCCACGGTGTGGTCTCCGAGGAACTCCCGCTGCACCTCGTTGAGCTCGTCCTGCTCCCGGATGTCCGTGAGGTACCGGGTGATCCTGACCACGTGCCGCCAGCCCAGCCCCAGGGCCGCGAGGGAGAGCTGGACGTTCTCGAAGGCCCGCCGGGCCTGCTCCCGCATGGAAGGCGGAAGCACGTGCTCCTCGGGGATGTGGGGGTGGTGGTGGTAGACGGGGGAGGCGTGGCACCCTGAGATCACCACCAAGGCCGATCCCGGGGGGATTACCACCGCGGGCGCGTAGGGCATCCGGACCTTGCCACGCAGGGGATGGTCTGGGAAGACGGGGATTCCGTACATCGTTCCCTCCTCAGGCGACCTCACCCTTCCCGAACCACGGGATTCGCCAGTTCCCCGAGTCCTGAGGCCCGCACCACCACCCGATCTCCCGGACGCAGGAACACGGGCGGGTTGCGCACGAACCCCACGCCCGCGGGTGTCCCCGTGGCGATGACGTCCCCGGGCTCGATCCCGCAGGTCTGGGAGACGAAGGAGACGATCTGGGGGATGGAGAAGATCATCTCCGAGGTCCGGGCCCGCTGCATCACCTCCCCGTTCAACCGGAGCTCCAGCTCCAGATCGTGTGGATCCGGGATCTCGTCCGCGGTGACGACCCACGGTCCGAAGGGGGTAGAGCGGTAGAAGTTCTTGCCCGCGGTCCACTGGCTTACCGCCCGCTGGTAGTCCCGCACGCTGACGTCGTTGAGCAGACTGTAGCCGGCCACGTACTGCATGGCCTCCTCCTCGGAGAGGTACCGACCCGGTCTCCCCAGCACCACCACCAGCTCCGCCTCGTAGTCCACCTGGTCGCTCAGCCGGGTGATCCGGATGGGCTCCTCGTGCCCGATCAAGGTGGTGGGGAACTTGCAGAACAGCACCGGGACCTTCGGAAGAGGCTGTCGGGCCTCCTCCGCGTGGTCCCGGTAGTTGAGGCCCAGGCAGATCACCTTGCCCGGATCCGGGACAGGAGGAAGCAGCCGCACCTGTGCGAGAGGAAGCACGGTCCAGGGATCCCGGTGGGCCAGGGCATACTCCACCGCGGGACGGACCCGCTCCAGGACCTCCGGCCACCGGGCGAGGAAATCCCTGGCCCGCGGGGGGACCTCCCACCCCGCCCGCTCCACCGCGTCCACAATTCCCCGGGCGCGCAGGTACGCCGCGTAGGCGGCGTTCGCGTCCACCACCTCCGTTCCCTCCACGATGCCTAGACGCGGCCCTAGGGGACTATCGAAGGTCACAAGCCGCATACAAACCTCCTCAACTCATGGGATGGGGTTTCGAACCGATCCTGCTACGTGCCCGGCCCTCCCCTGGCCCAAACCGGACTACTCCAGGAACTCCGGCGGCGGGGCCGGCCCCCATTGGTTGATGGTCTCGGGACAATCCTCCCAGACGCGCGGCGTGTACGCATCCTCGTCCCAGATCTGGAGCATGTCCGTGAAGAGCTCGTTGATGATCCCATCGAGGTTGCGCACGTACAGGAACAGGTTGAACCCAGAGCCGTGTCGGCCGGGCCCGTACAGGAGTCGGATGTCGTGGTTCAGCATGTGGTCCGCCAGGGCCCGCAGCGCGCTCCAGTCCTGGACTTCCCAGGCCAGGTGGTGCAGGCTCGCCCGCTCCGCCTGGATCCACGCCACGCCGTGGTGGTCCGGGCTGCAGCGCATCCACACCATGACAGAGGCCATCCAGTCGGGGACCCGGAAGCCCAGGACCTTCTCGTAGAACGCCACCTGTCGGTGGGTATCCGTCCACCTTCGCGGGTAATGTGCCCGAACTTCCGGGGCGCCCACACGGGGAACCGCACCCCGTCGTACCGTCTTTGCATGCCACAGTAGAGGTGGACCCGGTACCCCTCCGGGTCCTGGAACTCTAAGGTCCGCTGCTGGCCCAGAACCGTTACCTCACGGGTCACGACGCCTGCACTCCGAAGCTCCCGATCCGCCTGCTCCAACGCCCGCTCGCCGGGACCTCGAACCCGAAGTGATGCGCCTCAGGGGGGTCTCCCTCGTACAGGATCAGCCCGTGGTGCGTGGCGTCGCAGCTGAGATACGCAGCTCCCTCCGTCCGCCCCGTGAGCTCCAACCCCAGGATCTCCCGATACCAGCGGATCCCCGCGTCCAGATCTCGGGTATACAGACCGATATGCCCCACCCGCCGGATCTCCATCGTGCTCCCTCCTCTCCCACGGGTGCGGTGCCCTTCCCACCGCCTCCCTCCCGTCCCTTTATGGCTGCCCTCTGTGTACCCGCTCCCGCATGGCCCGCCACACCCGCTCCGGCCGGAAGGGGAAGTCCAGGTGCCGCACTCCCAAGGGGCCCAGGGCATCCATCACCGCATTCGCCACCGCGGCGGGCATCCCGATGGTCCCTGCCTCCCCGATGCCCTTTGCTCCCAGGGGGTTCAAGGGGCTTGGGGTCTCCAGCAGCTCCGTCTCCACCTCCGGGATGTCCTCCGCCCGCGGCACCGCGTACTCCGCGAGACTCGCCGTCAAGGGTTGCCCGTCCTCTCCGTACACCACCTCCTCCCGCAGGGCCTGTCCGATCCCCTGCGCGATTCCGCCCCGCACCTGCCCTTCTGCCAGCAGCGGGTTAATGATCCGTCCCGCATCGTCCACCGCCAGCAGTTTCAGCAGCCTCACCTCGCCCGTCTCCCGGTCCACCTCCACCAGGGCCCCGTATGCCCCGTAGGGGAAAACCAACCCCGGGAGGGCGAAATACCCGGATGCATCCAGACCCAACTCCATTCCCGGCGGGAGGCGACCGGGCTGGTAGGCAGCGGCCGCGAGCTCCCGCCAGGACACCGCCCGACCCGGCGCACCCCGGACCCGCAGCTGCCCCTCCTGCCACTCGATATCCGCCTCCGCGGCTTCCAGGAGGTGCGCGGCGATCCGGGTGGCCTTCTCCCGGATCTTCCGCAGGGCCACCACCAGGGCGGAACCGCCGATGGTGGTGGACCGGCTCCCGAAGGTCCCTACCCCCGGGAGCACGGTCGCGGAGTCCCCGTACTCTACCGCGATGTCCTCGACATCCAGGTGCAGCAGCTCCGCGGCGATCTGCGCGAAGGTGGTCTCGTGCCCCTGGCCGTGGGTGGTGGAGCCCGTGCGCACCACCACCCGGCCGGACGGGAGCACGCAGACCGAAGCGCTCTCCCACTCCCGGGCCCCCACCCGTTCCACGTACAGGGCAACCCCGATCCCCACGAGCCGGCCCTCCGCCCGGGCCCGCTCCCGCCGGGCCCGCCATCCGTCCGCGTCCATCAGGGCCTGCAGCCGCGCCAGGGCATGGGGGTAGTCTCCCGAGTCGTAGGTAAACCCGAGTGGCGTGCGGTACGGGAAGGCATCCGGGGGAATGCAGTTGCGCAGCCGCAGCTCCACAGGATCCAGGCCCAGCTCCCGGGCTACGAGATCCACCATGCGCTCCACGAGATACGCGGCCTCAGGGCGCCCGGCACCCCGGTAGGGTCCTGTGGGCACCTTGTTCGTGGCCACCCCCAGCACCGTGACCTCCGCCGCGGGGATGGCATAGGCGCCCGTGAGCAGCATGGCGGCGGTGACGGGAGGAATGACGGTGGAAGGCAAAAGGTAGGCGCCCACATCCGCCCACAGGGTGGCCCGCACCCCGAGGATGCGCCCTGTTTCCTCCACCGCCATCTCCACCTCCGCCTCGAGCCCACGCCCCTGGTAGGAAGCTAGAAGGTTCTCACGCCGGTTCTCCACCCACTTCACGGGGCGCCGCAACCGCATGGCGAGCCAACCGGCGAGGGCTGCTTCCGACGGCAGGCTTCCCTTGCTCCCGAAGGCACCTCCCACATCCGGTACCACCACCCGGATGCGGTCCTCCGGATGCCGCAGGATCCGGCTCAGCTGCGTGCGGGGCTGGTGCGGTCCCTGGGCAGAGCACCACAGAGTGAGGAGATCGGTCCCCGGATCGTACACGGCAAGCGCCCCCCGGGGCTCCAGGGGAACTGCGGCTAGGCGGGGAATCCGAAAGCGGGCATGCACCACCCGAGCTGCCCGTCGGAAGGCCGCTTCCAGATCTCCCCCGGCACGGCGCCACCGGAACAGCACGTTGTCCGGCAAGGTCTCATGGAGCCGCACTTCTCCCCTCAGGGCCTCCTGCAGGTCCACCACCGCGGGCAGCGGTTCCACCTCCAGATCGACCTCCGCGGCGGCATCCTGCGCCGCGGCCCGGCTCTGTGCCACCACCACGGCCACGGGTTCCCCCACGTAGTGAACCCGGCCCCGGGCGAGCAGCGGATGCGGGGCCATGGCTACCTCAGCGCCCTCCACCGGAGCCGGGGGAACTCCCTGTAGGCCCGGGGGGAGATCCTCCGCGGTGACCACCGCCACCACCCCCGGCATCCCCCGGGCCCGATCCACCCGCACCGCCCGGAGCACCCCATGCGCGAGGGGACTCCGAACCACCACCATGTGGAGCATCCCCGGGAGGATCAGGTCGTCGAGGTAACGGGCCTCGCCGCGGAGGAACCTCAGATCCTCCCGACGCCGGAGGGGTTTTCCGATCCACCGCGTTTCCACGCGACACCTCCACCAGGACTCCGGATGCGTCCCGTGGTCTAGGGATTCAGCACCACGAGGCGCAGGTCCGTCATCTCCTCGATGGCGTACCTGGGTCCTTCCCGTCCGATCCCGCTGCGCTGGACGCCGCCGTAGGGCATGAGGTCCACCCGGTAGCCGGAGGTGTCGTTGACGATCACTCCGCCCATCCGCAAGGTCTTCGCCGCGAGCACGGCCTTGCGGAGGTCGTTGGTGAACACCCCCGCCTGCAGGCCGTAGACGGTGTCGTTAGCGTGCTGCAAAGCTTCCTCGAAGGTCCTGCACGCCACCACGGAAGCTACGGGACCGAAGACCTCCTGGCAGACCACCCGCATCTCCGGCCGCACGTCCACCAGCACCGTGGCAGGGTACAGCACCCCCTGGCGCGGGCCGCCCAGTACCCGTTTGGCGCCTCCCTCCAGGGCCTCCTCCACCCAGGCCTCCACCCGCTTGGCATCCTCCTCGGAGATCATGGGGCCGATGTCGGTCTCCGGATCCTCGGGATCCCCGAGCTTCATCGCCTGTGCGGCGGCCACGAACTTCTCCAAAAATGCCTCGTAGACGGGCTCCTCCACGTAGATGCGCTGGACGGAGATGCAGAACTGGCCCGCGTACAGGTACGCGAACCGGGCCAACAGCGGTGCTGCCCGATCCAGGTCGGCATCCTGGGCCACGATATTGGGAGAGTTGTTTCCAAGCTCCAAGATCACGCGCCGGAGTCCTGTGGCCGTTTTGATGCGCTCCCCCACCTCCGGACTGCCGGTGAAGGTATAGAGGGCGATACCCGGATGCCGCAGCAGGGCCTCTCCTACCGTGCGCCCACTTCCCACCACCACGTTGAGGTATCCGGGAGGGAGTCCAGCGTCCTCCAGCAGCTGCGCCAGCAGCAGGCTCGTGAGGGGCGTATAGGTGGCGGGCTTGAGCACCACCGCGTTGCCTGCCGCCAGAGCCGGAGCCACCTTGTGGGCCACCAGGTTGAGGGGGAAGTTGAAGGGTGCGATGGCGCACACCACACCTACCGGCACCCGGATGGTGAACGCGATCCGCCCCTCGGATCCGGGGGCCGCGTCCACGGGGACCTGTTCCCCGTGGATGCGCTTGGCCTCCTCCCCGCTCAGGGAGATGGTCTGGATGGCCCGGTCGACCTCGATGTGGGCGTACTTGAGCGGTTTGCCGGCCTCCCGGGCGATGGTGCGGGCGAACTCCTCCTTCCGCTCGCTCAACAGATCCGCGGCCCGCCGCAGGATCTCGAACCGACGGTACGGCGGTAGCGGCCGTTCCTCCACGGCCCGCCGGGCGGCCCGCACCGCCTCGTCCACGAGCGCTTCGTCCGCCTCCGCCACCTCCGCCAGGACCTCCTGCCGGTACTTATGCAGCACCGGCACGTACCGCTCCCCCTCCCGCCACCGTCCATCGATCCACAGATCCCACCGTGGAACCGTCACAGTGCCCATCCACACACCTCCCCTCCCGATAGCCTCCGGACCCTCTAGATCAGGGAGTAGCTCTGGCCTCCGTCGATGTTGATGCAGGCGCCTGTGATGAGGGATGCCCGCTCCGAGGCAAGGAACGCCACGAGATCCCCCACGGGCTCCGGCCAGCCGAACCGGCCCATGGGCAGGTTGCGCTCGATGAACGCCTCCACCACCTCCGGCGGATTGCTCCGGACGAACCGGTCCCATCCCCCACCCGGGAACAGAATGGAGCCTGGAGCTACGGAGTTCACCAGCACGTTGTCCTTGGCCACCTGCCGGGCCAGGCTCTTCGTGAACGCGATGAGGGCAGCCTTCGCGGTCATGTACGCGATGGTTCCTCCGTACTCCCGCCCCCAGATGGAGGCGATGTTGATGATACGCCCCCACCGCCGCCTGCGCATCTCCGGGAGGACAAGTCGGGTGAGCCGGATGGCGCTGAACAGGTTGAGCATGAGGGCGTCCAGGAAGTCCTGCTCCGTGGTGTCCTCCAAGGACTGCCCCCCGCGCCGTCCGCCCACGTTGTTCACCAGGATGTCCACCTGCCCGAAGCGCTCCGCCGTCTCCCGGTAGACCTTTTCCGGCCCCTCCGGGCGCGTCACATCCGCCACGATGCCCAGGGCCTCCACGCCGAGGGCACAGAGCTCCTCCACAGCCCGGTGAAGACCTTCCGGGTTTCGCGCGCAGATGGCCACCCGGACTCCCTCCCGGGCCAGGGAAACGGCCGCGCTCCGCCCCAGGCCCCGGCTCCCCCCGGTGACGATGGCGACCTTTCCCCGAATCCCGAGGTCCACGCGCCTTGCTACCGCAGCAGCGCCAGCGGCTCCTCCACAAACCCCGCCAGCGTCTCCAGAAACCGGGCGGCCCGGGCACCGTCTACCACCCGGTGGTCGCACGACAGCCCCAAGGTGAGACGAGGGCGCACCACGGCTTTCCCTTCCTCTCCCGTCACCCGCTCCGCGATGCGCCCCACGCTCAGAATGGCCGCCTGGGGAGCGTTGACGATGGCGAAGAACCGATCCACCCCGTACATGCCGAGGTTGCTGAGGGTGAAGGTGCCTCCCTCCACATCTTCTAGGCGCAGCTTCCCGGACCTCGCCCGCTCCACCAGCTCCGCCCGGCGACGCGCGATCTCCTCCACGGGAAGTCCGTCCGCTCCCTGGATCACGGGCACTACGAGCCCTTGCTCCGTGGCCACCGCGAGGCCGATGTTCACCTCCGCAAGGCGACGGATCCGCCCCTCCTCCCATCGGGCGTTGAGCTCCGGATGGAGCCGCAGGGCCGCGGCCACCAGCTTCACCAGCAGATCCGTGTACGTAAGATCCTCCTGCACCCGCGTCCGCAGAGCCTCCCGCCATGCCAGCAGGCGATCCGCCCGCACGTCCCGCTCCAGGAAGAAGTGCGGGACGGTAGCCCACGCCCGCGCGGTGCGCTCCGCCATGAGCTTCCACACGTGTGGGAGCTCCGCGGGCTCCGCCCGAGCCGCGGCCTGCTCCACGTCCGCGGCCAGTACCGCTCCCCCCGGGCCTGATCCTTTCAGGGTCCGGAGATCCACCCCGAGCTCCTGGGCGATCCTGCGGGCCTTCGGGGAGGCCCGGACCCTGCGCTCCGGCGGGGCTGCGAGGCGGGGGGGAGGGGCGGAAGGCACCATTACAGCCGCCGTCTCTTCAGGCCTCGGGCCCGGAAGCACACCGGGCGACTCACCGGGCAGGAGGATCCAGCCGATCACCTGTCCTACCGGTACCTCTCCACCCTCCGGCACAAGGATCCGGCCCAACACGCCGCTGGCCGGGGCCTCGATCTCCACGTTGGCCTTGTCGGTCTCCACCTCCAGGAGGGGCTCACCCTGACGGACCTCCTGCCCCTCCCCTCGCAGCCACTTCAGAACCTTCCCCGTCTCCTGGGCTAAGCCCAGGGCGGGCATGATCACCTCCTTCGGCACCTCTCCCTCCGACTTAGGGCCGGACGCCTTCCACCGCCGCGGAGGCCACCACCGCTCCGAGTGGACTCGTCTCCCGGTTGAGGTGCGACTGCACCTCGCGCCGGAGCGGGAGCGGCCCGTCCACGGTCCAGTACCGGGCACCCGCCACCAGGAGCTGCTCTGCGGGAAAGCGCGTGATGACCTCGCAGCCGTCCTTGGTGACCACCAGCTGCTCCTCGATGCGGGCGGCGGACCAGCCGTCCGCGGCGGGCCAGAAGGTCTCCAGGGCCAGCACCATCCCTTCCTCGATGACCTCCGGTTTGTCGAAGGACACGAGGCGGCTGAAGATGGGCTTCTCCCAGATGGAAAGCCCCACCCCGTGCCCGTACTGCAGCGCGAAGGCGGCCTCCTCGTTGGCAAAGCCGAATTCCTCGGCCCGGGGCCACACCCGAACCACGTCCGCGGTGGTCACCCCGGGCTTGATGAGGCTGATGGCCGCATCCAGGTAGTCCCGGCACCGCTTGTAGGCATCCACCATGGCGGGAGAGGCGCTCCCCACCACGAAGGTGCGGTAGTAACAGGTGCGGTAGCCGTTGAAGCTGTGCAGGATGTCGAAGTACACGGGATCCCCGGGCCGTAGGACTCGGTCCGTATACACGTGGGGATGCGGGCTGCACCGCTCCCCAGAGATGGCATTCACCCCCTCCACATGCTCGGAGCCAAGATCGTAGAGGACCTTGGCCACAAGCCCCACGCACTCGTTCTCCCGGACCCCGGGGCGCAGGAACTTGTACAGCTCTTCGTATGCGGCGTCCACCATCATGCAGGCCGTCGTCAGCAGGGTGATCTCGTCCTGCGTCTTGATCTTGCGGGCTTCCGTCATCACCCACTGTCCGTCCACCACCCGCAGTCCCTCCTCCTGGAGGGCAAACAGCACCGTGGGCTCCACCACGTCCACCCCTAGGGGCTCCTTGTGCAGGCCCCGGGCCTCCAGTTCGGTGCGGATCTTGCGGGCCACGTCCCGGGCCCGCTCCGGGTACGATCCCCGCAGGGTGGAGATCCCCGCCCGGGACCGCTCCCCCAGCCACGGACAATACAGTTGGTGGTGCCGGGCCGCGGAGCCGAAATCCCACAGGATAGGCTCATCGTCCTGCGGCAGCAGGCAGAACCGGACGAGCTTGTCCATGGCCCAGGTCCCGATATGGGTTGCGGTGATGTAGCGGATGTTGTTCATGTCGAAGCACAGCAGGGCTCCCAACTCCGAGCGTTTCAGGAAGGTCTTGGCACGCTGCAGGCGCTCCCGCCGCAGCCGCTCATAGTCCACGCGGACTTCCCAGTCCACTCCCATCAGCCCGTACGTTTTGATCCCCATCTTCCTCACCTCCTCCGGCCTCTCCGCTTCATGCTCGCCCACACAGTTCCCTCGCCACCGCGGCCACCTGCTCGGGTGTCGGCACAGTCTCGTCCTCGAGGACCGGCGAGAAGGGGACCGGCACGTCCATGGCGCCCAGGCGCCGCACGGGCGCTTCGAGGTCGTAGAAAGCTTCCTCCGCGATCACCGCGGCGATCTCCGCAGTCACCCCATATCGTCGGTATCCCTCATCGATCACGATCACGCGGCCGGTCTTTCGGGCGCTTTGCACCAGGGTCTCCACGTCCAGGGGTACCGTGGTGCGGGGATCCACCACCTCCGCCTCGATCCCCTCCTGGGCCAGGATCCGGGCGGCGTCCAGGGCCACGTACACCATGCTGCTGGTGGCTACCAAGGTCACGTGGCGGCCCGGACGCTTGATGTCCGCCACCCCGAAGGGGATGGTGTACTCCTCCTCCGGAACGGGTCCCTTCACCTGGTACATCATCTTGTCCTCAAAGAAGAGCACGGGGTTGTCGTCCCGGATGGCGGTCTTCAACAATCCCTTGGCGTCGTAGGGGGTAGCGGGGAGCGCCACCTTGAGCCCCGGGATGTGGCTGAACCAGGCGTGCAGGCTCTGGCTGTGCTGGGCCGCGGACCGTCTGGTGGCGCCCAGGGTTGTGCGCACCACGAGCGGCACCCGGAGCTTGCCTCCCGACATGTAACACACCTTGGCCGCCTGGTTTGCGATCTGGTCCATGGCCAGGGTGAGGAAGTCCCCGAACATGATGTCCACCACCGGCCGCATTCCCGTCATGGCCGCGCCCACCGCGATGCCCACGAACCCCGCTTCGGAGATCGGAGTGTCCAGAACCCGCTCAGGCCCGAACTCCTGCACGAGGCCCGAGAGCACCTTGAAGGGGTGACCGGCCTCCGCCACGTCCTCCCCCAGAAGGAACACCCGGGGATCCCGACGCATCTCCTCCGCCAGGGCCTCCCGGATGGCCTGGGCCATGGTGATTTCCCGGACGCCCGCGCGTGCATCCGATCCTACGGAGAGACTAGGCGTAGACATGCTGGCTCACCTCGCTGGGATCCGGATAGGGAGCCTGAAGGGCGTAGGCCACGCCCGCCAGAACCTCCTCGCGCACCGCCTGCTCGATGCGCTCGAACTCCGCTTCCTCCGCAAGCCCTGCCTGTACCATCCAGCTCCGCAGGATCCGCAAAGGATCCCGCTCTCGTTTCCACCACTCCTCCTCCTCCTTGCTCCGGTAGTAGGAGCGGTCCACGTCGCCCACGTGGTGGCCGTAGAACCGATAGGTGTTGCACAGGAGGAAGCTGGCTCCTTCTCCCCGCCGGGCCCGGGCCACGGCCCGCCGGGCTGCGGCCAGCACCTGCCGCACGTCCTGCCCATCCACCTCCTCCGCGGGGATCCCGAAGGCCCGGGGACGCGCCAGGATGTCCCCCGCGGTGGTCTCCCGGTAGTGGGTGTACTCGTTATAGAGGTTGTTCTCGCACACGTAGATCACCGGGAGCTTCCACAGGGCGGCCATGTTCATGGCCTCGTACACGATCCCCTGTCCCAGGGCCCCCTCCCCGAAGAAGCATACCGCCACCTGGTCCGTGCCCCGCATCTTCGCCGACAGGGCCGCGCCCGCGGCGATCCCCGCGCTCCCGCCCACGATAGCGTTGGCTCCGAGGTTGCCGGAGTCGGGATCCGCGATGTGCATGGATCCGCCCTTGCCCCGGCAGTAGCCCTCTGCCTTGCCCAGCAGTTCGCAGAACATCCGGTCCACCCGGGCTCCCTTCGCCAGACAGTGGCCGTGGCCCCGGTGGGTGCTGGTGATGTAGTCCTCCCGGCGCAGGGCCTGACACACGCCCACCGCCACTGCCTCCTCCCCCACATAGAGGTGCGCGAGTCCCGGCATGCGCCGGGTCACGTACAGCTCGTTTACCTGCTCCTCGAAGGCCCGGATCTTTGCCATGAGCTCGTACATGTGGAGCCACCCTTCCCGCGGCACGTCCCGGACCTCCGGTGGAATTCCGACTTCCACGGATGTTACGGGTTGCTGCATCGCTCCTCCCTCCCTATTGCAGCTGGGGCGGCCGCCCGCTCAGGCGGGACAGGACCTCGAACAGGATCGCGAAGTCGTACCGATCCAGCCCCATGCCCCGCGCGGCGGTGAGGTATTCGTTGGTCACCGCCGTGGTGGGGAGGGGCACGTTGAGCTCCCGCCCCGCCTCCAGGGCGAGCAGCAGGTCCTTCTGCATCATGTTCACGTCGAACCAGGCCTCCTCCGGCATCTGGAGCACGAAGGGACCCCGGTATTTGAGCATGGGGGAGGCCGCCACGCTGTTGAGCAGCACCTGCACCGCGACCTCCCGGGGGATCCCTGCTTTCTCCGCCATCAGAACCCCCTCGCAGTAGGCCAGCATCTGGACCGCGAGGCTGAGGTTGGTGGCGATCTTCATGAGGACCGCCTGTCCGTTTCCGCCCACATGATGCACCACGGGCCCGATGTCCCGGAGGATGGGAAGCACCCGCTCGAAGGTGTCCCGGTCCCCGCCCACCATGATGGACAGTCGGCCCTCCTCGAGGGTCGTCACGCTCCCGGACACCGGGGCGTCCAGCATCCGCGCCCCCTGCGCCCGGACCTTCTCCGCCAGGGCCCGGCTCGCCGCGGGGCTCACCGTGCTCATATCCACGTAGATCTTGCCGGGTCCCAGGCCCGCGAGGATACCCTCCGGCCCCTCCGTGACTGCCAGCAATGCCTGGGTGTCCCTGACCATGGTGAAGATCACGTCCGCAGCCTCCGCCACCGCCCGGGGGGAGTCCGCCCACTCCATGCCCAAATCCATGAGCCACTGCGCCTTGGACCGCGTGCGGTTGTAGCCTACCACCGAGCGTCCCGCCTGCAGGAGCCGCTTCACCATCCGGCTTCCCATCACGCCGAGCCCGACAAACCCGATCTTCTCCACCGCAGTCCTCCCCGCGCTCCGTACTCCCCTCGCCTTCTGTTTCCCCTACCCCACCCCGAGGTAGGCGTCCTGGACCCGGGGATCCCGCAGCAGCGCCTCCCGGCTCCCTTCTGTCACGATGCGGCCCCGATCCATCACCACCCCCCGATGGGCCACCGCCAGGGCCCACACCGCGTTCTGCTCCACCAGGAGGATGGACAGGCCCAGGGTGCGGGCCTCCTGCACGAAGCGGAAGACCGCCTCCACCATGACGGGTGCCAGTCCCAACGACGGTTCGTCCATCAGCAGCAACCTCGGTGCCCCCATCAGCGCGCGCCCAATGGCCAGCATCTGTTGCTCCCCACCGCTCAGGCTTCCGGCGCGCTGTCCCAGGCGCTCCCGCAGCCGGGGAAAGAGGTGCAGGACCTGCTCCAGGGTCTCGCGGGCGCGCTGCCGTGCCCGGGGATGGAACGCGCCCAGCTCCAGGTTCTCCTTCACCGTCAGATCCGCAAAGACCCGCCGCCCCTCCGGGACCAGTCCGATCCCGCGTGCGCAGATCCGCTCCGGCGGGAGGCCCACGAGGGACTCCCCCAAAAACCGCACGTTCCCCCTCCGGATGCCCACCCAACCCGCGATGCTCTTCACCAGCGTGCTCTTACCCGCGCCGTTCGGACCCAGGACCGCCACCACCTCACCCTCTTGCACGGTGAGGGTGATCCCTTCCAGGGCCCTCGCCTCCCCGTAGCGAACCTCGAGATCCCGGATCTCAAGCATGTGCGGGGGACCCTCCCAGGTAAGCCTGACGCACCCGCTCATCCTGCAGCACCTGTTCCGGCAACCCCTCCGTCAGGACCTTCCCTTCGTGGAGGACCACGATCCGGTCCGCCAGGGCCCGAATGGCTTTGATGTTGTGCTCCACCACGAGGAGTCCCACGCCCATGTCCCGGATCCTCCGCAGCGCCTCCATCACCCGCTCCGCCTCCGCCACCGTGAGCCCAGCCAGCACCTCGTCCGCCAGGATGGCCCGGGGATGGCTTGCCAGGACCCTGGCCAGTTCCAGCAGACGCCGCTCCTGCAGCGTCAGCGCGCTCACCGGCTGCTCCGCGGTAGCTTCCAGGCCCAGCATCGCCAGCCACCTCCGGGCCGCCTCCTGTGCGGCCTGCGGTGTACGTCCTCGCGCGTTTCGTCCGAACAGGTCCCCCATGGCCACGTTGTCCCGGGCGTTGAGCTGCCCGAAGGGCCGCGGGTGCTGGTAGGTTCGCGCCAGGCCCAGCCGGGCACGCCGGTGGGGCGGCAACCCCGTGATGTCGAATCCACAGAACCAGATCCGTCCTCCGTCCAGGGGATAGTACCCCGTGGCCACGTTGATCAGGGTGGACTTGCCGGAGCCGTTGGGACCGATCAGGCCCACGATCTCGCCTTCCCGGACCTGTAGGGAGACGTCCTGAAGCGCCTGGACCCCTCCGAAGCTCTTCCGCACCTGCCGGAGATCCAGCAGCACCTCAGCCACGGGCGGCCTCCACCTCCCGGGCCTTGCCCCTGTGCCATGGGCCGAGGACGAAGCGATGCGTCCGGAGCACCAGGAAGACCACGGCCACCGCGATTCCCACCGCGAGGGCATCGAGGAAGGTCAGGCGGGCAACCAAAGCGCCTCCCAGGCCTCCCAGGCCCACCAGCCCCGCGGCGGCTCCCCGTTGGCGCAGTTGGCTATAAATGCCCTCCGGGAGGGTGGCCACCACCACCATGAGGAGCAGGCCCATGAGGACCTCGCTGAGGCTGCCCAATCCAGGCCCGCTGAGCCGGTCGTTGATGACGTGCACCACGCCCGCCCCCACCACCGGCCCCAGCCAGTGGCGACGCCCTCCCAGCACGCACATCATGATCACCAGGAGCGGCACCCGCAGGGAAAATACCGCGTCCGCGGTGACGTAACGGACCTGCAGGGCGTGCAGCCCCCCGCCCAGGCCCGCCAGGGCCCCGCTCAAGGCAAGCGCGCCCATCTTGTACGCGAAGGTGGGCACCCCCAGGCCCTCGGCCACCCGTTCGTCGTCGTGAATGGCCCGCAGGCCCCACCCATGCCGGTTCCGGTAGGTCCACCATCCCACGGCCACGGCCACCAAGCCAACCCCGAGACCCGCGTAGTACAGGAACTCCACGTCCGAGAGGCCGAGGGGATAGGTGAGCTTGGGCAGGGGGATCCCCCGGCCGCCGTCCAGGTAGCTGACGTTGTTCGCAAGGCTGTGCATGGCCAACGCCACGGCTAGGGTAACTAGGGCGAACACCGGGCCTCGGATCTGACGCAGGCGGAAGGTCACCACCCCGATGGCAGAGGCGATGAGGGCACTGGCCGCTGCACCCGCCAGGATCGCGAGCCCGTAGGGCACCCCGTGCCGGTCGATGAGCACCGCGGCCCCGTACACCCCCGCGCCGTAGAAGGCACCCTGACCGAAGCTGAAGTATCCCGCATAGCCCGAGATGAGGTTCCAGCTGGTGGCCTGGGCCACCCAGAAGAAGTAGAAATACAGGAACACCAGATAGTACGCGGGCAAGCCGAGGACCCGCACCGCGGTCGGCACCAGGAGCAGGGCCGCCAGGACGCCTGCAACAGTCCATCCGATGCGCAATCCGCTCATCCCTCCCGCCGCCCCAACACGCTGGGGAAGAGGCCTTCCGGACGCACGAGGAGCCCCACCACCAGGGCCGCGGCACCCACCAGGCGCGCTACCGCGGTGGCACCCAGCCCCTGCGCTAAGGCCTCCGCGACCCCGATCACCGTCCCTCCCAGCACCAGGCCCGCCGGGTTTCCGATGCCCCCCAGGATCACCGCCGCGAACAGAAGGCCGATCCACTGCTCCGCCGCGTTCGGAAAGAGGGCGTAGTTCATGGCCACCAGCACGCCCCCGACCCCGCCGGTGGCACCTCCCAGGGCGGCGATCAGGAGCCGGAGCCGCTCCACGTCGGCCCCGCAGGAGCGTGCCATCTCCTCATCGGATACCGCGGCGCGCAGAGCTTTTCCGGCATAGCTCCGTCTCAACCACAGGCCCACGGCACCGGCCACCATCAACGAGAGGGCAAAGGAGACCAGCTGCGTGAACGGGAGGGCGAGGGGGCCCAGGGTGGCTGCTCCCATGGCGTACGGATTCTGCGCGGTGGGGATCCGCCGGTAATCCGCGGTCCACACGAGTTTTGAAAGCCCCTCGAACACCACCAGGGCGCCGAAGGTGAACACCAGGGAGCGCGCCGCGTCCAGCCGCAGCTGGCGCAGAAGGAGCCGCCAGAGCACCCCCGTCAGGGCTCCCGCGGGGGCCATCAGGAGCAGCACGAGTCGGAGGTCCACCCCTCGAGTCGCCAGCTCGTACGTCACATACCCGAACCCGAAGATGATGGCGAAGTGGGTGAAGTCGATGGTCTCGAAGAACCCCCAGGCCAGGGTCAGACCGAGGGCCAGGAGCGCATAGAACGTCCCCATGAGGACGCCGGATGCCGCGGCCTGCGCGAGCTCTACCATGGGAGGGATCCACGCTCCGTGGGCCTCACCGCAGCCGCCGGCCCTCCGCCGCCAGCTGCCTCGGCCAAACCGCCCACCACCGGCCGTCCTGGATCTGCATCACCGCCTGGATGTCGTCCCCGTAGTTCTGCTGCTGCGAATCAAACTTTAGGTACCCCTGCACCGTAGGAACCGGCTTGGAGAGCAGCACCTCCGCGATCCTCGCGTGGTCCAGGCAGCGGCACTCCTGGACGCCGAAGGTCAGGACCTGCCAGGCGGACCAGCTGGCGGCGGACTGCACATCCGGCTCCGAGTACGCCAGGCCCGTGGCCTTCGCCCACGCTCGGTAGCGGTTCACGAAGTCCCGGGCACCTGGGTTCGAGAGGTACGGCTCGTGGGGCACGAAGATGGTCACGCTGGTGGCCCGGTCCGTGAGCGGCAGGGCGGTCAGCATGGCCCCGGGAGAGGGCCACTGGTAGAAGTGGTGCCGGGGCCGCCAGCCCAGCTGGGCCAGGGCCTGCAGCAGATTGACCCCATCCAGGGCGAGTCCCGCCACGTAGAGGAGGTCGGGGTTCGCACGGCGTACCTGCTGGGCCACAGGGATCCAGTCCGTGGTCCCCAGGTCGAACTGGACGTCGAGGACCACCCGCAGCCCCTTCTGCTGTGCGATGCGCACCGCGCCCCCCACGTTGGCCCGCCCGTAGGCCAGGAACTGGGTCCCGGGGAATTTGTTGACCACGAATCCCACGGTCTGCGGCCGCTGCCCCGGCGGCAGGGAGAGGTAGGCATCGAACACCTTCGACGGCGTGGTGATGTGGGTGTTCAGTCCCACATACCAGGTGGGGAAATGACGCCGGTACGTGTACGCGTAGGTCAGGCTGGCCGTGTGGTGCGGGAACACGTACCCGTACTTCTCCGCTACCCGCATGGCCGCCGTGATGGCCGCGGTCCCGTAAGGTCCGATGATGAGGTCTACCTTATCCTCCGTGATGAGCCGCTCGTACAGGGCCGCGGCCTTGTCGGGCTGGGATTCGTCGTCCAGAAGCACCCACTCGAGAGGCCGTCCCAACAGCCCCCCCTTCTCGTTCATCATCTGGACGAAGGCCCGTCCCGCCGCCTCGTGGACCTTCCCCTGAGCGGCGAACACTCCCGTGAGGGGGAGGGTTCCGCCCACCCGGATGGGACGCGGCTGCGCAGGCAGGTGGGCCTGGGCGAGGAACAGGGCAAAAAGCGCCACCAGGAGTACCAAACGGCCGATCCCCGTGCTCATGCGTCTCGCCTTCATCGATTGCACACCCCCTTCCTGAAATGGTTACGGCACTCGCACCGCGGAGGATCCCGGGGCGGGCTCTGCGCCCAGCAGTCGTGCCAGGTATTCCCAATCGCGGTTGAACCGGTAGGAGTGCTGGCGCGGGGGCTGCGGCGCCTGGGTCTCCAGCCACCGGACTTTGCCCGAGGATCGGTTGTAGAAGGCATGGACGGTTCCCACTCCGGTCCAGAAGAAGTCCCCGGCCCGCAGTCGGTACGTCTGGCCATCCGCCACCGCATCCACCTCTCCTTCCAGGATCAGGTACGCTTCCTCCAGGGGATGGTCATGCGGGTGAGCCACTCCGCCCGGCTCGTACTCCACCATGAACATGGTGAGCAGGTTCGCCCCCTGCTGCGGATCCACGAGCATCTTGATGCCGATACCGCTGTAGACCAGCAGCGCCGTCACCATGCTCGGGGAGACCGTGGGGGCATCCACGGAGCTGCCGCGCCGCGCACCATCGAGGTCCATCTGGGCCTTCTCGAAGTGGAAGAAGCGGAAGTGACGCGGATCCCGGACGTCCACCCGCCGCGGCGGCCCGGCCAGGAGAGGCTCCCGGAGGAAGAACACATCAGGGGGATCGCTCTGCCCCTCCCGCGGCCGGGGAGCGCGCATCTCCACCCACAGGCAGGGGCGATCCCCAGGATTGCGCCAGCTGTGGGGCACTCCTACGGGGATCAGCCCTCCCTCCTCGGTCCCCAGGAGGACCCTCTCCCCCTGCATGGTGAGTTCCACCTCGCCCTCGAGGACGAACACGGCCTCCTCGTAGGATTGCACGTGGGGCGCGATGTGTCCGCCTCCCTCCAACATGCAGACGGCAAAGCCCATGTGCACCGATCCCGTAGTGCCGTCCACCAGGGGCTGCCACCGAAAGCCCTCGCTGTGCCCGGTGAACAGCTCCGGCACCCGCATAGTTCCCCGGTCTATCCGAGCTACCCGATGCATCCTGTCCTCCTCCCCTCGGTCTCTCTCCGCGGGCCTCCTCCATCTGGTTACCCGAACACCCAGCCGCCATCCACGTAGAGTTCGACCCCGTTGACCGCGGGGTTCTCCAGGAGGAAGGCCACCGCGTGCACCACATCCGCCATCCGCACGAGCCTTCCGGTAGGCGTCCGGGCCTGCACCCGCTCCAGCATCTCCCTGTTGTTGGCCCAATAGGGGCTGTCGCCCACGATCCCGGGATGGACGGCATTCACCCGGATGGGAGCCAGCTCCACCGCCAGGGTCCGCACCAATCCCGAGACCCCCGCGTTCACGGTGGTGACCGTGGTGGACCCCGGGTAGGGCCGTTCCTTCGCCAGGCCCCCGAAGATGACGATGGCGCTCTCCGGATGCATCCGCGCGTGGAGGGCGTGTACCACCGCGGTGTAGCCCACCAGCTTCAGGGTGACGAGGTTGAGGGCGCTCGGGATGTTGTACTCCCGCACACGGTTCTGGTCCCGGGTGATGGCCGCCAGCACCAATCCGTCCACGGTGCCGATCTCCGCCAGTTTTCCGGAGACCTCCTCCGGGCGGGTCAGGTCACACCCGATGCCCTGGACCGCGGGGCCCACCTGTCGCGCGATCTCCGCGGCCCGGACCGGATCCCGTCCGGAGATTACCACCGGACGCCCTTGGCCCGCATAGTGGCGGGCGATCTCCAGCCCGATGCCGGACGTCCCGCCGATGATCACCACCGCACCGTCCCCTCGCATCCCAGCTCCTCCTTACCCTGGATTGCGGCGCTCCGCGACCTCCTGCGCAGCCCTTCGTCCACCTCAGATCTCGGGCAACCGGAACCCGGACTTGGACACCACGTAGTCCCGGGACTGGTAGGCGAGCTGTCGCACCCGGTTCAGGTCCACCCCCACCAGCTGGCCATGGCGCTTGAGGATCCGGCCCGCCACCATCACCGTATCCACGTTGCTGGTATCCATCCCCCACACCACCGCGCCGATGGGATCGTTGACGGGGAAGATATTGGGGCGATCCGTGCGTAACAGGATGATGTCCGCCTCCTTGCCCGGCGTGAGGGTCCCCACCTTGTGATCCAGGCCGTTGGCGCGGGCGCCCTCGATGGTGGCCCACTCCAGCACGTCCCGGGTCGTCACTAGGGGCGGTGCATCCTCCCGGCCTGCCAGCCGCTGTTCGAACACCAGCATGTGCTGCAGGGAAATTGCACTGCGCATCTGCGTGAACATGTCGTTGGGAACATTGGTCTCCACGTCCACGCTCAGACTGGGGCGCAGGCCTCGGTCCAGGAAGCGCTGGATGGGAGGCATCCCGTGTCCCATCATCATCTCCACGGGGCAGGCCAGGGAGATGGTGGCTCCCGAGTCCACGATCAACTGGATCTCCTCGTCGTTCAAGGTGCAGCAGTGGATAAAGGTGGTATCCGGGCCGTACAGCCCCGTCCGGCCCACCTCCCCTACCTTGCCGTGCCGACCGAAGGTGCCCACGCCCACGTGGGTCGTGATGCGTGCGTCCAGCTCCCGGGCCAACTGCCAGTCCGCCCGGCATCCTTCCAGGGAGTCGAACTCCGGCCCGAAGATCGCCAAGCCGAAGGTCAGGAGCTGGTCCTTCGAGGAGAAGTACTGCTGGGCGGCCCGCCGGATCCAGGCTGGGTGTTCGGGCTTGGGGGGCTCGAACCACGGCCGGCCGTACGCGAACACCGCCCGGATGCCCGCCTCCTGCAGGGCGCGGATGGCCGCATCCGTGTGCTCCGGAGTGGTCTGGATATGGGACCAGTCCAGGACCGTGGTGATGCCCGCGTCAATGCAGCCCAGAGCGCTCACGAGGTTCGCGATGTACACATCCTCGGGCCGGTAGGCGGGCGCCAGCTGGTTGAGCACGAAGGCGAGGTAGCTCCGCTCGCCCTCCAGCGGAACATCCGTCCCGATGTTCCGCAGGATCCCCTCCCAGCAGTGCCGGTGGGTATCGACGAAGCCCGGCATGACGATCATCCCGGATGCATCGAGGATCTCCGCGTCCGCCGCGGTCAGGTTGGGCCCTACTGCGGCGATGCGGGTGTCTTCGATGAGGACGTCCGCCTGCGGGAAGTTGCCGATCTGCCGATCCAGGGTGAGCACGCACCCATTTTTGATCAGTATCCGCTTGGCCATCGCCCCTCCCCCCTTCTGGCATGGCGTTGCGTGTGCTGATGACATAAATACATAGCCCCGGCAATTGGCTGCCGGTCAAGCCCCGATCCCCCGTGGAGGGGATCGGCCTCACCCCTGGATGCCTTCCCCCTCCACCGCATGCTCCCCTCCTCTCAGCACCCGCTGGATGTCCGTATAGACCCGGCCCAGGTGCTCCCGCATCCGCTCCCGGGCCGCCTCCGGGTTCCTCGCCCGGACAGCTGCCAGGATCTCCCCATGTTGGTCGATGGACGCCTCCGGGCTTCCCGGGATGTGGTAGACGGATTGGAGGGCCCGGTGCAGGGGATCCCGGATGGCCCGCATCACGTACACCGCCACCCGATTGCGGGTGGCCTGGGCCACGGTGAGGTGGAAGCGGAGATCCGCCTCAATGTACCGTGCGGGCTCTCCTGCCACCAAGCCCGACCGCATCTGCTCGATGGCCTCCGCCATGATCCGGAGGTGCTCGGAGCTGCGACGCTGGGCGGCGAGGGCGGCGAACTCCGCCTCCAGGATGCGGCGCAGCTCGTACAGCTCCAGCAGGTCGAAGGCCTCCACGGTGAGGAGAAACCGTAGGGAGTCCACCAAAGCGTTCTCGTACTCCGCCACCACGAAGGAGCCCCGCCCCGCGGACCGGATCACCCCCTTGGACTCCAGCAGGCGGAGGGCTTCCCGCACGGAGGAGCGGCCCACCCCGAAATGGCGCATGAGTTCCTGCTCTGTGGGCAGCGCATCCCCTGGCCTGAGCCGGCGGGTTCGGATCTGATGCAGTAGGCGGTCCGCCAGCAGCCGGTAGACCTTGGGGCGCTCCAGGGGCTCGTACACGGTTACCTCATCGCCGCGGCCCGGGCCGGGAGTCCTGCCTGCATCGCCGTCTCCTGGCGCATCCGCCGACGTCGCTGCCACAGGTACACGAGGGCGAAGAGCCCGATTCCCACCAGATCCGTGGCCAGGGTGGGGATGAAGCAAAGCACCGTAGCCGCCGCCAGCACCCCCCACTCCAGCACGGTGGTACGCACTAGGAAATAGCCCGTGCTCATGATGGAGAAGGCCACGGTCCCCACCACGGAGGAAACAGCCGCCCACAGGTTCTCCTGCCAGGTGCCCGTCATGAGGAGGTGGGTGTATGCGAACAGCACGGGCATGACGTAGATCATTTTGGCAAACCGGAAGCTGTTCCAGCCCGTGCGCCATGGATCCGCCTGCGCGATGGCGGCAGCGGTGACCGCACCCAGGGCCACGGGCGGGGTGATGTTGGAATCCAGGCTCAGCCAGAAGATGATCATGTGGGCGGACAAGAGTGGCACACCCAGCTTGACCAGAGCAGGGGCCGCCACCACGGCCAAGACCAGGTAGGCGGCGGTGATGGGCATACCCATCCCCAGCACGAAGCTGGCCGCGGCCACGAGCAGGAGCGCGACCGGCAAGTTGCCGCCGGAGACGTCCAGGACCAGTTGGCTGAAGCGTACCCCAATCCCTGTGAGGGTCACCACCGCCACCACGATCCCGATGGCCCCCGTCGCCGCGGCCACGTAGGTGCTGCTGCGCCCCGCGTCCACCAGGGCTTCCCAGATCTCCCGGGGGCCCATCCGGGTCTCCGGTCGCAGCCAGCTCACCAGCACGGTGCTGGCGATGCTGGCCATCACCGCCATGGGGGCGGAGGTGGTGCGGACCAGCACCGCCACCAGCACCGCCAAGGGCAGCAGGAAGTACCACCCTGCCCGGAGGACGTCCCGCAGCCGAGGGATCTGGTCCGGTGGAAGTCCCTCCAAGCCCAGCTTGCGGGCCTCGCAGTACACCATCACGCCCACGCCCAGGAAGTACAGGAGGCCGGGGAGCGCGGAGAGCGCCGCGATGCGGGCGTAAGGGATCTGGGTGAGCTCCGCCATAATGAAGGCGCCTGCCCCCATCACAGGGGGCAGGATCATCCCCCCCGTGGAGGCCGCTGCCTCCACCGCGGCCGCGATATGCGGGGGAAAGCCACACCGTTTCATGAGGGGGATGGTGAAGGCGCCCGTGGTGGCCGTGTTGGCTACAGGACTCCCGTTGATGGAGCCGAACAGGGCGCTGCTCACCACCGCCACCTGGGCGGGGCCGCCCCGCATGCGGCCCACCAAGGCGAGGGAGAGGTCCATGAAGAACTTCGCCACCCCTGCCCGCAGCAGAAACGCCCCGAAGGCCACAAAGGGCAGGATGTAGCTGGCGAGGATGTCCGGCATGACACCGAACAGCCCCTCTGGGGTGAGGTAGAAGTACTCCACCACCCGGCGGAGGGTGAACCCCCGGTGGCCCACCACGGAGGGCAGGTGGTTCCCCCACAGGGCGTAGGCCACCAGCAACAGAGCCACCACGGTCATGGAAGGTCCCAGGACCCTGCGGGTCACCTCCACGCTCAGGACGAGGGCCAGGATCCCCATGGTCACGTCCAGGGAGGTGAACGCCCCCGCCCGGTAGGCCAAAGCCTCGTACTGTGTGATCCAGTACCCGGCCACCACACAGGAGGCGCCGGCGAGCAGCACATCCGTCCACGAAGGCCTGTCCTGGGGGGAACGCCGGGTGGCACGGTAGAGAAGGAAAGCGGCGGCGAGGCTGTAGAGCACCGCAATGCCGCGGTGGTACTGGAGGCTTGTGACCTCCACCGCCGCGGCCCACAGGTAGAATCCCACGGTGGCCGCGAGGCCCGCCCTCACCAGGCGATCCCACGGGCCCACCAGCTTCCGCATACCCGTTTGCGCATTACCGCGCCCGGATGGCGTCCGGGATCTCCAGCCCCACGGACCGGTAGTAGGCCTCCGCACCGGGGTGCAGGGGGATGCTCACCCCCAGCAGAGCCCGCCGTGTGGTCATGTCCGCGGAAGCACTGTGCACCTGCAGCATGTGGGCGTGCCCCTCACGGCTGTAGGCCGCGGCCACCAGCCGGCGCACGAGGGCTGGGGAGACGTCTCGATGCGCGAACCACAGACCCGGAATGCCGATGGTGCTCACGGAGTCCGTGAGTCCGTGGTAGCCCCGGTTCGGGATCACGTACCGGATGAAGTACGGATACTTCCGGAAGAACTCGGTGCGGGAGAGGGGACCGTACAGATCCAGGAGGTGTACCTCCTTGGCGATGGCGGCCTCGATGGTGGCCCGATCCGGGTAGGGAGCCGTGAAGAAGAACGCGTCCACCCGCCCGTCCCGGAGCGCCGCGGCCGCCGCGGACCCCAGGAGCGGCACCCGCTGGACGCGATCCCATAGGCCCAGCTCCGTGAGGATGCGCTGGGCGTTCGAGAAGGTGCCGGAGCCCGGGGATCCCACCGCCACGCGTTTGCCCACGAGGTCCCCGACGGTTCGGATCCCGCTGTCCTTGTAGGTGACGAAGTGCCCCACACCAATGAAGAGGAGCCCGATGGCCCGGATGTTGCGCTGCGGGTTGCCCTGGAACGCCTCGAGTCCGTAATATCCCTCATGGACGTCGCTCGCGAAGGCCACCGCGAGCTCGGCCTCCTTCCCGTTCACCCGCCGCACGTTCTCCACAGACCCGCCCGTGGCCGCCACGGTTACCTCCACGCCGGGCACGTTCCGCGACAGGAACGTGGCGAGGCCCGTGGCGAACACGTTAAATACCCCCGCGGCCGGCCCCCCCAGGATGGTTAGGCGCTCCACGGGGCCCGCAGAAGCCCCCGCGGCCCCCAGGACCACCAGGAGCACGACCACCATCCCAACCAGCCATCTCCCCTGCACCGCACTCACCCTTTCATTTCAGCAGATCATCAGACAAACCCTACGCCGCCGGGCAACCCTCCTCCTGTCGAACCTGTGTTCGCAATCCTGGATGGGAGCTGGTTTTACGGATCCCAGCACTAGATCCTCTCCGGGGCGACCTCATAGCCGGAGGCCTCCAAGGATCCCACCCCGATCCACCCCCACCCGAGGACCGCTTCCTCTTCGCCCGTGTTGCCGAATCCGTGCCAGACGCCCCTTGATGTAGAACACATCCCCTTCCGCGGCGCCTCCCACGTACCCACTCCCGTCACCCGCTCGGATCCACCACGACCTTCCCTGCCGCCTCCCGATGCACGAGCGCGAGGAGGCCTCTTGGCACGACCTCTCCGAGCGGGATCACGCGATCCACCACGCGATTCGCGAGGTCCGTGGATGCGAGGATCCGGATGGCCTCCGGCAGGTCCTGGTCGCATACATGGGCGACCGCGGTGATCCAGCAGATCTCCTGAAGGACCATCTCCCGGACCGGCACCCGCGGGGAGCGGTGGGGCAATCCTACCTGCAGGATGGTCCCGCCCTGTCGGACAAGCCCTGTAGCTTGCTCCAGGACCTCTTCCGCGCCCGAGCTATCTACCACCACCTCCGCGCCTTCGCCCCGGGTCGCTCTCAGCACGGCCCCACGCACATCGTCTCGTCCCGCCTGCAGCCGGCGTGAAGCCCCCACCCGCTCTGCCAGCTCGAGTCGATGGGGATCCACATCCACCGCCACGATGGCCTCCCCGCCCCATGCCCGGGCAACTCCGACCAGGAGGGACCCGATGCCGCCCGTGCCGATCACCACCAGGGACATCCCGGGAGCCCACCCGCTCCGTCGCAGGGCGTGCACCGCCACCGCGGTGGGCTGGGCGATGGCGGCTGCCTCGTCCGAGCACGTCTCGGGGACCTCCACGCAGGTTCGGGCGGGGACACATACGAACTCCGCGAGCCCGCCATGGGCGTGCAGCCCCAAGGTGTAGTACCGCGCGCACAGGTTCGTCCGGCCGGCCCGGCACCACGGACAGGCGCCGCACCACACTCCGGCGCCGCACACGACCCGTTGGCCCTCCCGAAAACCCACCTCCGGCCCACAGGCCACCACCTCACCCACGAATTCGTGTCCCAGGATCGTGGGACCACGATGCCCGGTGACGGGATGCGGGTCGTGCAGGGGGATCATGAGCGGGCCGTGCAGATACTCCGAGACATCCGTCCCGCAAAGGGAAGCCCGCCGGACCCGAAGGAGTACCTCCTGGGGTCCGGGTTCCCGGGGCTCCGGGACCGAAGCAACCCGCACGTCCTGGTTCCCGTAGTACACCGCTGCCCGCATCACACCCCCAACCGGCGCCCGCGGAAGGGGCGCACCAGTCCCATCAGGCCCTGGGGGGCGTACAGGGCGATGAGGACCAAGGCCGCACCGAAGACCGCCCGGTTGAACTCCGCGGGGATGCGCGCCCCGAACAGACCCAGATGCACCACGCCCACCCGCAGCAGCTCCGCCACCAGCATGACCAGGGGGACACCCAACAGGGGACCCTGCCAGGTCCCCGCACCCCCCACCATGGCCATGAGGACCACGTCCACGGAGATGTCCAGGCTGAACACCCCCGTGGGCTCGATGTACCCGATCCGCTGGGTGTACAGACCTCCGGCCACGCCTGCCCAGAACGCTCCCAGCAGCAGGGCAGCCACCTTCACCCACGTGGTCCGCACGCCGAGAACGCCCGCCGCCACCTCGTCCTCCCGCACGGCCACCAGGGCGGCCCCGAAGCGGGAGGACTGAATCCGTGCCGCGATTCCCGTGACCAGCAGGGCAAGCCCCAGGTACGTGAAGTAAAAGAACTGCTCCACCACCCGCCGGTCCCAGGGCAGGGGAGACACGTAGATTCCCATGGCGCCCCGGGTCCAGGGAACGTTGTACGCAAGCACCTGGGCGAGGAATCCCAGGATCATGGTGAGGACAGCGAAGTACGGCCCTCGCACCCGCAGGCTTGGCACGCCCACGGCCGCAGCCCAGAGCACCGCCATCAGTCCTCCCAGGGGGAACGTGAGGAGAGGAGACCAGCCCCACCTGTAGGCCAGGATCCCCGTGGTGTAGGCCCCGACTCCGAAGAACACGGCCATGGCGAGGTTCAGGTAGCCGGCATAGCCTCCCAGAAAATTCCATGCCTGGGTGAGGAGCAGGAACAGGAAGACGTTGGTTAGGGTACTCAGGAGTCCCAGGCCCTCCCACCACGCTCCGATCCCCACCACGATCCCCAGGAGCGCAGCCGCACCTAGGGCGTGCCGGCGGCCCAGCCGGGTGGGTCCGGACGTCCAGGTCTCCGGCCAAACGGAGGATCGCATGGCGTTAGAGAACCCGCTCCTGCACGGTCTGCAGGCCGCGGCCGCGGAGGATCAAGGTGATGGCCAGAAACGCGTACACCACCGCGTACACGTACTGGAAGGGCAGGAGGATTCCACTGAGTGCTTCGAGTTCGCCGACCAGCAGTCCCGCCAGCAGCGCGCTCCGGATTCCCCCCAGGCCCCCCACCACCACCACGAGGAAGGCCCATGCCAGCCACCGGAGGTGCTCCTGCGGCGCGAACGGGAACATCATGGCCACGGCCACCCCTCCCATGGCGGCCGTGGCCACACCGGCCCCCACCACCAACATAGAGATCCTCGCCACATCCACCCCGAGCACCGCGGCCGCATCCGGATTCTGCCCGACCGCGCGCACCACCTTCCCCAGCAGGGTGCGGCGCAGCACAGCATCCAGGACCAGGATCATGGCCAGAGCAAGGCCCGCGGCCAGCAGGCGCCCCAGGGAGACCCGGATCCCGCCCACGGTCAGCACCACCTGGCCCGTCTGCCACGGCAGGACCCGGGTGTCCGTGGTCCACACCAAGATGGCCCCGTTCTCCAGCACCAGCATGAGACCGAACAGCACGAGGAGCCCCATGGCCTCCAGGGCGGAGGCGGTGCGCCGGAGCAGCAACCGGTCTATCGCCATCCCGACTCCGAAGAACACGGGCGCCACGGCCAGCACCGAGAGCAGCGGTGGCGCGCCCAACCGCCACAGCATCTCCAGCGCGAAGAAGGACCCCAGCATGACGAACGCGCTGTGGGCCACGTTCACGATCCCCAGCACGCCCAGGGTCAGGCTAAGCCCCACGGAGACCAGGGCGTACACCAAACCCAAAAGCACGCCGTTGATCATGGCTTCGACCAGCAAAGGCGCCATCCTCACACCCGCAGCCAGTCCCGGACCACCGCGTGCATCCGCTGCTGGAACTCGTCCCGAGTTCCCTCCAGCTGGTTGCGGCCGAACGCCAGGGCGTACACGTAGTCCGCGAGGGAGACCGCGGCCCGGACGTTCTGATCCACCAGCAGCACCGTGCGTCCCTCCCGGTGCAGCCGGGCCACTTCCTCATAGACCTCCTGGGCGGCCACGGGGGCCAGGCCCGCGGTGGGTTCGTCCAGCAGGATCACCCAGGGATCCGTGACCATCATCCGGGCGATCTCCACCATGCGCTGCTGCCCCCCGCTGAGAACTCCGGCCGGTCGATCCCGCCAGGCCTTGAGGCCCGGATACCGTTCGTAGATCCGGTCCAGGGCGGAGCGTCGTGCGGCCCGCGGCAGGGCCCAAGCCCCCACCTCCAGGTTCTCCTGCACCGTGAGGCCGGGAAACACGCTCCGACCCTGGGGGAGATACCCCATGCCGAGATCCACCCGCCGGTGTGCGGGCAGCTGGCTGACATCCTCCCCGTCCACCCACACGGTACCCCGCCGGGGCCGGAGAAGGCCGTATACCACCCGCAGCACCGTGGACTTCCCGGAGCCGTTGGGGCCGAGAACCGCCGTGAGCTGGCCGGGTCGCGCGATGAGACTCACTCCCTGAAGCACGGTCTGTTCCGGATAGTACCCGGCTTCCACGTGAACCACGCGGACCTCACGAGACCGCGGATGCACGGCCGCCTCCCAGGTACGCTTCGACCACCGCGTCGTTCCGCGCCACCTCCTCCGGAGGCCCGTCCGCGATCACCCGGCCCTGGTTGAGGCACAGCACACGCTGGCTGATGGACATCAACACGGGGATCTCGTGACTGACCACCACGAAGGACACGCCCTCCTGCTGCAGCGTCTTCAGGCGCTCCGTCATGACCTCGATGGCATCCGGATGTACTCCTGCAAAGGGCTCGTCCATGAGAACCACCCGAGGCCGGGGCATCAGGGCCCGCACGAACTCCAGCAGCCGCTGCTGCCCTCCCGAAAGCTGGCTCGCCGGAACCTGTGCGTATCCCTCCAGGCCCACGGAGGCGAGGAGTTCCATGGCCCGGTGCTGGGCGTCCGAATCCGGGATGGCGCGGTGCAGCACGGGGACGAGCATGTTCTGCATGGCGGTGAGGCTCCGGAATACCCGGGTGTTCTGAAAGGTCCGCATGACTCCGAGATCGGCGAGGCGTTGCGGGGGGCCTCCCTCCACCCGATGTCCGGCGACCCACACTTCTCCGGCATCCGGCCCGTACACACCGTTCAGCAGGTTCAACAGGGTCGTCTTCCCGGAACCGTTCGGCCCGATGATCCCCAGCACGACCCCATCCTCCAGGTCGAAGGACACCCCGTCCACCGCGAGGATTCCACCGAAACGCTTCACCAAGTTCCGAACCGTCAGGACGGGGCGGCTCACGGCATCGGAATAACGGGCCTCGCGGTGGCCCGGTTCGGAGGCCACACCACTTCGTTCCGCCCCCGGAGGAACTGCAGGACGACTGGGTTATAGCTGGGGATCCCGTCCTTGTCGTACTGGAGGATGCCGTTGGCGGTGGCGAACTTCCGCCCCACCACGTACGCCCGCAGCTTGGCCTGGTCGAGGCTCCCGGTGGCCTTCACCGCCTGCTCCATGACCTGGAGGATGGTGAGGGCGACGGTCGCAAAGGAGGGGAGCTCCCGATACCCCATTCGCTGGAGCAACGCGTGGAGGACATTGACTTCCTTGTAGCGGTCCGTATGCCAAGCCATGGCAGTTCCCATGATTCCTTCTGCCGCAGGTCCGAGGTCCCGCCAGTACGGGAGCATTGTTACCGGAGAACCGCACTGGCAGTAGAGGGCGGGCTTGAACCCGAGTTCGTGCGCGGTGCGGGCCAGCAGGGCCGCGGGGTTGGGCAGGGCTAGGGCGAAGAAGAGGTCCACATTCGCCGCCTTGGCCCGCTGGATGAGCCCGCTTACGTCCGTCACGGTAGGAGCGAATTCCTCGTTCAACACCACGGGGATGTCGCGCTGCCGGGCAAATCCGAGCACGCCGCCATATCCCTGGTACCCGTTCTTCACCACGAGGGTAAAGGGATTCTGCTCCGTGACCACTCCGATGCGTCGAGGCCGCTGCGACGGCGGAAGGCTATCGATCAGTTCGAAGATCCCACGCGGGTAGTCGGGCTCCTGGTATGAGTAAGCCCCTACCATCCACCGGGATTTTTTGAACAGCTCAATCCCCACGAACCCCCCGTTCCACAGCACCTTGCCTGCGGACTCCACGATGGGGATGATCGCGCCCCCCACGAGGGTGGTGTACGGTGCCAGGACCAGGTCCACATTGTCCTCCTTCAGCAGCCGCTGGTAGAGGGCCTGGGCCACCGCGGGCTTACCTTCATCATCGTAGAGGATGAGCCGCACCGGCCTTCCCAGCAGCCCTCCCTCCCGGTTCACCCGGTTGACCCAGTACTCGTAGACCGCCTTGTACACGGCGGAGGGGCCGGAGAAAGGCCCCGTGAGACCGAGCGAACCGCCTACCAGAATGGGACGGGCTACCGGAGCGCCCGAACCGACCTGAGAGAGGCCCACGAGCAGAAGACCCACGAGCAGCCCCACCACCCAGGTCCGGGAGCTGTGGACACCGGGCCTGCGGCATACCTGCGTAAGCCGCACCACACTCACCCCCTTGAATCAGATTGTCAGACGAGCTCTTCTGTGTTTGATAAAAGTCTCCTGCCGAACGTATGTGTGCTCTTGGGTCTACTGGAGCGGTTCCAGGGCTTCCCGCACCCTGGCCCAGTCCTCCGGGGTGTCCACGTCCAGGGCCGCCTCCTCCAGGGGGACGAAGACCGCTTCGCTTCCGTGGGCTTCCAGCACCGGCTTGGCACCCACATCGCCCTGAAGGGCTTTCAACTCCGAGAACAGGGCCCGGTGGAAGAGGGCCGGGGGACCGACCGTCCCCCGATACGCGCAGGCCACAATCCGGACTCCCTCCCTCCGCCAGATCTCCACGAGCCGCTGCAGGTGTTGTGGGGTCAGAGCAGGCTGGTCTCCAAGCAGCAGAAGTACTGCCTCCGCGTCCTCCACAGCCTCAATCCCCCTGCGCAGGGAGGTGCTGAGGCCCTGGGCGTGTTCCGGGTTCTCCACCACCCGCACAGGGAGACCGGAAAGTTCTGCCTGCATGCGGTCCGCCTCCGGCCCCACCACCACCACCACCTCATCGCAGATCCCAAGGGCCGTCTCCACCACCCGGCGCAAGAGGCTTTTTCCTCCTAAGTGCAGCAGGAGCTTCGGCTGCCCCATGCGGCGGCTACTGCCCGCCGCCAGCACGACGCAGGCAACCTTGCTCACACGGGGAGTGGCTCGTGGATGGGGGCGGGTCGGTCCCGCAGGAACCCCGCCTTCCGACCGTTCAGGGCCGCGAGGATCTCCGCGAGGATGGCCAGGGCGATCTGCTCCGGCCCTTCTGCTCCGATGTCCAGGCCTACCGGTGCGTAGATCCGCCCCTCCAGTTCCGGACTTGGCCGTACGCCCTCCGCCTCCAGCTCCCGCAGGATCTTCTGGGTGCGCTGCCGGGGGCCCAAAAGTCCCAGGTAGGCGGGCGTGGTAGGGTAGGTGAGCAGGGAGCGGATGAGGTTCTTGTCGTGCAGGTAGTTGTGGGTCATCACCACCACGCAGGTTCGGGCATCGGGCCGGATCGCCTGCGCGGCTTCTGAAAACTCCGTGTGGAGGAATCCGTATGCCTCCGGGAACCGCTCCCGGGAGAGGAACTTCTCCCGCCGATCCACCACCACGGGCCGGAAGCCCAGCTCGTGTGCCAGGCGCACCAGCGGAATGGCGTCGTGTCCGGCTCCGCACACCACCAACCGCAGGGGGGGCTGGAGGGGCTCAAAGAAGAGCACAAACTCCTCCATGGCCTCGCGGGCCGGCTTTCCGTGGCACAGCACCTCCTGCGCCCGCGAGGCCGCCTGCGCGTCGAGTTCTGCCCGTCCGAGACTTCCCTCCCAGGTACCGTCCGGGTAGACCACCAGGCGCCGCCCGAGTTGAGGGGATCCCTCCGGTCCGATGACGGTCACCACCGCGAGCGGCCGTTCCCGCTCCACCGCCTCCTCCAGGAACCGCTCCGGCGGGGGTTCCGTAATACCCACCTTCTCCACCAGGACGTCGATCACCCCGTTACAGCCAAGTCCCAGCCCCCACACCGCCTCGTCGTCCGCGGTGAGGTCGTAGTGCAGCAGGCGCGGCCGCCCGTCCTGTAGAACTTCCTCCGCCACGATCTGCACGTCCCCCTCCAGGCACCCCCCTGAGATGGAGCCCACGAGGTCCCCGGTGGATCGGATCAGCAGCCGGGCTCCCTCCCGCCGGTAGGTGCTTCCCCGCACCCCGACCACGGTGGCCAGGGCAGCTTCCTCCCCGCGGTCGCGTACCTCCCGCAGGGCCTGGAGGATGTCCAGCAGTTCCCGCATTCCTACTCCCTCCTTGCGATGCGGCGCCTCCGCGCCACCAGGGTGCGCTCCAGGGCGCGGAGGCTATCGAGGTTGTGGGCGGCGGCGAACACGTCCACGAAGGGTAGGGCCGTCTGCATGCCCCGGGTGAGGGGCTGGTAACCGGGGCTGCCGAGGAGGGGATTCAGCCAGATCACCCGGCCTGAGCGGGCCCGGATCTCCCGCATGGCCCGGTGCAGGACCTCCACGTCTCCGGTGTCCCAGCCGTCGCTGAGGATCACCACCACCGTATGCGGATCCAGCAGGTGCCGCCACCCCTCCAGGAACTGCATGAGGCTCGCGCCGATCCGGGTACCCCCGGACCAGTTGGGCACCGTACGGCTCAGCCGGTCCAGCGCCTCCCGTAGGGTCCGAGACCGGAGGGCGGGGGTAACCCGGGTGAGGGAGGTGCTGAACACGAAGCTTTCCACGTTGCCCACGGCCTCCTGGAGCGCGTACACGAACTGGATCAGGAGCCGGCTGTAGATGTCCATGGAGCCGGAGACGTCGCACAGGAGCACGAGCCGTGTTTTGCGGATCCGCGGACGCTTAAAGGCCAGCTCCGGCAATTCCCCGCCCCACCGCAGGTGGAGCCGCATGGTGCGCCGCAGGTCGAGCCGGTGGCTGTGCCGAGCCCGCTGCATCCGGCGGCTCATGCGGGTGGCGATGCGGCGGGCGATGGCCACCACCAGCTTCCCGATCTCCTCGAGCTCGCGATCCGTGAAGTTGGAGAAGTCCTTCCGGCTCAAGACCTCCAGAGCGCTGTAGCCAGGGACCTCCTGCTCTCCTTCCGTCTCCTCCCCGGCCTCCGCCCACCGTTCCATGGAGAGCTGCCCCTGCTCCCGCCCGGGCTCCTCCAGCGCCCCTCGTTCCTCCCCGTTCTCCGGTAGGGATTCCACGGGCGGGGAGGGGGACCAGTAGAGGGGGTAGAGGGCGTCGAAGATGCGCAGGTCGTGGTGGCTGTGGACCAGGGTGGTCCGGAGGGCGAGCCGGAACTGTTCCGGGTCCAGGACGTCCACCCGCTCCAGAGCCCGGAGGGCGTCCGCCACCTCCCCAGGCCCGCACAGAACCCCCTGAGCGCGCAGGGCCCGACCGAAGGCCACCACGTGGGCGGTGAGGTCTCCCAGCTCCGCTCTCCTCACGCCTTCAACGTTCGCTCGATCCGGCTCAGGGCTCGGGCGAGCCCCTCTCCGTCCCGCTGGGCCTCGTGGATGGCCGCGAGGGCCGCGTCCAGCCACGGGCCCCGTACCAGTCGCTGGTCCTCGTGGTGTTTGAACAGGCACCCCATGGTCTCCTCCACGCTCTCCCGATCCAGGTGATCCCGGTGCAGGCGGAGGAGCGCGAGGCTCCAGTCCAGGGTCTCCGCAACCCCCGGGACCTTCTGGAGGTCCAGGCGCCGCACCAGGTGCATGAAGGCTGCGATCTGCTCAGCGAGCCGCTGCGAGATCCCGGGGACCTTGCGGAGCACGATGCGCAGTTCCTTCTCGAAGCTGGGGTAGTCGATCCACAGGTACAGGCACCGCCGCCGCAACGCATCGCTCAGCTCCCGGGTGCGGTTGCTGGTGAGCACCACGTAGGGGATGTGCTTCGCCCGGATGGTCCCGATCTCCGGGATGGTCACCTGCCAGTCGCTCAGCACCTCCAGCAGGAAGCTCTCGAACTCCACGTCTGCCCGATCGATCTCGTCCACCAGGAGCACCGGAGCCCGATGATGGGTGATGGCCTGCAGCAGCGGCCGACGGAGCAGGAAAGCTTCCGAGAAGATGGTCTGCTCCTTCTCCTCCACGGTGCGCTCGCTTCCCTCCTCCAGGCGGATGCGCAGCATCTGCTTGGGGTAGTTCCATTCGTAGAGGGCGGTGCTCACGTCCAGCCCCTCGTAGCACTGCAGCCGGATGAGGTCGGTCCCGAGGGCTTGGCTCATGACCTTCGCGATCTCGGTTTTCCCCACTCCGGCCGCGCCCTCCACCAGAAGGGGCTTGTGGAGCTCGATGGAGAGGTAGATGGCGGTGGCAATTTCCCGATCCGCGATGTACCCCTCTTGCTCCAGGGCCTGGAGAATCTGCTCGATGTTCCCTAGGGTCGGCCGCATGGGCACATCCTCGTGTCCATTATACTGCACCTTCTCGGCTAGCGGCCGCGTGGCCGGACTTGTCCCAGCACCATCCCTTCAGGAGGGCTGCACCACGGGGAGGGCGGGCCGCGACCGCTGCAGCACGAGGGTAGCACCGAGCAGCCCGAATCCCAAGAGGTCGGTTACCAACCCCGGCTTGATGAGCAGCAGGGCCGCGGCCAGCAGCATGGCCCGCTCCAGGAGGTTTGCAGGACGCAGGAGATAGCCGACCACCGCTCCGGCCAAGCACATGGTCCCCACCGATCCGGTACCAAAGGCCCACACCACCTCGTACCAGCGGCCCTGCATCAGCAGTGCGGGCCCGAAGACGAACATGTACGGCACGATGAATCCGGCCAGGGCAAACCGCACGGACTGCCAGCCGGTCTCCCACAGGGGCGCCCGAGCCAGGCTCGCGGCCGCATAGCTCGCCAGGGCCACGGGAGGCGTAAGGGCCGAAAGACACGCAAAGTAAAAGAGGAAAAGGTGGGCCGCGATGGGCGGGACCCCCGCCTGGACCAGGGCCGGGGCGAGAGTACTCGCCATAATAGCGTAGGCGGCGGTGGTGGGAAGCCCCATGCCCAGCAGGAGGGCCACCCCCATGGCCACCCCCAGCAGGGGGATCAAGCTGCCGCCGGAGAGCGCCAGCAGGGCCAAGGAGAGCTTCCCGCCCAGTCCCGTGAGGGAGAGGATCCCCACCACCATTCCCGCGGCCGCGGTGGTGGCTGCGATCTCCACGGACCGCCACGAGCCGTCGTACAGGGCATCCAGCAGCCGCTGGATGCCCTCCCGGCTCTCCTTTCGCACCGCATACACCACCGCCACCCCCCCGCATCCCACCGCCAGGCTCCAGAGCACGCCAAGCCCCAGCCGGCGGGTCAGCAGGTATGCAGCGACGCCCAGTAGGACCCACGGATGGGCCACCCGCTTCTCCCGCCCCGCCCACGAGGCCACCACACTCGCGGCAAGGCCCCACAGGGCTGCCCGGAAGGGGGAGTAATCCAGGGCCATGATGAGCAGGAGGATGAGGCCCAGGGGGGCCAGCAGGTATCCCCGGCGACGCAGCACCGCACCGAGGGGCGGGAGCTGCGATCGGGGCAGCCCACGCAGATGGTTTTTTGCCGCGTAGAAGTCGATGATCCAGTACGCAGCCACGTAGTAGAGCAATGCGGGGATGAGGGCGCTCAGGGCGATACGGGAGTACGGAACCCCGAGAATGTCCGCCATGAGGAAGGCGGCGGCCCCCATCACGGGCGGTACCAGCTGCCCCCCTGTGGAGTTCATGGCCTCGATGGCACCCGCCACACTGGGTTTGAACCCGGTGGACTTCATGAGAGGCACGTTGAGGACGCCGTCCACCATCACGTTGGCCGCGGAGGAACCGGAGGCGGTGCCGAAGAGGGCGCTGGTGAGGATGGAGACCTTTGCAGGACCGCCGCGGCGGTGGCCCGCCAGTCCCAGCCCCATCTCCACGATGAACTTCCCGATTCCGCTGGCCTCCAGCACCGCGCCGAACAGGATAAACAGGTACACGTACCGGGCCGAGGCCGCGATGGGGGCACTGTAGATCCCGTTGTCGCTGAACAGGAAGGAGACCACGGTGGCAAAGGGGAAGCCGCCGTGCCGGAACATCCCCGGAAGATACGGTCCCGCGAAGGCGTAGAGCACGAAGACCAGCCCCAGCACCGGAACCGCCCATCCGGAGGTACGACGGCTCATTTCGATCACCACCACCAGCAGCACCACTCCCACGGCCACGTCCGCAGGAACGGGCACCACGCCCGCGCGGGCGGTGAGCTCGGAGAAGTACAGCAGCTGGTAGGCCACCACGGCCACGCTCCCCAGACACAGGAGCAGGTCCCACGGGGTGGGCGTCGGGGAGCCGTTGCGGCGGGCGGGCAGGAGCAGGAACACCAGCAGGGAGGCGAACAGGAGGTGGAACGCATACATCTTCTGGGGGTCCGTGGAGTAGAAGCCCAGCACCACCATGTGGTATGCGGCCATGGCGATTCCCACGGCGCGCACCACCAGACGCCACCCTCCCCGGAGGTCCCGGCCCCGGAGTTCCTCCGCGGAACCGACCTCCGACACGAGGCCGGGGACCTTCCATTCCTTTCCGGCTGCGGCCTCTCCCCGCCTCACGCCGGGCTTCCCCGAAGATCAGTGCGGGGGCTGGTGCTCGGGCCGCAGGCGCACGCCCCGCTCTCGGTAGTACCGCAGGGCACCGGGATGGAGCGGACCCGCGATATAGTAGATGTTCACGGGGCGGGTCTCCGCGCCCGTGGGGTGCACCTGCTCCAGCAGCTCCTGGTTGTCGAAGATGGTCTTGGTGAGCTCGTAGACGAAGTCCTCCGGCATATCCTTGTGCACGAAGGCCGCGTTCCACATCTGGACCGTGCGAATCACGTAGTCCTGTCCCCGGTACACATGGGCCCGAATGGCCGCGGAGGCGAGATACGGGTAGGTGGCGGTGAGCCGCTGGATCTGCTCCGGGGTAAACCCGAAGAACCGCACGGGCCGTGTGATGGACAGCTCCAGCCACGCGGGTACCGGGACCCCGATCACGCCGAAGTTGGCGTCCACCAACCCGTCCCGAAGGGCGTTGGCGCCCTCCGCGAAGGACAGGTTCACGACGCGGGCCGGCCGGATCCCGAAGAGGGAGAAAACCTTGTGCCCCACGAACTCCGCGGACCCGCCCCGGGGACCCAGGTCCACCACCTTCCCGTTGAGGTCTGCAACAGACCGGATGGGGCTATCGGCCCGGGTGATCCAGTGGGCGAAGGAGGTGTACATGGGCCAGGTGAACCGGATGCTGTCATAGCGCGTTCCCTGGGCCCACCCGATGCCCCGCAGGGCCTCATACGCGGGCCCCATGGTGGTGAGGCCCAGCTCGATCTGCTTGGCGTGAACCAGCTGGATGTTCTGGATGGGTCCACCGGTCACGCGGTTGCTGGCGGAGATCCCCATCTTTTCCTGGATCACCTTGGCGTACCCACCGGCCACCACGTAGTACACCCCACCGATGGAGGCGCTCCCGATGGTGACGCTCCGGGGCCAGTTCGGCCGCGGCTGTCCGTACACCGGAAGGGCGAGGAGGATGCCCACCAGGAAGATCCAGCCTCCCCTCCGTCTCATGCTCCATCCCCCCTTTGCTCCGGCGTCTTACGCATATAGGGTTCTCTCCCCCTCCGCGGGTCCTCCTTCCCCTCCCCGGTTATCGCCCCCGGGCCCGCCGCTCCAGGAGATGTACCGCCCGGTCCACAAGCCTGCTCCGGAACTCCGCGGCCCGTTCCGGATCCACGGGACCTGGTCGGGGGGCGGAACGTACCCGCTCCCGCAGGCGCTCGCGCGCAGTCCGCAGAGCCTCCTTCTGCGCGGGGGTGAGGACCGCCTCGAACCGGGTCAGGAGCCTCTGGGCCACCTCCCGTTCCTCAGGGCGTAGATTCCGCAGGACCTCCAGGAGCGGGAGCACCTGTCTTGCCTGCTGAGGGGTGAGAGGCGCTCCACTCCGCTCCAGGGCCAGCACCGCGGCCGCCACCCGGAAGGCGGGATCCCCCAGGGGCGCCGCGCGGCCCTGGGCGCATCCGGCCAAAAGCACGGCCGCAAGCGCGATCGCGGCGAGGTTCCGCACCGACCCCTCCCTGCTCTACTCGTACCGCAGGGCCGCGATGGGGTCCAGCTGGGCTGCCCGGTACGCGGGATACAGGCCAAAAAACAGCCCCACGGCCACCGCAAATCCGAAGGCCAGCGCCACCGCCCCCGGGGTCACGATGGTCATCCAGCCCGCAAACCCTGAAATCATCCGGGTGGCCCCCAGGGCCAGCCCGATCCCCATTAGCCCCCCGCCCACGCTCAGCAGCACGGACTCCACCAGGAACTGTAGGAGGATGGCTCCGGGAGTGGCCCCCACGGCCTTTCGGATTCCGATCTCCCGGGTGCGCTCGGTGACGGAGACCAGCATGATGTTCATGATGCCGATCCCGCCCACCACCAGCGACACCGCGGCGATGGCCCCCAGCAGCAGGGTGATGGTCTGGGTGACGCCGGTGAAGGCCTGCACCACCTCCGCCTGGTTGCGCACCACGAAGTCGGACTCCTGATCCTCCCGGATCCGGTGCCGGGTTCGCAGCAATGCCTCCACCTGGGCGGCCACCGCGTCCATGCGCGAGGCTTCCCGCACCTTCACGTACACGGCCCGCACGTGGTCCACTCCGAAGAGGCGCTTCTGGGCCGTGGAGAGGGGCACGAACACCACATCGTCCCGGTCCCCGAACCCCGTGGAGCCCTTGCGCTCCATCACGCCGATCACGGTGAAGAGGATCCGGTTGATGCGGATGGGTTGTCCCACGGGATCCCGGTCCGGGAACAGGGTCTCCCGCACCGTCTGGCCGATCACCGCCACCCGGGCCCGGGCGCGCATCTCCGCTTCGCCGAAGAACGTCCCTTCTACGGGATGCCAGTTGCGCACCTCCGGAAAGGAAGGCGTGACCCCGCTCACGTTCGTGGTGTCGTTGTAGGGACCTGCCACCACCTGGGCAGGTCGGCTATACTCCGCGGCCACCGCTTCCACGTCCGGCAGGGATGCTTGGATGGCCTGGGCATCCTCCTCGGTGAGGGTCTGCACGGATCCGAGTCCGAACCCGATGCCGCCGGGGCCCGCGGCCCGACCCGGGAGCACGGTGAGGAGGTTGGTGCCGAGAGCCGTGAGCTGCTCTTCCACGCTGCGGCGGGCCCCGGCCCCGATGCTCACCGTGGTCACCACGGCTCCTACCCCGATGATCACCCCCAGGGTGGTCAGAAGGGACCGGAGGGGGTTTGCGGCGAGGGCCCGCAGCGCGATGCGGAGGCTCGCGAGGAGGGTCATGTCCGCACCTCCGAGATCGTACGCGGTCGGTTGGGCCGATCCTGCACGATGCGGCCGTCCCGGAACTGCACGATGCGGCAGGCGAAGGCCGCGATGTCCGGCTCGTGGGTCACCATCACCACGGTGACGCCCCGCTCGTTGAGCCGCTGCAGCAACCCCATGATCTCCAGACTCGTCTGGGTGTCGAGGTTGCCGGTGGGCTCGTCCGCCAGCACCAGGGCGGGTTCCATCACCAGGGCCCGGGCGATGGCCACCCGCTGCTGCTCTCCCCCCGAAAGCTGCGTGGGGAGGTGGTGGGCCCGGTGCTCCAGCCCCACCCACCGCAAGGCCTCCAGGGCCCGTGTCCGGTCCCGGATCCCCGCGTAGACCATGGGAAGCTCCACGTTCTCCAGGGCCGTGGTGCGGGAAAGGAGGTTGTAGGCCTGGAACACGAACCCGATGCGCCGGTTGCGCAGCCGGGCCCGCTCCACTTCCCCAAGGCTCGATACGTCCTTGCCCTCAAACCGATACACGCCGGAGGTGGGCCGATCCAGTAAGCCCAGGATGTGCATGCAGGTGGACTTCCCGGAACCCGAGGGGCCCATGATGGCCACGAACTCCTCGGGCTCGACCCTCAAGCTCACGCCCCGCAGGGCCCACACCTCCACCCCGTCCATCCGGTAGACCTTGGTCACCTGCTCCAGCTCAAGCAGCATCACGGGCTCCTCGGGGGAGTACGCGGAACGGGGGAGCGGCGCGGGAACTGTGGGAGGAAGGGATTCCGGGGTGTCGAGACCTCCGGGCTCCGTTCCATGCCCAGGAACACCACCTCCCCCTCCCGCAGTCCCGTCCGAACCTCCACCATCCGGCCATCCGTCTCTCCGAGCTCCACCCGGCGGGGCTGGAGTTCGCCGTTCACCACCACGAGCACGCTCCGCCCGCGCACCGCCTCCCGGGGGATGAGGAGGACTCCGGACCGATGGAGGAGGGTGAACTCCGCCTGCACGGTCATGCCGAGCCGGAGCTGATGTTGCGGGTTTGTGATCCGGAGCGTCACCTCATACTGGACCACGTTGTTGTTGATCTGGGCGTTGGGAGAAATGGCGAGGACCGTGGCGGGGAAATTCTGGTCCGGAAGGGCATCCGCACGGACCGTGGCCTTCATCCCCGGCCGGATCTGCGGGATGTCCACCTCGTCCACCAGGACCTTCGCCAGGACGGGTTCGGTGACCGCGATCTTCATCACCGGAGTTCCGCCCTGGGTACTGCCGATCACGGACTGCCCCACCTGCACGGAGAGGGTGGAGATGAAGCCGCTTACGGGCGCCCGGATAAGGGTTTCCCGGACGCGGTCCTGGGCGTTGCGGAGGCTTGCCTCAGCCTGTCGGACCGCGGCCTGGGTCGCCGCCAACTCCGACGCCCGGCCGGCCTCCTGGAGGAGGCTTGCCCGGGCCTGCTGCCACTGCGCCTCCGCCTGGCGCACGGCCGCCTGAGCCGCCAGGACCTCCTGCCGACGCACCGCCTCGTCCTGGGCCGCGGCAAGAGCCTGGGCGAGCTGGGCCTCCGCCTGACGCACCGCAGCCCGGGCTTCCGCGATCTGCTCCGAGGTCGGGCCCGCACGGAGCTCCTGGAGGCGCGCCTGGGCGGACTGGACCTGGGCCCTTGCGCTTGCGAGTCGTGCGGCCGCGGTATCGAGCTCCTGCCGCGCCACAAACCCCTGCTGCACGAGCTGCTCGGTCCGGGCGTAGTTCTGTTCGCTGAGCCGGAGTTCCGCCTGTGCGGCCTCGAGGGCTTGCTCCGCCTGCAGGACCTCTTCCGGTCGGGTACCGGCGAGGAGCTGGCGGAGCCGGGCCCGGGCGGCTTCGAGGGCTGCCCGGGCCTGGGCGACCTGGGCCTGCTGTTGCGCTTCCCGTTGGGCCTGATCCGCCAGAAGCTGCCGGAGCCGGGCTCTGGCCGCCTCGAGGGCTGCCTCCGCGGCCGTCATCTGTTCCCGCTCCTGGGCCCGCTGAGCCCGGTGCTGGGCCCGGAGCTGCTCGAGGCGTGCCACCGCGGCGTCGTAGCTGGCCTGCGCGGAGCGGAGGGCGCTTAGGGCATCTGGGTCATCGATCTCCACGAGCACCTGCCCCGCCCGGACCTGGTCTCCTTCCTGGACCAGGACCCTCCGCACGATCCCTGTGGCCCGGGACTTCACCTCCACCTCGGAGGAAGGCCGGATGGAGCCGGAGGCACTCACGGCCACCACCAGCTCTCCCCGCACCACGGGAGCGGTGCGCCACCGGGGCGGCTGGGCTCCGTGGTTTCGGGCCCGGAAGACGGCAAAGGCTCCGCCTGCCACCGCAAGAACCAGGATTCCCAGGATCCACCGTCGTCTCATCCCGCACCTCTAGGGCAACACGCTCATCCCCACAGCCCGCCGGAGGGCGGCGAGGGCGGTCCACCGGGTCGCGGTGGCCTGGGCCAGGGATTCCTGCACCGAGGCGAGCTGGGTGCGTGCCTGCGCCACCTCCAGGATGCTCCCCACGCCCGCCGCGTATCGTCCCTCCGCCACCCGCAACGCCTCCTGGGCCGCCTCCACGGCCCGCCGGGCCGCCGTCTCCCGTGCGAGAGCCGACTGCCACGAAAGCCATGCCTGTACCGCCTCCCGCTGGGCCTCCAGCCGTGCCTGCTCCAGCGTGGCCCGGGCGGCTTCGAGATTGGCCCGGGCGGCCTCGACCTGGGCCGAACGCTGGCCTCCGTCGTAGAGGGGCACGGAAACGGAGGCCCCAATAGACCACGTGCCCGAGCCCGTGGGCGTTCCCACGGTCAGGGGCACATATCGGCCGTCCAGGCTCACGGTCACCCCACCCTGCAGCTGCGCCGCGGCCAGGGCCGCCTCCGCGGCCGCCACCTCCGTCTGGGCTCTCCGCACCTCCGGCCGTTGCAGGGCCCGGGCGCGCACCTCCGGCTCGGAGAGCTCAAACCCGGGAGGAACACCGGGGGCCACCACCGTGATGGCCGCGGCGGGATCGAGCCCCAGCAGCGAAGCCAGTTGCGCGCGGCTGGTCTGTGCGTTGGCCTGGGCCTCCAGCAAGGCCACCTCCGCGCTCGCCAGCTGCGCCTGGGCGCTCACCACATCCGCCTGTGGCGCGGTTCCCGCCCGGACCCGGGCCTGGGCGCCCTGCAGTTGTGTCCGGGCCTGAGCCACCACCTGCTCCCGGAGGGCCACCACCTGATCCGCGAGTACCGCGTTCATGTACGCCTGCACCGCGCTGAGGGCCACCTGAGCCTGCACCGCCGCGAGGTTCTCCCGGGCGCTCTGCACCCGGGCCTCCAGCTGCCGCAGCTGGGCCTGTCGCACCCCCCCGTCGTACACGAGATAGCTCACCCCCAGGTTCACCTGGGCGGAAGCCCCGGAAGGTCCGAGGCCCCCGGAGATCCCTACGCCCACCGAGGGCTGGAGCGCGGCCCGGGCCGCGGCGAGCTGGGCCTCCGCGGCCCGCAGGGCCTCCCGCGCAGCCCGCACCTGTGGGCTCTGCTCCTGGGCGAGGGCCACGGCCTGGGCGAGGGTGTAGGAAGCGGGGACCTGGGCACCGATGGGAGGGGTGAGGACCACCAGGAGCCCGAGGGTGAGAGCAAGGCGCGTGGACATCCTTCTGTTGCCTCCATGGTGGATCTGTTAAGGCGTGTCCGATCCGTGGGGCTCCACGGGGCTGCTCCCACCCGCCACCACCGCGGGCCGGGGGACGGGGACGGCGGCCCGACGCCGTCCCCGGGCCTCCTGAACCGCCACGTACAGGCTCGGGATGAGGAACAGGGTGATGAGCGTGGAGAGCACCATTCCCCCGATCACGCTGCGGGCGAGGGGCGCCTGCAGCTCCGCGCCCTCCCCCACTCCCAGGGCGGAGGGCACGAGGGCGAGGATGGTGGTGAGGGTGGTCATGAGCACGGGCCGCAGCCGGGCGCTTGCGGCCTCCACCGCCGCCTGGTACAGAGGCATCCCTTCTTCGCGGTGCAGTTGGAGGGTGAAGTCCATAAGCACGATGGCGTTGTTGACCACCACCCCCGCCAGCACGATGAGGCCGATGAGGGACTGGATGTTGAGCGTGGTGCCGGTAAGCGCAAGCAGCAGGAAGGAGCCTGCCACCGCGAAGGGCACGGAGGCCATGATGAGGAGTGGCTCCAGCAGCCGCTCGAACTGCACCGCCATCACCGCGTACACCAGGAGCACCGCGAGAAGGAAGCCCCAGAGGAGCTGCCGATAGGCCCGCTGCTGCTCCTCGTATTCCTCGCTGAGGGCCACCGCAAACCCCGGGGGGAGCTGTAGCCGGGCCAGGGCGGTCCGCACCTCCTCCGCGACGCTCCCGAAGTCTCGGCCCGTCAACCCCGCGGTCACCGTGACCACCCGCTGCCGGCTACGGCGGGTGATCTGCGCGGGGCCCACGTCCCGCACCACGGTGGCTACCTGTCCCAGCTGCACCTGCTGGCCCGTAGGCGTCATGATAGGAAGGGTCAGCACATCCCGGGCGAGCCGGCGGTCCTCCTCCCGCAACCGCACCACCACGTGGATCTCCCTTCCCGCCTCCCGGAACAGGGTGGCGGTCCGCCCTCCCACCGCGGCCTCGAGGGCGCCCGCGATACGGGCCGCGGAAAGCCCTAGGGATGCGGCCCTTTCCAGATCCACCCGCAGGCTCAGCTCCGGAGCCTGCTCCTCTCGGGCGATGGCGGCGTCCGTGATCCCCGGAATGCGCTCCAGCAAACCCCGCACCTGCTCCGCAAGCCGCATCCCCTCCCGGAGATCCTCCCCCCGGATCTCCACCGCGATGGGATCCGTGGCCCCAAACCGGAGGATGTTAAAGGCTCCGGCGCTCGTGCGCACCACCACCCGGCCGCCCGGCACCGCCAGGACCCGCCGGAGGGCTGCGGCCACCTCTTCCGTGGTGCGCGAACGGGCGGCCCTCGGCCGAAGCCGCAGCCGCAGGGAACCACGGCTGGGGCCTCCCGGGCCGAAGGCCGCGGTCCCGCTCGTTACGGTGAGGGTCTCCACCTCCGGGGCCACCCGTCGCACCAGCCCCTCCAGCTCCCGCAGTTGCCCGTCTAGCGCCTCCAGGGAAGTGCCCTGGGGGAACTGGATGGAGATGAAGATCTCTCCCTCGTCTACCTGAGGGATCAGCTCCGATCCCAGGAACTGGAAGGACCCCACCCCCACCAGCGCCGCGGCCAGGCATCCCGCCCACACCACCCACCGGCGGCGCAGCAGGGCTCCCAGGAGGCGGCGATAGCTCTCCCGTACGGGGCCGAACCATCCCCCGCCTGAGGATCGGAGGGCGGGAAGCCAGGAGCCCAGCACGGGCGTGAGGGTGAGGGAAGTCAGGAGAGAGCACAGGAGGGCAAAGATCACCACGTAGCTGAACTGCACGAACAGCTGGGTGGTCACCGCTCCCGTGCGGAGCACCACCACGGGAAGGAACACCACCACGGTGGTGAGGGTCGAGGCAGTCACCGCACCCGCCACCTGCTGGGCCCCGCGCCGGGCCGCCTCCACCCCGCTCGCACCTCCCTCCCGGAGCCGGAAGATGTTCTCCAGCACCACGATGGAGGTGTCCACCAGCATACCCACACCTAGGGCAAGAGCGCCCAAGGTCATCAGGTTGAGGGAGTAGCCGCTGAGGTACATGAGGGCAAAGGTGCCGAGCAACGAGGTGGGGATGGCGGTGCCGATGACGAGCACACTGCGGGGGTCCCGCAGGAACAGGAGCAGGACTCCCACCGCGAGCCCTGCGCCGATCAGGAGCGCATTCCGGACCGACCGGATCGCCCGGCGGATCAGTTCCGCGTTGTCCCCCACCACCAGGAACCGTATCTCCGGCAGCAGCCGCTGCAGCCCCGCGATCTCGCGCCGAACCCCGTCGGAGACCGCCACGGTGTTCACGCCGGGCTGACGCCGCACCACCAGCAGCACCCCGGGCTCGCCGTTGATCCGCACCCGCCCGGTTTCGTCGCCTGCGGTGCGCACCACCCGGCCTACATCCCGCACGTACACCACCCGTCCGCCCCGCACCGCCACCGGGGTCGCGCGGATCTGCTCGAGGTCCGTATACCGGCTCAGGACCCGAAGCCCCAGCTCCTTGGGTCCCTCCCGCACCGTCCCCACGGGCTGGGAGAGGTTGGCGGCCTGGAGGGCACCTGCGACGTCCTGCTCCGAGACCCGCAGGGCCTGCATGCGGCCCCGATCCAGCTCCACCCGGATCTCCCGCTGCACCCCGCCCACCACCTCCGCCACCGCCACTCCCGGAACCCGCTCCAGGCGGAACAGCACCTGCTCCTCGGCCACCCGTCGGAGCTCCACGGGGTCCAGCCGGGCACTGCGTGCGCTCAGCAGCCCGATCTGCAAGATGGGAAACTGGGAGGGGTCAAACTTGAACACAACAGGCGTAGTAGCATCCTCGGGGAGTCGGCGCCGCACCCGCTCGATGGCGGCCCGGAGGTCGCTTGCGGCCGCGTCCAGATCCGTGCCGTAGGGGAAGACCACGGTGACCCGGGAGGTCCCCTGACTCGAGGTGGAGAGGATGTCCTGTACGCCGGGGACCGTGCTCGCGGCCTCCTCCAGGACCCGGGTGACGAGGTTCTCCACCTCCTCGGGTCCGGCTCCGGGGTAGTCCGTGGCGATGGTGAGCCGGGGAAAGCTCACATCCGGCAACAGATCGATCGGGAGCCCCGCCAGGGAGACCAGCCCCACCAGGATCACCGTTCCGAAGACCACGCAGGTGCCGATGGGACGTGCGAGGGCGAGGGCGGAAAGCCTCACGGTCGCCTCCGCTCCCGCAGGGGCCGATCCACTAGGCGTACGGGCATTCCATCCCGCAGCACCTCTTGCCCTGCCACCACCACCGGCTCCCCGGCCCGTACGCCCCGCACCACTTCCACCCGCTCCCCGTCCGAGATCCCCAGTTCTACGGCCCGGGCCCGGGCCATGCCTCCCTCTACCACGAACAACACCCGTGTACGGTTCCCCTCCACCACCGCGTGGAGGGGAACCGTGACCACCCGCTCCCGCCGAGCCAATACCAGCTCCACCCGGGCCGTCATCCCGGGACGTAAGGCCAAGTCCGCGTTCGGCACCTCCACCCGGACCGTGGCCGTCCGGGTTTCCGGACTCAGCACCGGTCCCATGCGAGATACCCGCCCGGAGAAGGCGCGTCCGGGGAAGGCATCCACCCGCACCACGACCTCCATGCCCGGGCGGATCCGCCGGAGGTCTCGCTCCGGCACGGAGAAGACCACCTCCACCGGAGAAAGCCGCACGAGCTGCACGAGGCGCGTGGTGGGCGTGACGCTGTCCCCAGGATCCACGGAGCGGGAGGCCACCACCCCGCTCACGGGAGCCCGCACCATGCGCTCCCCAAGCAGGCTTTCCGCCTGTTGGAGGCTTGCTCGGGTCTGGGCGAGGACGCTCCGTGCGTGCCGGAGCGCCACCCAGGCCTGTTGCAGCTGGGCTTCGGCCTGCCGCAGGGCGGCCTCCGTCTGCCGCACCTGCGAACGGGCCACCTCCACCTCCTCCGGAGAAGGTCCCTGCCGAAGCAGCTTCAGCTGCTCCTCCGCGGCCCGAAGCCGTGCCTCCTGCACCGTGAGATCCGTGCGGGCCGCATCCACCGCCTGCTGGGCCACGAACCCCTGCTGGAACAACTCTTCCGTGCGCCGCAGCTGCGCCCGGCTGTACTCCACCGCGGCCCGGGCCTGTTGCACCTGTTCTTCCGCCTGCCGGATCTGCTCGGGCGGAGGTCCCGCGAGCAGTTGCGCGAGCCGGGCCCGCTGGGTCTGAAGGCTGGCCCGGGCCTGCTCCACCTGCATGCGCTGGGTCTGAACTGCAGCGTGAGCCTGCTCCACCGCCACCTCCTGGGTCCGTACCGCGGCCCGGGCCTGCTCCACCTGATAGCGCAGCTCCCGGGGGTCCAGGACCACCAGCACCTGATCGGGTCGGACCAGGTCCGCTTCCCGGACCCGAACCTCCTGGACCACGCCCGAAATCCGGGGCAGCACGTCCGCGTTCCCCGTTGCCTGCACCTCTCCCACGTACGTGGCCCGAACCGCCAGGGACCCAAGACGGGCGGGCTCCGTGCGTACCACCGCGAGCCGGGGACCGGCCGCGGGAGGCCCGGAGGCCGGGGCCTGGATGCTCTGCCGGGGCCGCAGAACTCCCACAGCCCACCAGACCCCCAGGCCCACAAGCCCCACCAGGAGCACCCCTAATACTCCTCTGCGCACGGGCCCTCCTAGGATCCCAGGTGTCTGGAGATCACGGTCTCATGGCCCTCACCCGCGGGAGCACCCCCGCAGGGCAGGGATTCCTGCCTGGGCGTGCGCACCGCGGCCCGCATAGGGAGTAGACCGTTCCACCCCGGAGAGCCACGAGAGCTCGATGGCATCACCTCCCCCGTCTGCGGCCATCCTGCTCCCCCGGTGTGAGCCCCGTGTGAAGGACCTAGGGCTCCAGGCGCGCAACCCGGAAGGAGCAAGCCACCGCCGCGACCAGCAGCCCCGCGCTCACCAGCGCGGCGAATCCCGTAACCTCCGTGGGGCGCCGCTCCCACCCGGCCGCGCGGGCCAGCTTCCGGTACACCTCCCGCAGGGCCCGGGCGCTGGCGGCGTGGTGGTAGGTCCCGCCCGTGATCCGGGCAATCTCCCGCAGGGTCTCCTCGTCCAGAGGGCCACCGATGGTCCAGAGATCGTAGCCAGTGGAGGGCTGTCCTACCCCCACGGTGTACACCGTGACTTCCTGAGCCCGTGCAATGCCGGCGGCTTCCAGGGGATCGATTCCGGTATTGCTGCGCCCGTCCGAGAGGAGGACGACCACCCCGGGCGGCCACCCACCTAGAGGCCTCCGGGGCAGGGATCCGCTCGGACTCGGACGGCCCCTCCCGGGAAGAGCTGCCACGGCCTCCAGCAGCCCCTCCCCGATGGCGGTACGGGGCAGGAACTCCAGCCGGTCGATGGCGTCCAGGAGTTCCTCTCGATCCGTAGTGGGTCGGACGAGCAACAGGGCGTAGCCGCCGAATGCCACGAGCCCCACCGGAATTTGAGGGGGAAGCGTTCGCACGAAGGATTTCGCGGCCTCCTTGGCGGCCTCGAGCCGGGAAGGGAGGATATCCCGGGAGCGCATGCTCCCGCTTACATCCAGGCTGAGCATGATGGTGGAACGGTCCGCGGGGACCGGAAGAGGGACCACGGGGCGACCAAGGGCCAGAAGGGAACCCGTCAGGGCTGCGAGGTACAGCCCCGCCGGCAGGTGCCGCCCCCTGCGTACCCTCCCCTCCGCGGCGGCCAACCCGGGGAGAAGTGGGTGGGCGATGGCGCGCCGGGCGCGCCTCCGAACGGCCCACACGTACCCCCACCCCCCCAACGGAACCAGGAGCATTCCCCACAGGAGCGCGGGCCACAGGAACCGCACGGTTAGCACCAGGGTATCACTAGGGACGGGGGGCCAGCACCACCTCCACCTGCAGCCGCTCCACGGCCCGCACCACCCCGAGCCGCAGCCTCTGTCCGGGCTCGCGATCCCCCAGGACCAGGAGCAGGTCCTCCCACTGGGTGATCTCGCGGCCATCCGCGGAGACGATCACGTCCCCGACGGGCCCCTCCGGCCGGTCGGCCCGCAGCCCCACGGCCTCCGCGGGGCTGTTGGGGACCACGTCCAGGATCAGCACGCCGCGGCGCACGAAGAACCCTCTCCGCCGAGCCAGTTCCGGATCCAGCGTCATCCCCACGATCCCGATCCATGCCCGCTCCCGCCGGGCCCCTACCAGGAGGTCCGGAAGCACCTGTCGGATCACCGCGCTCGCCACCGCGAGCCCTCCTTCTTCCCCGGGCCGGTTGGAGACGGCGATGACGAGCCCCACCACCTGTCCGTGTAGGTTCACCAGCGGGCTTCCGGAATGGCCGGGCACGACCGTGGCGCTGCTCCGGACGAGGATCCCCGGCACCAGTCCGGGCAGCGTGGTGCCCGTGGCCAGCACGTGGCCCGTCGTCATGGTGACCGGGCGGCCCCGGGGAGATCCGATCACCGCCACGGGATCCCCGGGCCGTAAACCGGCGGAGTCTGCGAGCTCCAGGGTGGGAAGCGGGGCACCGTTCGTCCGCACCACCGCCACGTCCCGCCGCGCATCGTAGCCCACCAGCTGAGCCTCCCGCTCGCTTCCTGACCAGGGATCCAGGAAGATCCGCTCCCGACCCCGTACCACATGGGCCGCGGTCAGGGCCACGTGCGGCTGAATGAAGAAGGCGGTACCCGTGGAGCGGCGGCCTTCGGAGAAGGTTCGCACGATGGCCACCGGGGGCCGTACCCGCTCGAACAGGGCCTGCAGATCCCCGGCCTGCGCCCGTAAGGGGGTAAGGTGTGCACCGAGCCCCGCACAGAGGATCAGGAGAGCGATCAGGGAACGACGGCTCCCCATGCGTTACCGACTCTCCCGCCGCGCCACCAGATCCAGCTCCAGCTTCGCCTGGTTCTCCGCCCGCACGAACCCGAAGATCGTGGGCGGATCAAATCCGAAATCCGTCATGCGGATGGTGGTGGTCGCCTCCGCCCGCAGCTCCTGCCCGAGGAGCCGCACCCGGGCCTCCCACGTCACCGGCCGGGTCACCTCCCGGATGGTCAGCTCTCCCACCACCCGCAGCGCCACCCACTGCCCCTCCTGGTAGGCGCTGGGAGCGCCCCGGATCTCCGTAGAGACGAATCGGGCCTTGGGATACCGGGCCGACTCCAGCCAGCGCTGGCGGATGGCGTTGTCCCGGCGAGGGCTATCGGACTGCAGGGTGCTGATGTCCACCTCGATGGGGCCCACCCGGCTTGCGGCGGGGTTGCGCCGGTGGATCAGGATCTCGCCGCGGATCTCCCGCGTCCGTCCCACGGCTTCGTTGAACCGGTTCTCGCCCAGGAACGTCTCTCCGACCCGGTAGCGGGCTTCCGACTCCGAGGAGACCACCACGTACCGCTCCAGGCCTGCCTGCGGTGCCGTCAGGGCGTGGGCCGGCAGGCTCAGGAATACAGCCAGCGCGACAAGCCAAAGGGACAGCCGCTTCATGGACACCTCCTCCTGGCTAGGGTTCGGGCTCCAGGATCAGGTCGAACCGGGCCTCGGTGATCCCAGGACGCGGGTAGTGCTGGGTCACCAGCACCCGATACCGAGGCGCGGAAACCCGCACGTGGATGTGGGGAGGTCGCCCCCCGTATGCGGGCGGGAAGTGGCTCTCGAATCGATACATCCCCTCGAAATCCGCAAGCACCGTAGCCCGGTAGGCATCCCCGTAGCGCCCGTCCGGGCCGGCCAGCCAGAACTCCAACCGGGCGCCCGGTACCGGTCGACAGCTGGGCGCCCCCAGTACGCGTCCGGTGAGCACGTAGCCGCGGCCCACCGACGTCCGCACCGGCGCACCCGGGCGGTAGAATGGGCCGAGCGCATCGGGAGGGGTAGGGGTGCACGTCTCCACCCTCGCGGCTGCCGTGGCCGCACCGTGGAGGGCGAGGCTCACGCCCGCGATACCGGCGAGAACCCAGGCGACCGACCGCACGGATCGTCCCCTCCCACGAAGGCTCCCCGTGCTTTAGGCTACCGGCGAGTGTGAAGAGCCGATGAATTTCCGGTGGGTCCCTTACTCCTTCCTGGGAGGGCTCGGATGCAGAGGGATGAGGCCCACCTGCCGGGGACCGGAGGGTTTACGCTGGGGGATGCGAGGGTGAAGGGAGAGGTCCAGGTTCAGGTCCTTCCCGCAGCCGCAGGTGATCCGCTGGACCTCCCCGGCGTTCACCCATACCTTTCCCTGGGACTCCGCCCGGGCGCGGAGGATATCCAAAGCCCCACTGCGGGCCTCCTCCTCGTCCTCCCGGGCCCCTTGCTCCCGGGTTCCATGGCCGTAAAGGGGGTACACCACCGCCTTCGGATAGTACACCGCGTACTCCTGACCGCACCGGCCGCATTGGAAGCTCAGCACAAGGGCCATTCCGCACCCTCCCCCTGAATTGTATTGTAAGGCGGGATGGCGCGCGTGGTTCCCGCAACCCCACAGACCATCGAGGAGGCCGCGGGGATCCTGAGGCGTGGGGGACTCGTGGCGTTCCCCACGGAGACGGTGTACGGGCTGGGGGCCAACGCCCTGGATCCCGTGGCCGCGGCCCGCATCTTTGAAGTGAAGCGGCGCCCTACCTTCGACCCTCTCATCGTGCACGTGTGCGATCGCGCTATGCTGGCACGGGTCGTCCTGGAGGTTGTGCCGGTGGCAGAAGTCCTGATCCGTCGGTTCTGGCCTGGCCCCCTCACGCTCGTGCTGCGCCGGCGGCCTGAACTTCCCGGGATCGTGACGGCAGGACTCGACACCGTGGCGGTGCGCGAGCCCTCGCACCCAGTGGCCCTGGAGCTCATCCGGCGCGCCGAAACCCCGGTGGCCGCGCCCAGTGCCAACCCCTTTGGACGACTGAGCCCCACACGGGCGGAGCACGTGGCAAGGCACCTGACCGAAGGCGTGGATCTCATCCTCGACGCAGGTCCCACGCCGTACGGCATCGAGTCCACCATCGTCTCCGTCCTGCAGGACCCTCCGCAGGTTCTGCGGGTGGGTGCGATTCCCGTGGAGGAACTAGAGGCGGTGCTGGGATCGGTGGAGGTGGCCACCGTATCCCGCCGTCCCCGCGCCCCGGGACAGCTCCCCTCCCATTACGCCCCGCGCACGGGCCTTTCCATCGCCCGGGCCGAGGAGGTTCCCGCCCTGGCACGTCCTCGGAGTGCCTACCTCGCCTTCCGGCAGCCCCCGGAGGACGGATTCGCCGCGGTGCGGGTGCTCTCCCCGCGGGGAGACCTGCGGGAAGCGGCCGCGCGCCTCTTCGACCTGCTCCACGAACTAGACGCCCTGGGGCTGGAGCGGATCTACGCGGAGCCCGTGCCCGAGGTGGGCCTGGGCCGGGCCATCATGGACCGGCTGCGCCGGGCCTCCGCGGCCAGAGAGTGAGCGGAAAACTGCCCCTCCAGGGGGGTGCGGCGCGCGTGCACGACCACCGCGCTCAAGAGGAGGAGGGCCGTCAGCAGGGCTCCCAGACCCGTCACCTCCTCCGGCCGGTGAGTCCATCCCACGGTCCGGGCGAGGTCTCGATACGCGGCCCGGAGCTCCCGCGCAGAGGCGGTGTGGTAGTAGCGCCCGCCCGTGTATGCGGCGATAGCCCGGAGCGTCTCCTCATCCAGCACTCCCCAGTATCCGCTCCGCAGCTGCGAGGCATCCGCCCGGGTGGCGATGCCTACCGTGTACACCCGCACCCCACGTTCGCGGGCGAACCGGGCTGCCTCCAGAGGGGGAATCCCGTCGCTGGCTCGTCCGTCCGAGAGCAGGATGGCAACGGCCTGAGGTGCACCGGATAGCAAACGGGCGTTCTCCCCCGGGGCCACGGCCCGGACGCCCTCCACGAGGCCGTTGCCCAGCTGCGTTCGCAGCTGGGTGGTGATCCCTGCGATCCCCTCCAGAATGCGTCCCCGGTCCGCGGTGAGGGGCACCACCACGCTCGCGTAGTTCCCGAAGGTCACCACGGCCACCCGCACACTTCCCGGCAGGGCTCGCACGAACTCCTGGGCCGCCCGCTTCGCCGCCTCGATGCGGCTTGGCGGGATGTCCGTCTCCTCCATGCTGCGGCTCACGTCCAGGATGAGAACCACGGGCCGGTGGGCAGGAGCCGGCCATGGAAGGTGCGGGCGCGCGAGGGCCAGGACCACGGTGGAGAGGGCAAGGAGGTACAGCCCCGCGGAGAGGTGGGCATCCCGGCGGAGCCCCGGGAGAGCAAGGAGGTATGGGAGGGAAGGGTGAGCGATGGCGTGGGCGGATCGGGCGCGCACCGCCCGGAGATACCACGCACCCCCTATGAGCACCAGGAGCAGGCCCCAGAGGGCCTCCGGCCATAGAAACCGCATCCTCCCCCTCAGGACGGGAGTTCCACCACGAACCGGGCTCCCCGTGGCACCCGGTTCTCCGCCCGCACCTCCCCGCCGTGGGATTCCACGAGCCTCCGCACCACCGCGAGCCCCAGTCCACTCCCCCCCGTCTCCCGGGATCGGGACCGATCCGCCCGGTAGAAGGGCTCAAAGATGTAGGGAAGGTCCCCGGGCGGGACCCCAGGTCCCTCGTCCTCAAGCTCAATCCGTATCCCCTGCGCGGTCCGCGAGACCCGGAACCGCACGGCTCCCCCGGGCGGGGTGAAGCGAATCGCGTTGTGCAGGAGGTTCTGCAGCACCTGCCGCATGCGGTCGGGATCCACCTCTACCTCCAAGCCCGGCGAAGCCTCCAAGATCACCTGGACTCCACGTTCCTCGGCCCAGGGCTGCAGACCCTCCACGCAGGAAGCAGCCAGGTCTCCGAGATCCGTGGGGGTCCGCTGCAATTGGAGTCGTCCAGCCTCCGCCAGGCTGAGATCCCGAAGGTCGCTGATGAGGCGAGCGAGGAGCGCGCACTGGGTGTGCAGGGTCGCGATGCGCTCCGGGGTGGGTTCCGCCACACCGTCCAGGAAACTTTCCAGGTTCGCCTGGATAATGGAAAGGGGAGTGCGCAGCTCGTGGGCCACCGCGGCCAGGAACTCCCGCCGTAGCCGTTCGTTGGTTTCCAGCCGCGCCGCCATGGCATTGAAGGCCTGAGCGAGTTCCCCGATCTCCCCGGGCCCGGGCTCCACGTGCTGTCGCAGATCCCCTGCCGCGATGCGACCCGTCGCCTGCCGCAGATCCCTGAGGGGTCGGGTGAGCCGGTGCGCAAGCCAAACGCCCGCCAGCACGGCCACCGCGGCTGCCGTGGCGCCGCCCAGCCACAGGGACGCGTTGAAGGCCCGCAGGAACTTCCGCCGGGAGGCGTGGAAGAGCCGGTGGGTCCAGTTCGGCTGCCCGGTGCTGTAGAAGAGCTCGCGGATGTGCGGGGGTTGCTCCGTGATCCAGCCCACTTCTCCCCTCCGCACCCGCTCCAGGAAGCGCGTGAACTGTCGATCCATGATGTGCTGCGCCCAAAGGCCCACCAGGGCCACCGAGACCACGGCCACCAGCACGAAGGCCAGGCTAAGCTGTGCCCGAAGGGTCCATCCCCGCCCGCGGATCCTCCCGTCATCCGCCATCCGGCTGCCTCGCGAACTTGTACCCCACCCCGTAGACGGTGAGCACGTACCGGGGCTCTTTGGGATCCGGCTCGATCTTCTGTCGCAGGTTCTTGATGTGGGCGTCGATGGTGCGTTCCAGGCCCTCGTAGGAGTACCCGTAGACCCGCTCGATGAGCTGTACCCGGGTGAACACCTGTCCGGGATGCGTGCTCAGAACCTCCAGCAGCCGCCACTCCGTGGGCGTGAGGCCGACGGTCCGGTCCTTCCACCGGACCTCCCGGGTGAGGTAGTTGATGTGGAGGTCGCCGAAGTGCGCCTCCTCCCGGCCGCCCCACCGGTTGCGGCGCAGCACCGCCCGCACCCGCGCCACCACCTCCCGGGGGCTGAAGGGCTTCGTGACGTAGTCGTCTGCCCCCAGCTCCAGCCCCGCCACCTTGTCCTCCACCCCGTCCCGGGCTGTGAGCATGATCACGGGCACCCGGGAAAGCTCCCGGATGGCCCGCATCACCTGCCAGCCATCGAGGCGCGGAAGCATCAGGTCCAGCACCACGAGATCCGGGCTCGCCTCCTCGAAGGCCCGGAGGGCGGCCTCGCCGTCCCTGGCCAGCACCACCGCATACCCCTCCCGCTCCAGGTACGACCGCAGGAGCCGGGCGATCTCCGGTTCATCCTCCACCACCAGGATCCTGAGCATCCCCGGACCTTCCACGCGAGCCCCGCTCCCCTAGCAGCCTCCCACAGGCCCGGGCATCCGGTCAACGGTTACAGGTACGCGAGTAGCCGGCCGCAGACCACCACCCCGCCCCACAGGAGGAGGGAGAGGGCTCCGCTCGCCCGGGCAGCCCGCGGGACAGGCACGTCCCGGTCCCACGATTCCACGGTCCGGTAGACGCCGTGGTGGAAGACCGCACGATTCAGGCCCGCGGCCACGAGGAGCCCCATCTTCACCGGAAAGGCGGGACTCGCCAACCACTCCGACGCATGCGCCGTGAACATCCCAAGACCACTCACCACCACCAGGGCAAACCCCCACCACGCCCAGGGGAGGAGATGGTGGGCCAGAAGGGAGACGGGGAGGTGCCGGGAGAGCCCCAGAAGCCGCAGATCGAAGAGCGCCACAGAGCCCACCAGAAGCGCGATCCCAACGAGATGCAGGATCTCCGCGGCCGGATACGCCCACAGAGCCTGCCGCATCCACGCCCCGAAGGCGCTGCGCTCCAGGGCAACGGCCCAGCCGGGGCCGGGATGGGTCATCGCAGGGGAAGGGTCTGGCCCTCCAGAACGATCCGCAGGGCCCGCACCTCGTCCGGGCGGGTCCGGTGTGGGTAGGCGACCACTGTGGCCCGCGTTCCCGGCCGAAGGGCCTGCGGGGTCAACCCCATCCGTTCCGCCCGGGTGGGCGGCGGGAGCACCACCACCCATACCCTCTGCGGCGTCTCCAGCCGAATGATGACGTGCGGATGCTCGAAGGCTGCTTCCCGCACCAGACCCGTGAGCTCCACGGGCCGGTTCGCATCGTACTGGCTCCACCCATGGTGGGCGGAAGCTCCGGAACCCAGAAGCAGCACACCCACGAGAATCCACACTCCCCTGTGCAGGCGCATAACTCCCCTCGGGTTGATCCTCTCCCCCGTTTGTGAAGATCCCTTGAAGCCGGACTACCGGTCCCGATTCCAAAGCCGCCGGAACTCCCGTCGGCGGCGCCACCGCCGGTATGCCTCGAGGGGGCTCGAGGCATATCGGCCTCCCCGGGCATACCACCACGCCACCCCGCATCCCGTGAGGGCGAAGACCCCGAGGGGGAACCGGAAGGAGAAGAAGACGATCACCACAGCGAGCAGCCCCAGCCATCGCCCTTCCACCGGAATGGCAAAGTACACCAGCAGCCGCTCGTAGGGGTTCAGAGTCGCCCACGCCACGGTGGCCGCGGCCACGGGCATCCACAGGCCTGCGAGCACCGCCACCCGGTCGAGGAGCGTAGCCCCGATCCACAGGCCCAGGGCGGTGGCGAGGGTAGTGAGGCCCAGAAAGATCAGGTAGTCTCGGCCTCCCCACGCCCGCTCGAGGCTTCCGCCCAGCAGCCAGAACACGTAGGCGCCCAGCAGCAGCCCCACGATGGCATCCGCGCCCGCGAGGGGGTACGTCAGAAAGCTCCAGGGGCGAGAGAAGGGGACCAAGGTCGTGAAGGCAAAGGCCTCGGGAAGCGGAAAGCCCAGGAAGTCCAGCAGGAAGGTGACGAGGTTTGTGAGGATGAGGGCCCAGGTAACAGGGCAGTCGCCGGGAAGGGATCTGCGGCCGTACATGACTAGCCCACCGCGAGGCCTTCCACGCGCTGGGATCCATACCGGGCATCCCACGGGATCTCCAGCCGCTCCCAGTGCAGGCCGAAGTCCTCCGACCGGTAGACCCCGCGGTTGTTGGCCGCGTAGACCACGCCGGGCCGCCGGGGGTCCGCCAGGAGCGTACTCACCGTGGTCCCCTTCGGGTGCGGGAGGCCCCGCGTCGCAGGATGCCAGAGGCCGCCTCCAGCCCTGCGGTAGATGAAGGACTCGCCGCCCCGCGCGTGGTGCGCCGCGTACGGACCTGCGGCCGCAGAGACAAGGACGGTGTCCGGATCCCCCGGATGCACCGCAACGCTCCACAGGTAACGGTGCCGAAGGCCCTCTTCCGGCCGGACCCAGCCCCCTCCGCGGTCCCGACTCTCGAAGTACCCGTCCCCCGCAGCCAAGTAGACCCGTCCAGGGGCGCGGGGGTGGAGGAGGACGGTATGGGCGTCGTAGGGCCCACCCGCCACCCGGTCAAGCCACGTGCGGCCGGCATCCGGGCTCCGCACGAGCGCCCCGGCCTCGATGGCCACGAAGAGGAAGTCAGGCATGTACGGATCCGTCGCGATCCAGCGCACGTGGTGGGTATGGGGCCTCGGGGGAAAGCTCCAGGTGGCGCAGCTGGGCAGCCCCATGAGGCCCGGGAGCGCCCGCCAGGTCACGCCGCCGTCCTCAGATCGGAACACCGCACTGGGCTCCGTGCCTGCATAGAGCACACCCGCGTGCGCCGCTAGGGCGGTCACCGACTTCCCCACCACACCCTCTCCCACCCGCGCCCAGGAGGCTCCCCCGTCCTGACTGCGCCATAGGCCCTCGCCGGAGGTTCCACATACGACCAGCCCGGACCTCGCCGCGTCTGCGGCCACGCACGTAACCCTCTTGCCCCGCAGGCGCTCTTCGACCCGCCCGCCATCCCCGTGCTCCCGCACGATCAGCACCGTGTCTTCCATCCCCACCACCAGCGTGGCCACCGTCCTCCCCCCGATTAGCCCGGCAACCATCCAACGTCCTTAGTCGAGCCCCCAGGAGGCCACGTGCGTGGGGGTGAGCTCCACGATCACGGACTCCCCCTCCTCCAAAGCCGCCTCCTCCGGGTACTGGGGATACTTCTCATACAGCAGCTGGCGGATCCGGCGGAACTCCGGCCCCCGCTCGAGAATCCGGGCCCTCCCCTGGATCAAGGCCCCCACCAGCCGGCTCCAGTCCTCCGTGTAGAGGTCCACCGCCACCGCGGCGTGTGGGTTCCGGCGCAGGTTGTGGATCTTGCGGGATGCGGCCTCTGAGGCGAAGTAGATCCGGCCCTGGTGGACCACGTGGCACACGGGCACCACATGCGGCATCCCCTCCGGGTCGGCGGTGGCCACCCGACACACCCGCTCCCGCTCCAGGAACTGCGCGATCCGCTTGCGCAGACGCATCCCCCACCTCCCTCTCAGGATACGCCATTCAATTCCCTGCAACACGCCCGGGATACATAGGGCTTGCGATGCGTGCCCGAGAAAGTGCGCTTCTCCTCGTGGTTTCCCTGCTGTTGCTGCACGGGACGGCCACGGCATCCCCGTGTTCGTTCCGACGGATGCGCATCGCCCCTCAAACGTGGCTCGTACGCTTCGATTTCCGGTGCCACCTCCTCTGGCCCCGGTACTGGCCGGGCGGGGTCACCCTAAGCACCGCCCGGGCCCGTACCCCCGGGGCTCTCTACGCGACCACGGGCCCCTACCACTGGCGGGGAGAGCCCATCGAGCAGGTGCGGATCGGCTCCCGCATCATCCCGCCGCAGACCCTACACCCCGATTGGCCGTACCTCGCGTGGCGCGATGGCCGCCTGTGGGCGAACCGGAGGCCGGATCCCCGCGCCGAGTGGGAGCTGCGGGGTGGGCCGTTGCTCGTGGGGCGGCGCACGATCGGAAGAATCTACGACCGACGGGTGCTTCGGGCCAGGACCCAGCGGCGCGCGGTGCTGTGGGTGGAGGGTGGGACCCGGTTCGCGGTGCTGGAGGGGGTGCAGACCCTGGCGGGCGTGCGGGCCGTTATGCACCGGATGGGGTACACGCACGCCTTCCTGCTGGACGGCGGGAGTAGCACCGCCCGGTGGGCCCGGAACCCCGTGTACCTATTCGTGTTCCCGAGGCGGTGAGGCCGCCCGCGCGGCCCGGGCCGCGGCCCGGGCCTGCCGTAGGGGTTCCGGGGTCCGCCACCTCTCTGTAAGCTGAAGCAGCACCTCCGCCGCGGTCTCGGGGTCCGTGCGCCATGCCGCGTGTGCCACCAGCGGTGCGGTCCCCGATCGGGTACGCACCCAGTAGGCCACCACCTCCCCTTCGAGCAGGAGCGGGCTCACAGAGCCCCGAACCTGTCGGGGGAGTGCTCCCTGGGCCATCATGGGACGCCGGGTCACACCGACCGTGGGAATCCCGAGCCGGAACCCCAGGTGTAGGGCGAGCCCGGCCCGGCGCGGATGATCTCGGCCCGTGGCGTTCACCACCAGGAGCTCCGGCCGCTCCGGAAGTGCACAGACCGCGGCTTCCAGCAGCGGCCCTTCCCGCAGGGCTAGGAGCCCGGGCTCGTACGACCAACCCGCCTTTCCCCGCACGGTGGCCGTCGCCACAAGCCGCCCCCGCTGCATCAACGCCGCCGCGGCCCATCCCAAATCCCCCGCCTGGCCTCGCCCCTCCTGGCCCCGCGGGAAGCACACGAAGCAGGCGGCCACGGACCGCAGATCTCCGGAAAACCGCCAGGGCTCTGGGTGCAGACGTGCCAGCACCAGCTGTTGTGCCACCAGCGCCTCCGGTGTTAAGGGCCAGGGATGGGACATCGCCGGTGGATCCACTGTAAGGCGTCTCGGAAGACCTCCTCCCGGTTGGCGGGCGTGAGCGGCAGTTCCGTGCACCCAGGCCTTCTCCGGATGGCATCCACCAAGGGGTGTGGGGTGGCGAGGGCGGTGGCGACGACGACGGAGGGGCTTCGGATCGCTTCCTCGAGCGCGGTCCGGAACGCGGCACTTTCCAGCTCCATTTTGCCGATCTCGTCTATCAGCACCACCTTCCCGGCCTTGACGGCCCGGCGGATGGCCACCACCCCCAACCGATCGAGGACCTCCAGGTCCACCCCGTACCGGCCTACCCGGTGAGGCCGATTGCGCCATCGGACGTGGGCGAAGACCTCGGCCGATCCGTCCAGGGTCACGAGTCGGAAGCCCACGCGGCCCCCGTGTTCCCGGATCTCCTCCGTGTAGAACCCGTCCACGCGATCCTGCAGCTCCTGGGCAAGGCGACGCAGGAGGGTGGTCTTCCCGACCCCTGGCCGTCCGGAGATGAGCAGGAGATCTCCCATCCGATTCGTATGGTAGGATGGTGCGGGGAATGCGGCTGTATCTCGTGCAGCACGGGGAAGCTAAACCCGAATCCGAGGATCCCGCCCGCCCCCTCACGGAGCAAGGCCGGCGGGAGGTGGAGCGGGTGGCGCGGTTTGTGGCGGAACGAGGTATGGTCCGGGTTCTTCCCCCAGGCCCGGGTGGAAGTCCACCAGGGACTCAACCCCCACGACGACCCCGCCCACTGGGCAAGCCGGATTCGGGAGACCACGGAGGACCTCCTCCTGGTCGGTCACCTCCCCCACCTGCGCCGCCTCACCGACCTCCTCCTGTGCGGGGATCTGGAGCGGGGGTTGGTGCGCTTCCGTATGGGCGGGGTGGTCTGCCTGGAACGGGAGGCTTCGCAGGGGGTGTGGTCGGTGTCCTGGGTCCTGCCGCCGGAGCTCGTCCCCTGAGGCCTACCGTTTCCGGGCGGGGCGGAGGGGGATCCACCGATCTGCCCGCCGCTCCACCATCTCCTCTGCCTCCAGCTCCCGCGGGCGCTCGGAGAGCAGGCGATCATGAAGTCCCGGTACCGCTTCCAACAGCTCCGTAAACCGACGGGAGCCCTCCATGAGGGTCTGCACGATGGCACCCGTCCACCGCTTGCCGATGAGCTCGATGGCCCGGTGAAACCGGGGACATACATGGGCTGTGGGCCGATCCCGAACCGTCCGCACCTTTTCCCCTTCCCGAATTCCCTTTCACCCTTCCGGGGCCTCGCCAGGGGATCGCCGCTGTGAAGGGTCGGTTCAAGGGTGTGTCGGGCACGGTGCAAAGCACAGAGGACGGCCGCCTGCACCGCATCGAGGCCACCATCGATAAGGGATGGGGCAAGGAGGGCCTCTTTGACCGAATCCCAGCGGGCGTCTCAGACCACCACGCCTTCCGGCCCCGCCACCGCCACGGCATAGCCGCCGGGGAAACGGCGCCGGAAAGCTTCCACGATGGCCTCCCGGGTTACGTTCCGGACCAGGTCCGCAAACCGTACCCAGTAGTCGAGTCCCAGACCGTGGAACTCCGTACTGGCCAGCAGCTGTGCCTTGGCGGGAGCACCGGAGAGGGAGACCTGGAGCCACCCGATCCGGTTCTGAACCGCATCCGCAAGCTCCTGGGCCGTAGGGCCTTCCTCCCGCATCCGCTCAAACTCCGCCGCCATGGCCTCTACGGCCTCCCGGACCTTTTGGGGCGGGACGCCCGCCACCGCGAACCACGGCCCGCCCCACTTCCCCGCGGTGAGATGGCTCAGGGCGTAGTACGCGAGTCCCTTCTGCTCCCGTACCACGTCCCCGATGCGCCCCATGAGCCCCATCTCCCCCAAAATGAGGTTCCCCAGCCGCAGGGGCAAGTAGTCCGGATCCGCTCTCCGAACCCCGGGGACGCCAAGGGCCACGTCCGCCTGCACCTTCCCCTCGATGGGCACCACTTCCCGGATCACCTCCGCGGGCGGTGCGGGATCGGGAGGCCCCGGTAACGGCTTCACCGGCGCCTGCCAATCTCCAAAGCCGCCGCAGACCAGGTCTACAGCCCGCTGCGGATCCAGATCCCCAACCACGGCGAAGACCGCGTCCAGCGGCCCGTAGTGCCGGCGCCAGAACGCCACGAGTACCTCTCGCCCCAGTCCGCGCACCACCTCCTCCACCCCCTCCGCGGGGAACCTGAAGGGGTGCGGCGGAGGGTAGAGCAGCCGGCAGAGGGTCCACTGGGCCACGGTCCTGGGATCCTTGGCGAGCAGCCGGAGGGAGGTGACGATCTCGCCCCGCACCCGCTCGATCTCCTCGGAGGGAAACGTGGGGTTCCGCAGGATCTCCGCGCACACCCCCACCAGCCGCTCCGCATCCTCCGCCAGGGCCCGGGCGGTGAGCTCCGTGGCTTCCCGCCCTGCAGTAACCTGCACGGAGGCACCCATCCCATCCAGCAGCTCCGCGAGCGCCTCCGCCTCGTAGCATCCGGTCCCCCGCACCAGCAGGGCGGCCACGAACCGCGCCGTGCCCGCTCCCGTTTCCCCGTCCGCCATGGCCCCCGCATGGGGCAGCAGCACCCGCAGGGAGACCGTGGGCGAAGAGGGATCCCGGAGCGCCAGCACCACGCTGCCATTGGGCAGCCTTTGTCGGAGGACGACTTCAGGCCGGATGGGGATCTCCATCACGCGGCCTCCGGGAGGTACCAGCCTACGGTACGCGTCTTTTTCTGGAGATAGATTTGGGCCACCCGCCGTACCTCCTCCGGTGTTACCCGCTCCAGTTGTTGGGGGAGATCCGTAAACCACGCGCGGAGCCCCAGCATCTCCACAAATCCCAGCCACAGGGCGCGGCCGGACGCATCGTCCGTGCCGTACGCCAGCTGGGCCCGCAGCTGCTTGGTGGCTCTGCGCAGCTCCTCCTCCGACACCGTCTCCTCCCGCAACCGGGCGAGCTCTGCCTCCACCGCGGACTCCAGGACTTCAGGCTTTACCCCGGGCTGGGCGGTGACGGAGACCCACAGCAGCCCGGGATCCAGGGAGGGGGTGATGCGGCTGGTGGCCGCGGCCGCGAGTCGGGTGCGAACCAGAGCCCGGTACAGCCGCGAGGATCGGCCCATCCCACCCGCCCCGCCCCAGCTGAGGGGCTTTCCTCCCGAAAGCACCGCGTCCAGCACGAGAAGCGGCACCGTGTCCGGATGCGTGGCCGCAGGGATCCGGTAGGCCATCTGCACCAGGGGCACGGCTCCCCCCGGCCTTTCCACCACCACCCGGCGCTCCCCTTCCTGGGGCGGTTCTTCGATCCGAACCTCCGGAGGCCGCTCCCCAGGTTCAAGCCCGCCGAAGGAGGTCTCGATGGTTCGCAAGGCCTCCTCCGGGGCAACGGCGCCCACCAGGATCACGGTGGCGTTGTTGGGCCGGTAGTAAGTCCGGTAGTGGGCCACCAGCTCCTCCCGGGTGATCCGCTGCAGGTCTGTTCGCCAGCCGATCACGGGCTGCCGGTAGGGATGCACGGTGAAGGCCAGGGCCGCCACCTCCTCGTGCAGCATACTACTGGGGTCGTTCTCGTACATCCCCCGCTCCGAGAGGATCACCGTGCGCTCCCGCTCCACCTCCTCGGGATCGAATACGGTGTTGCACATGCGGTCCACCTCCACCTCCGCAGCCACCTGCCAGGTGGTATGGGGGAGGGTCTCCAGGTAGACGGTGAAGTCCGAAGTGGTGAACCCGTTCCAGTGGGCGCCCAGGCGAGCGAACAGTCGATCGAGCCCTCCTCGCCCGAGCCGAGGGGTTCCCTTAAAGAGCATGTGCTCCACCCAGTGGGAGATCCCCGTCTGTCCCGGCCGCTCGTCCCGCGCGCCCACCCGGTACCACACCCAGAAGCTCACCACCGGGGCGGAGCGGTCGGACAACATCACCACCCGGAGCCCGTTCGGGAGCGTCGTGCGAACCATCTCCATCCCGAAGCCCCTCCCTCGACCCGCGAATTCCCCTCAGGCGCGGAGGCGCCTATAGCGCAGCGGCCAGCGAACCCTTACCGGAACAGCCGGACGAACTCCTCCATCGGGACCGCGGCCAGGGTCTCGATGCGCACGCTCCCTCGGGAGCTGAGCTCCACGGAGGCCCGCATCACGGTCCCCACATCCGGGGCCTCCACGATGTTCACGAAGTCATAGGGCCCCAGGACCGCGTACTGCTGGAGCACCCGCACGCCCATGGCTTCCAGCTCCCGGTTGACCTCCTGGATGCGGCCGGGGTTCTGACGGATGGTCTCCGCCCCGGATTCCGTGAGCCGGCTCAACATGATATACGTAGGCATCGCGCACCCCCTGTCGACCCGGTTCGCAGGGCGCGATCATTATAGGGGAGCGGGGATGGCGGCGCAAAGCCGGGGGCAAAGTCCGTGGGCATCTGAAGGCGCAGCCATGCGGATAGAGGCCGTGGAGCTCCGGGTGGTGGAGCTCCCGCTGCGGTTCCCCTTCGAGACGAGCTTCGGCCGTCAGACCGCCAAGCGCTGCATCCTCGTCACCGCCTACGCGGACGGGCTTGCGGGCTGGGGAGAGGTGCCGGTTTTTGCCGCCCCTCTCTACAACGAGGAGACCGTGGAAACCGCCTGGCACGTGCTGCGTGACTTCCTGATTCCCCTCCTCCAGGAACCCCTCCCGCACCCGGGGGAGTTTGCCCGCCGGGCGGCCCACGTCCGTCGGCACCACATGGCCAAGGCAGGCCTGGAGGCAGCCCTGTGGGACCTTTACTGCCAGGCGCAGAACCTCTCCCTCAAACAGGCCCTGGGCGGAGTGCGGGACCGGATAGAGGTGGGAGTAAGCCTCGGGCTCGAGCCCACGGTCCCCGGCCTTTTGCGCCGCATCGAGGCCTTCGTGGATCAGGGCTATCGGAGGGTGAAGCTCAAGATCAGGCCCGGGTGGGACGTGGAAGTGGTACAGGCGGTGCGCCGGGCGTTTCCGGAGCTCCCCCTCCAGGTGGACGCCAACGCCGCGTACACCCTGGAGCAGACACCGATCTTTGAAGCCATGGACGGGCTCGGCCTCCTCATGATCGAACAGCCCCTGGGCGAGGCCGACCTCCTCGGCCACGCCCATCTGCAGCGCCGGCTGCGCACGCCCCTGTGCCTGGACGAGTCCATCGTGTATCCGCAGGATGCCCACCAAGCCATCGCGTTGGAGGCCTGTCGGGTGGTGAACATTAAGCCCGTGCGCCTGGGCGGGCTTGATGCCGCCCGAAGGACCCACGACCTCTGCGCGCGGCAGGGAGTCCCCGTATGGTGCGGCGGCATGCTGGAAACAGGGATCGGCCGGCTTACAAACCTCGCCCTCGCCTCTCTCCCGAACTTCCAGCTGCCCGCGGACCTCTCCACGAGCGACCGCTACTTCGAGGAGGACCTCATCGATCCGCCCGTGGTGCTCGGTCCCGACGGTACTATAGAGGTCCCTACGGAGGCGGGCGTCGCCCCCCGCGTGGACCTTCGCCGGGTGGAACGGATCACCCTGCGGAGGGAACGGTTTTCGCCGCGCGGCTAGCTACTGCACCACCAGGGTGCCCGTCATCCCGGCTTCCCTGTGCCCGGGCACGCTGCAGTAGAACACGCTGCAGTAGAAGGGGAAGGTTCCCTTGGCGGTGGGCGTAAAGGTCACCTTTCCGGACTGGCCGGGCTTGAGAAGCCCCATCTTCACCTTGAATTTCTCCAGCACGAAGTCGTGCTCGATGACGCCCTTGTTCTCCATGAGGAGCTCCACGGGCTGGCCGGCTTTCACTGGGATCCTGTTGGGGGTGTAGGAGAACTCCTTGGCCTCCACCCTGATCCTCTGCGGGGCCGCGCCCGCATGGAGGGCCGTCCAGACCCCCAACACCGCACCCAGAATCCCCACCACCCCCAGGGCCGTCACCTTCCGCCACATCTCCTCTCACCTCCCCAGGTGGAGTCTTCCCCGCCACCCTCTGCCACGCATCGGGCCGAGGCAGGATTTCGCGCCGGATTTTCGCCTATGGAGGCTGGTACGGACAGAGGGGATCGCTTTCGAGGGGATCGCCCGTGTGCGCATGGGCTCTGGCCCGGGAGCCTCCGCAGATCTCCCGGAAGGGACACCGGCCGCACTTGCCCCGCAGAAGGCCCGTATCCCGGATCCGCACGAACAGGTCCGCGTGCCGGTACAGTTCCACGAGGCTATGCTCCCGCACGTTCCCCGCCCGAAGGGGCAGAAACCCCGAAGGGTACACCTCACCCGTGTGGGAGACGAAGACGATCCCGTTTCCGTCCCGGACCCCAAATCCCCGGCCCACGGGGGTCGAGGCGATGGCGGCCTCGCTGAGACCCCGGGTGCGCATGCGCAGAAACGCCACCCTCCGGTAGTGGGGGGCCTCCGTGGTCTTGATGGCAAAGGGCGCACGTGCGCCCAGGTCCAGGAGCCAGTGGCACAGCCGCTCTGCCTGCAGGGGCGTCACCTCCTCCAGTGCCTGCCCCCGGCCCACCCGGACCAGGAAGAAGAGACTCCAGCGGACAATGCCCAGTTCCCAGATCCGCTCATAGATAGCCGGAAGGTCCTCCAGGGTAGAGGCGGTGACGAGGGTGTTGACCTGGAGTTGAATTCCCTCCTCTCGGATTCGGTGCGCGAGGCGCAGGGTCCGTTCGAAGCATCCGGGAATGCCCCGCAGGGCATCGTGCCGCTCCGGGGTCGAGCCGTCCAGGCTGAGGGAGATGGCCTGCACGCCCGAACGTGCGAGGCGGCGGATGGCCGCATCCGTGACGAGGGGGGTTGCGCTGGGGGCAAGGGAAACGCCAAACCCCAGGGCCCGGGCCTCCTCCACGAGCTCCGCGAGGTCCGGCCGTTTGAAGGGATCCCCGCCCGTAAAGACCCAGTGCGGAAGCGGGGGCCCGAAGGCTAGGGCGTCCCGGAGCATCCGGCGGCCTTCCTGGGTGGAGAGTTCGAGGGGGTGCCGCTCCGGAATGGCCTCCGCCCGGCAGTGGCGGCAGGCGAGGTCGCACGCCCGGGTGAGCTCCCAGTAGACGAGCAGCGGGGCCCGGTTGTAGACGTACCGGCGCTGGAGGATCGCCTCGGAGACGGCCACCTACCGACCCTCCCGCGTGAGCCCCTGCTCCCGCGCCCACACCCATACCTCCGGGGACCGCCGGAACCGGACCCCGAGCTTGCGCCGCACCCGGCGTACGTACTCCCGCACGGAGCCCTCCGTGAGTCCCAGGGTCCGGCCCACCGTGGTCCGAACCCGCTGGTCCGGCCCGTGGGCGGTGAGGTAGTACAGCACCAGCACCTCCACCTCCCGCCACGAAAGGCGGTAGCGGGTCCGCAGGCGCCGCAGGCCCTCTGGGGTGAGGCGGCCGTCCGCCAGGGCCTGCCGCACCACCCGGCTCGGCACCTCCTCCACCAGGACCCGCGCCTCCGGTGTGCGGGCGGGCAGGGCCTTCTGCACGAGCGCCGCAGCCAGACGCGCCATCTGCTCTGCCCGGGGTCGGGCCGTGCGGGGATTCCGGGCCAGCCACAGCTCCGCCAGCACCACCGCCTGGCGTGATCCGTTGCCCACAGGCACCACCAGGTGCGGCTTCGCATTCCTCGGACACACCCGCACGCCCGTGGTTTCCGGAGGCCCGCCGGCAAACGCCTGGGCCCCCTGACAGATCCCTCTCCACTCCGGCGCCTGCAGGCACGGGATGGTGTGCTGCCGCGGCGCCGCGAGGGGGGTGCCGTCCGAGGCGGCCACGAGGAGCGGGCAACCCGCTTCCTCGCTCAAGGCATCCAGGACTTGCGAGAAGGCCACTACGGGTTCCGCCATGGTCTCACCCCACCAGGTACAGCGTGGGATAGATGAACACCCACGCCACGTCCACGAAGTGCCAGTACTTCACCACCCCTTCCACGAGCCAGTAGTCGTCCGGCCCGTACCGGCCGCGACGGCCGTGCAGGTAGACGCCCAGCAGGAGCACCGCTCCGCTCAGCACGTGCAGGCCGTGCAGCCCCGTGAGGGAGAAGAAGCTGGTGCCGTAGCGGGTCCCAGGCGGGAAGAAGTGGAAGCCCTCCACCCACTCCACCACCACGCCCACCAGGAACACGCCCGCCAGCAGGATCGTCCACAGGGTGTTCCGCAGGAACCCTGCCCGGTCCCCGTGCGCGATGCAGGTCTCCGCCCGGTAGGCGGTGAGGCTGCTCAGGAGCAGCACCCCGGTGATGGCCAGTCCCAGAGGCTGATTCAGCTCCGGGGGCCGCTGGGTCCCCAGGTTCAGGTAGCGGGCCGCCACGAAGGCGCTGAAGAGCGCCGCCTCTGAGACGATGAAGAGCCACAGGCCCAGGCGCGCGTTCTGGAGTTCCTCCCGGGTGAGGCGAAGGGCGGCTTCGTGGCGCATGCTAGCCCTCCTCCCGTAACAGCTGCGAGGCGTGCATGAAGTACTCCGCGATGAGGGCGGTCTTTCCCAGGGCGATGAGCCCCAGCCACAGGAGGGAACCGGGCCAGCGGGCCGCGAACCACTCCACCGCGGTGAGGGCCGCCAGTCCCGCGAACACCTGAACCCCCAGCCGGAACTTACGTGGCAACGGGCTCATCCTCGCTCCCCCCCGTCACGCCGAGGACCGCATGCCGGATTCCGGGGATCCCGTACACGTAGGGCGGGCCCACCACCGCGGGCGGAGCGGGGAAGTTCTCCACCGGTGGCGGGCTCGGCACCTGCCACTCCAGGGTGGAGGCCTCCCAAGGATTGGCCTCCGCCTGCGGCCCCCGGACCCAGCTCATGACGAAGTTGTACAGGAACACAAGGAAACTCATGCCCAGCAGGAAGGCCGCGATGCTGGTCCAGAAGTTCGTTCCACTCAAGGCCGTGGGGTAGTCCGCGATCCGCCGGTTCATCCCGTGCAGCCCCGCCCAGAACATGGGGAAGAAGGTCGCGTTGAAGGCCAGGAAGGTCCACCAGAAGTGCGCCCGGCCCAGCCGTTCGTCGTACATCCGGCCCGTGATCTTCGGGTACCAGTAGTACAGGGCCGCCAGAAGCGCGAAGATCTCCCCCCCCATGATGGTGTAGTGGAAGTGCCCCACCACGAAGTACGTGTCGTGCAGGTGCAGGTCCGTGGCCACGTCCGCGTTGAAGATCCCCGTGAGCCCGCCGATGAGGAAGTTCCACACCCATCCCAGGGCGAACAGCATGGGCGTACGCAGCCACAACCTCCCCCGCACCAGGGTTCCCAACGCTCCCAGGAACACCAGGCCCGTGGGCACGGAGATGGCCTCCGTGGTGGCCATCATGGGCGCGTGCATCCAGTCGGGCATGCCGCTGGTGAAGTTGTGGTGGGCCCACACGATCCCGCTGAGCCCTACGATGCCCAGGAACCCTCCCACCACCCACCGGTAGGCGTACAGGGGCGTGCGGGCGAAGTGGGTGATGACCTCCAGAGCGGCGCCGAAGGCGGGCAGGATCATGATGTACACCGCGGGGTGGGAGTAGAACCAGAACAGCTGCTGGTACACCACGGGAGTGCCTCCGCGGGCGAAGTGGAAGTAGCTCATCCCCGCCACCCGGTCCAGGAGCACCATGAGGAGGCTCGCGGCCAGGTACTGGGTGAAGATGAAGCTCAGCAGGGATGCCGCGAACACGGACCAGACGAACACGGGGAGCCGGCTCCACGTCATGCCCGGCGCCCGCATGCGGGCGATGGTCACGAGGAAGTTGATCCCGCCGAGGATGCTGGAGAGTCCGAACACGACCACGGCCACGATCATGAGAACCTGGCCCGGTGCGTTCACCGCGCTCAGCGGTGGGTAGGCGGTCCACCCGGAGTCCCACCCGCCCACGAAGAGGCTCGCCAGCAGCATGACGGCCACGGGCGGGGTGAGCCAGTAGCTGAGGGCGTTCACCCGGGGGAAGGCCATGTCGTGGGCGCCGATCATCAAGGGCACCAGGTAGTTCCCCAAGCCCCCCAGGAAGATGGCCACGGCCACCGCGATCATGACAATACCGTGCAGACTCATCACCTGGTTGTAGCCGTTGAGGGTCAACAGCTGCATTCCCGGGCGCATGAGTTCCCAGCGCATGAGCATGGCCAGCAGCCCGCCCAGGAAAAAGAGTCCCAGGAAGGTCACCAGGTACTGGATCCCGATCACCTTGTGGTCCGTGGTGAACCGGAAGTAGCGGGCCACGCTCTTGTCCTCGGGCCACGGACGCAGCGGAAGGCCGAACCAGCCCCGGGCCCACACCTCCCACATGCCTACCCCCGCCAGCCAGCCCACCGTGCCCAGGACGGCGCCGGTGGCGAGCTCCAGATCGAAGGAGAACGTCGCCCCTGTTGCGCGCACCAGTCCCGCGAGCACCGGGCCGCCCGCCACGTAGCCGACCGCGCCGTACAGGAGTCCTCTCAGGATAGGAGCCACCACCTGCATGCGCCTACCTCCGTGCCTGCTGCGCCACCCAGGCCTCAAACGCTTCCGGCTCCACCACCCGCACGGGGGCCGCCATGATGCCATGGCCCACGCCGCACAGCTCCGCGCACTGCACCCGCAGGTCCGCGCTCTGTTCGAACGAACCCACGCGGGTCGGCGTCACGCGCAGGTAGGTGGTCAGGTTCGGCACCGCGTCGATCTTGGTGCGGAAGGCAGGCACCCAGAAGCTGTGCACGATGTCCACGGAGGTCACCTCGAAGCGCACCCGGCGGCCGGCAGGCAGAACCAGCTCCCGCGCGGTGACGTTGTGCTCCGGGTACTCGAACTGCCACAGCCACCGGCTGGCCCGGACCCGGACCACCAGCTCCCCGCCCGGGGGGAGCGACGGGAGTCCCACCGCCGCGTACCGGCCTCGGGCCAACAATCCCCCAAGGGGCACTCCCCGCATCTCCGCGAGCCCCACAAGTCCAGGGTTGTAGACCACGTAGACGCACAGGGCCGCGGTGAGGACGAACCATGTGCGGGGGATGGCGGGGTGCTCGGGGGTGTACGGGGGAGCTTCCGGTGGATCTCCCCGGCCACGCCGGGCCAGGAGCACGTACACGAGCACGGAGACCACCGCGGCGAACACAGGGCCGGCGAGCAGCATGAGGAGGCGGAAAGCGTGATCCGCCACCTCCGCCTCCCGTGCCGCGCTCAGAGGAAAGGCGTCGAATCGGGATGCCGCAAGCAGGAACAACGCACTGAACACCGCCCACAGGGCCACCAGGACTCCCGCGCGCATACCTTCCGGCTCCACGGGGTTTGGTTGACTCTACGTGAACACACGAAGTGCACGTGGGACATCAGTCCAGGACCTGATTTTGAGGGGAGCTGAGGTCGGGTCCGGGCCCGATGCGCCTGGGAACGTTTGTACTCCGAAGCACCCCCAGGAGGAATTTCCGGACGGAAGGGCGAACCTCACGGGTACTTGCAGGGTCGCGTGGATCCCCTCCCCAGCCGATGCACACTGTGCCCGCGACCTCCCTATCTTCAGGGTGGGAGGTGAGAACATGACGGGCCGGCCCGCGGACGCGAGGAGGCACCGCCGGGTGGTGCAGGAGTTCGAGGTGGATGCCCGCGTGAATCCCGAGCGCGTGCAGGCCCGCGTGGAGAACGGGGTGGCCATTCTCACCGGACGCGTGAGCGGAGCAGTGGAGAAGTTCGCGGCTCAGGAAGCCGCCCACCGGGTCCCCGGAGTTCTGGACGTGGTGAACCACCTGAGCACGCAGGGGTTTCATCCCGCCCCTGCAAGCGACCTGGAGCTCGTGCGGGCCGTCCGGCGCGTCCTGCGCCGTCACCTCCCTACCCATCAGCGGGTGCGGTCCGCGGTGGAGTGCGGGTGGGTCACCCTCACGGGTTCGGTACCCTCCCGAGAGGATCGGGAGCGGGTGGAGCAGCTCGTGCAGGCGATCCCGCAGGTTCGGGGAGTGGTGAACATGCTGGCCATCGAGGGCTCCTGTGCACCGGCTAGTCCTGCACGCGGGGCTAGGGCCCCACGTGCAGGGTGAAGGTGGCGAGGATCCGCACGCCCTCCGCCTCCCCCGCTACTTTTATCTCCCACCGGCCGTCCATGGAGAAGGTGTGTTGGGCTTCGTAGCGCCCAGGGCCCGTCTGCCGGAAGAGGATCTCCTCCGGCTCGTGGGTCATCTCGGGCATGGAGGCCCGGACCTGGAGGTTCGTGACCGCGAGAGGGCGGCCGGAGTCGTCCCCGATCCGCAGTCGCAGGGTGGCGGGCTGGAGTGCCCGAGGTCGGGTGGGAGCCCATTCCAGGGAGGCCCTCCACCCCTCTCCACCGACCCGGGCTGTGGGGTTCGGGGTGCACGCCCCGAGGAGCAGGGTAAGGAGCAGGAGAGCCCACCTCACGGGCGCACGACTCGGGTAAACCTCAGGTGGCCCACCGCGTAGCTCACCCCGCTCCACCCGCCGAGTATCGCCAGCAGGGCCAATAGGGCGCCCGTCTGCCCCAGCCGGTCTACCGCGAGCAGGGCCAGGGGGCCCAGGAGCTCGGGGCTGTGGGTCACGAGCAGGATCCCGCTCATGCGGAAGGCGGAGAGGGGGTTCAGGGCGGCCAGCAGGAGCACCGCCCAGGACGGAAGCCGCAGGCTCAGCGCGGCCCCCAGCACCCCGAGATCCCCTAGCACCCCGAACCCCAGCCACGCCAGCAGGGCCCAGCCCAGGGCCCTCCCTCGGGTGGGCGCGAAGGCGGAGATCAGGAGCCCCACGGAGAGCATGGAAAGCGCCAGCAGGCTCGAAAGGCCCACTAGGGCCAAAAAGGTGCCCCCGTGCTCCGCGCCCGCGCCCCAGGCGAGCACAATCCCCGCACCCCCGTATCCGAGCCAGATGGCCGACAGCACCGAGGCCGCCAGTCCCACGTACCGTCCCGCGTACAGGGCACCGCGGGAGATGGGCTGGGCCAGCAGGAACTCCAGGGATCCGGTTTCCCGATCCCCTGCCAGCCACCCCGCGCCCAAGGTAAGGCCCAAAAGGGGGATGAAGAGCTGCGCGAGGTGCAACAGGGCCGCCGCGGCCCGGTCAAAGGAGGAGAGTCCGACCACCCGGAGACCTGCCAGGGCGGTGAAGGCGGCTCCGAGGGTGAGGGCCCAGAAGGCGAAGGCCAGGGAGAGAAACCACCGGTCCCTCAGGCTCGCCCGCGCGTCCCATCGGGCCAGGATGAGGGCGGTCATGCGCGTACCCCCCGCATAAAGTCCTCCACCTCGGGCTCGTGCACCCGGAAGGGCAGACCCCGGAGGAGCGGCAGGAGCTCGGGGAGAGCGGCATTCGGTACCCGCAGGCGCACGGTGCCGTTGCGGCTCGCGATCACCTCCACCCCCGCGGGCAGATGCTCCGGCTGCGCCCCTTGCACCACCACCTCCACCCAGTACAGACGCCACAGTTCGCCGGCGGGGACGTCCGCCACCACCTTTCCACCTTCCAGCACCACCACCCGATCCACGAGCTGCTCCAGGCGCCGCAGGTGGTGGCTCGCCACCACCACCGTCTTCCCCGTCGCCGCCTCCAGCCAGCTCGCCAGCCACTCCTCCCCTCCCCGGTCCAGGTAGCTGGTGGGCTCGTCCAGTGCCAGCACCGGTGGATCCCCCACGAGGGCCACCGCGATCCCCAGCCGGCGGAGCATGCCGCCAGAGAGGCACACCACGGGCTTGCCCCCGTGCCCTTGAAGACCTGCCCGTTCCAGCAAGGGCCAGGGGTTTGGCACTTCTCCCCGCAGCTCCTGGACCAGGGCCACCACCTCCGCGGCCGTGAGGTGGAGAGGAAAGGCAGGAAGCTGCGGGACGTAGCCCACGAGCCGCCGGGCCACGGCCCCCTGACGCCGGACGTCGTAGCCGCCTACGGTCACCTTACCCTCGTACGGCACCAGATCCAGCAGACAACGCAGCAGGGTGGTCTTGCCCGCACCGTTCGGGCCCAGGAGGGCTACCCGCTGCCCCGGAGACACCTCCAGGCTCACCTCCTCCAATACCGCCCGGTTCCCAAACCGCACCGTGACTCCCTCCCAGCGGATCATCCCCCCACCTCCCACCGCCGCGACCTCCGTACCCACCACACCACACCGAGACCCAACAGGGCGACCCCCAGGCCGTGGACGGCGAAGGCGGCCGAGCGCTTCTCCTCGAGGAACTCCGGGGGTACCGTGGGGTGCACGAGCGGCTTGGGATCCACCAGCACCTGGTGGGGAGCGAACAGGGGGAATGCGCGGGAGGCCAGTTCCACCGCCTGCAGGCCGGGACTCGCGTGGAGCAGGCCCGCGGCGGGCACGTTCTCCGATGCGGACTCGAACCACCGTCGCAGGCGGAAGGGGAGTTCTCCAACCCCATCCCCGTCCAGATCCACCCCCGCGTACTCGTCCCAGGAGTTCCTCTCCCACCGGTTGCGAGCACTCGCCCCGCCCTCCACGCGCAACGTCTCCCGGTTCACCGCAAAGGTGTTCTGGGTGAAGATGTTGCCCGAGGCGTTGGTGAGGAGGAGCAGGCCGACCGCGTTCCCGGCCACCACGTTCCCCTCGAATCGTCCGCGCCCTTCTCCTCCCATGGGGGTGGCGTCCAGGTACAGCCCCACGTGGTTCCCCACCAGCGCGTTGGCGCGCACCTGTACCTCGTCCGACTCCTTGAAGGCCAGGCCCACCCCCGGCACGTCCCGGTTGTGGAGGAAGCGGTTCCCCTCCACCCGGACGCCCGCGCTGTACATGACGTACGCGCCCACGGCGTTCCCCTCCAGGGTGCTGTCCAGCAGAGGCGTGCGGTGCGCGTACATGTAGTGCACGCCGTACCGGGAGTTGCGGACGCGCAGCCGGTGCAGCACCGACCCCTCCGTGAACCACAGCAGGACGTCCCGCATGCTCTCCACGTCAAGATCCGTGAGGACGACCCGCTGGCTGTACCACAGCCGCACCGCGTCCCCCCGCCGGTTCAGCGGCAGGGGCTTTCCGGAGAGCCGCACCCGCCGCACCACGGCCCCGTCCGCCTGCTTGAGGTTCAGGCCGAACAGCACGTCCTCCAGCACCAGGTCTTCCAGCACCACCCCAGCAGCGCCCACGAACACCCCCGCGTCCTCCGTGTTCAGCTCGGAGCCGCTGGCTCGGATGCGCAGCCGGCCCAGGTACACACCCGGTGCTTCGATCCGCACCACGGTCCCCTCTCCGCCCCCGTCCACCACCGCTCCGGGCTCTCCCACGATCCGCAGCGGCTTGCGCACCACCACCGGACCCCGCACCACCCCCCGGACCACCACCTCCGAGCCCGCGGGAGCCGCGTCCACCAGAACCTGCAGGCTCGGCACAGACCCCGCCGCGGGCAGCACGGCCAACGGCAGAACCACCCACAGCCAGCTCAACGGGCCGCCACCTCCGCGGGCCCCGCTACAGGTCGCGCCCGCTCCGCCCGCGGCTGCCTACAGTACAGGTCGCACAGCGCCACCAGACTTGCCAGCAGCGCCAAGTAGAAGCCCACGTGGAAGGTGGCCACGGTCCGGAACTGGGCGATCACGCCGCTGCCCAGGACCACTGGCATGAAGGGCTCCAGGCGGATCGGGGCTGCGGGATCCATGGAGTGGCCGTAGTACCACAGCCAGGCGCTCAGGTCCGCGAAAAAGCCCAGGGGGAACAGCACGAGGGGCAACCGCAGCAGCCAGCGCCAGGGTTCTCGCTGGGTGCCCGAGGCCACCGCCAGCGCTCCGAACAGCAGTACCAAGGGCACCGCCATCGCCCGCTCCACGGGCGCTGCGTCCTCCAGGGGCTTCATGCCGATGTAGTGGTTCAGAGTGCTGATCTCCTCCGCGTCCCCCGCCACGTGGGTCAGGTAGACCATCGCCCGCAGACCCCCGGGGTACTGGGGCGCGTACAGGCTCAGCTGCCAGTACGGAAAGAACAAGGAGGCCGCCAGCAGCCCGGCCGCCACCAGCAGCCACCGGACCCCACCTCCGCGTCTCCCTCTCTCACCGTTCAACTGCGTACCTCCCAGAACCGCTGGGGGCGGGCAAAAGCCCGCCCCCAGCTTCCTCCCCTACGGCTCGATCTCCAGGTAGCCCATCATCTCCAGGTGCAGCGCGGAGCAGAACTCCGTGCAGTAGAAGGGGTACACGCCCGGCCGCTCTGCCCGCAGAACCACCGTCTCCGTCTTCCCGGGTTCCAGGCTCAGGTTCACGTTGTGCCGGTCGATGGCGAACCCGTGGATCGCGTCCTTCGTCCGTTCCACATTCGTCAGATGGAAGATCACCGTGTCGCCCCGCTTCACCCGCACCCGATCCGGTACGAAGTGGCTCCTGAGGACGGTCATATACACCCGTACCGTCCGCCCCTCCCGCACGATCCGGGACTGTCCGGGCTTCGTCGCGTGTGGGTCGGGCCGCATGGTCCGCGGGTTGGTGCCCGTCGGGTACACCTCCCACGGCCGCAGCCGGTCCATCCGGATGATCTGCGCCAGGTGCGGCTCCCCGATCCCGATGGGCATGTTGTACAGCAGCTTCATCTCGTCCCCGCTGATGTCGATCAGCTGGAAGTTCTGCGGCAGTAGCGGTCCGACGTTCTTGTACTGGTCCACGGACCACTTGTTGAGAGCCACCAGGTACTTGCCGCCCGGCTTCACCGTGTCACCCTCCACTGCGGTCAGGTGGCCGATGTTGTACTGGACCGGCAGCTTCTGCACCAGCTTCCACCCACGGTCTGCCGGGTTGTATGGCGGCCCCAAGGTCCACTTGGCGACCGCGCTGTCCAGGAACAGGCTGGTGTACGCGTTCCCCTTGTCGTCGAACATCGTGTGGAGCGGCCCCAAGCCCAGCTTCACCTGAGCCGCCACAACCGCGTCGAACTTCAGGATGGGTACCCCGTAGTCGTCCCGACCAGCGAACGCCTTGTTGCGGATGGCTTCCTGGATCTTCCGGAAGCTGTAGACGGTGACGTTGGGGTCCAACTTGCCGCCCACCACGATGTAGTCGCCCCGTGGGGCCACATCCAGCCCATGGGGGCTCTTCGGCTCCGGCGCCAGGTACAGGATGCCTGCTTCCACCGCGTCCCGCAGCCGGATCACCTTCATCCCGTTGACCACGGTGTACCGGCCCTGGGCCACGAGCTGCTCGGCCCGCCTCCAGTTCACGATGTGCAGGTAGTCCATGTCCCGGGCCGACGCACCCACCTCGATGGGCGGCCTCTTCTCGAGGGTACCCCCGATCGCCCGCTCACTGTTGAAGGAGTTCCAGAACGCCCACCCGTCGCTCTCGAGCTTGCCGAAGTCCGCCAGGTCCTGCCAGTAGGGCGGGAGTTCAATCTGGAAAGACTTACCGACGTCGATGCGCCCGGTCCCCCGGTCGAACTTCCAGAAGGTCGCGAGTCCCCGGTAGTGCCGGTTGTAGTTCTCCTGCGTGAGCGGCACGTACCGGAAGGGGAAGGGCGCCGCGTACTGGGTCACCTCCAGCACGTACTCCGTGTTGGGGCTCACCACGGCACCGTGGTTGCTCACCGCATTGGGGTTGGTGACGATCTGCTTGGTGGCGAAGTCCCGGAGGTCGATGACCGCGATGCGGCTACCCGCCTTGTCGTTGATGAACAGCCACTTGCCGTCGTACTCCCCGTTGGTCTCGCTCAGGGCCGGGTGGTGGGTGTCCCCCCACGCCAACCGTGGATCCTTGCTCCTCCACCCGAGGATGGTCTCGGTTTCCTCGGAGCCCACCCCGTACCCCTGCCAGGGTTCCGGGGCGAACACGCCGATCACCCGCAACAGCCGCATGGAGGGGATTCCGATTACCAGGACCTGTCCGCCCTGCCCGGCCGACGAGAACATCAGGTACTCGTCGTGCTTGCCGGGAGGCACGTACGTCTGGATAGCCGCCCGGACCTGGTCCGGGGTCAACCCCTTGGCCTCGATGAGGCTCTGCACGTCTTGGGGCAGGGTTCCTGCCCGCTGGGCCTGCCCTGCCAGGGAGACCCCCAGCACCACCGCCGTGGTCACCGCCACGAGCCCGATGAGAGTCCTCTCCCACTTCATCTCCCTTCACCTCCCTTGCGTTCGTTCGTTTCGGACCCGGGAAGCCAGAAGGGACTCCGAAGCTCCGGGGGATCCCGGGCCCACCAGGGTTCCAGAAGGGCGTCCAGGGTGATCCGACCCAGGGCCTCTACCAGCTGCGGCCGCACGCCCGCCCACACCGGGTGCAGCACGCACGGCCGGTCCTCCGAACAGCGGCTATCCCAGAACACGCACCGCCGGAAATAGTCCGGGCCCTCCACCGCCTCCAGAACCTCCCGAACGGAGATCTCGCGGGGAGAGCGGGTGAGGGCGTATCCGCGGCTGCGGCCCCGGGAGGAGCGCAGCAGCCCCAAGCGCACCAACCGTCGCAGGGTCTTGCTCAGGAACTCCCGGGGAAGCCCGCAGGCCTGCGCTACCCGCGAGGCCGGGGCCGCTTCTCCTCCCGAAAGCCCCGCGAGGTAGCTGAGAGCCCGCAGCGCGTACTCCGTCTCCCGGGTCAGACGCACGACGCACTCCGAAAACGACTCCGCCGGTCCAAGGCCTCCCGGGGCCACAGGTCCAGCGGATCTTTTGGATCCGATGCCACGGTAAGGGCTGACGGGCCCCACCGCCATCCGACGGGGAACCGATTTCCCAAGGGAGCGAGAATCCGACGCGGGACCGATCCTCCATGCCCGCGGGATCTCATGGACCTTCCCGGATCCGGCATAAGGCGGACAGATCCATCCTCCACCCGAGGGGGAAATCGGGTCCGCACCGGATGCCCGAATTCCGGAGCCCATGAGAGAAGTGGTGCGTAAGCCCGCGCCTGAAGGGGGGGCGCGGGCTAGTGTGCTTGCCGGAGGAAGGTATGCTCGTCCAAGATGTGATGACCGCGAACCCGGTGACCACGGCCCCGCAGGCACCCCTACAGGAGGCCCTGGAGCAGATGCAGAGCCTTCGGGTTCGTCATCTCCCCGTGGTCTGGGGCAACCGGCTGGTGGGCGTGGTGACGTGGACGGACATCCTGCGGGCAGCCCTTCCGCCCCTGGCGTCCGGGGAAGCGGACCGCCCTCCTGTCCTTCCGCACAATCTCACGGTTTCCGAGGTGATGACCCGCGAGGTGATCACCATCTCCCCGCAAGCCACGGTGGAGGAGGCGGCGACCCTCCTGCGCCGGCACCGAATCGGTTGCCTTCCCGTGCTGGATCGGGAACAGCTGGTGGGAATCGTTACCAAGAGCGATCTCTTCGACGCCCTGGTCTACCTGCGGGGCGGAGATCTGGACGGCGTCCGGCTGTCCGTGGCCCTGCCGGGAGGGCTGGAGGATCTCCATCGCCTGGTGCAGGCCCTCCGGACCCTGCAGCCGAACCGCTGGGGACTTGTCCTTTCCGTGCGCCTGGATGGGATGATTAAGCGGGCGGATCTGTGCGCTACAAATGTCCCACCCCTGGTGCTCGCGGAACACCTGGCTGCGGCGGGGCTCCACCCCTTCCATCTCCGGTTCCGGGTACCCACCAAGTCCCGGTGAGGTCCTCCACCGGGACGGGCTGTGAAACAGGCAGGGGTCCTTCCTGGATCAACCCAATGGCTGAGGAAATATGAGATGCCTGGCGCATTTCCCGTCCGAGGGCTGCCCGGGGAATTCGGGACGGACCAGACCTCATGACCCCGTCCGCGCGCCCCGTGCCCTTCGTCCGCACTCCGCTGAACGCCCGTGGCGTGCGGATCCCGAAGGGTCGGGTGTACACCCTTCCGGAACGGTGCAAGGGCTGCCGATCCTGCATTGAGTTCTGTCCCAGGGAGGCCCTCATGGAATCCTCTTCCATGAACTCCAAGGGCTACCACTACCCTGTGGTGCAGCCGGGCAGGGAAGAGGATTGGGTGCACTGCGGGTTCTGCACCGTCATCTGCCCGGAGTTCGCCATCTACACCGTGGAGGTGTCTGCTTGAAGGGCAGGCGCGTCCTCACGGGCCGACACTTCATGATGGGAGATGTAGCCTGCGCGGAAGGGGCCCTGGCTGCCGGCTGCACCTTCTTCGCAGGGTATCCCATCACCCCCTCCACGGAGATCGCGGAGCGCCTGGCCCTGCGCCTTCCGGAGGTAGGGGGACACTACATCCAGATGGAGGACGAGCTTGCCGGCATGGCGGCCGTCGTCGGCGCATCCTGGGCCGGGACTAAGGCCATGACCGCTACTTCCTGCCCAGGGTTCAGCCTGATGATGGAGAACCTGGGGCTTGCCGTGATGATGGAGGCACCCTGCGTGGTGGTGAATATCCAGCGCGGCAGCCCGTCCACCGGCCTGCCGACCCTGACCGGGCAGGGCGACGTGATGCAAGCCAAGTGGGGCTCCCACGGGGACTACGAGATCGTTGCCTACGCGCCGTCTACCTGCCAGGAGATGTTCGACCTCACCGTCCGGGCGTTCAACGTGGCGGAGCGGTTCCGCAACCCTGTGATACTCCTGGCAGATGAGGTGGTGGGGCACATGACGGATCGGGTGGTGATCCCCCGGAAGAGGCTATCGAACGGTGGGAGCGGCCCCGCCCCACGGTGCCTCCGGGCGAGCTGTGGTTCCCCTTCGCGGCCGACGGGGACCTGGTCCCGCCCATGCCGCGCGCGGGGGAAGGCTACCGGGTCTACGTAGAGAGCCTCGCCCACGACGAGCGCGGGTACCCCGTGATGAGTCCCGAGGCACACGGTCGGCTCGTGCGCCGGCTCAACGAGAGGCTCCGCCGGGCCTACCACCAGCTCGTGGACTACGAACTCCTGGCGGCGGAGGACGCGGAGGTGGTGGTCGCCTATGGATCCACCGCCCGCTCCGCGCGCCACGCGGTGCGTCTCGCCAGGAAGGACGGGATGCGGGTGGGGCTGCTGCGACCCATCACCCTTTGGCCCTTCTCCGGCCACGTGGTGGAGGAGCTGTCGGCTCGCGTGCGGGCCTTCGTGGTGGCCGAGCTGAACCTCGGCCAGGTGATCCGGGAGGTGGAGCGGTTTACGGACCGGCCCGTCTACGGGGCCGACCACGCGGGCGGGATGATGATGCCACCGGAACTCATCCTGCCCTCGATCGAGGAGGCCTACCGGGATGCCCAGGGAAGCCGTCGCCGATACACACCCGCTCGATGAGGTCCTCCGGTCAGACCGCCTTCCGCACATCTGGTGCCCGGGGTGCGGCCTAGGGACGGTGCTCGGTTGCTTCGCCCGGGCCATGGTGGCCTCGGGCATCCCCCTGGACCGGCACGTGGTGGTCTCGGGCATCGGCTGCACCGGCCGGGCCGCGGGCTACCTCAACGTGGATGGCTTCCACACCCGCAACATGGATCTGAACGTGATCTGCGTCAACAACTTCAACTACGGGATGACCGGGGGCCAGCTCGGCCCCACCACCCCGCAGGGCGCCATCACCACCACCTCCCCCTACGGCTTTCCCGAGGAGCCTTTCAACCTCCCCCGGCTGCTGACCGCTTGCGGGGCCGTGTTCGTGGCCCGGTGGACGTGCCTCCACGTGCGCCAGCTGGAGGCCACCATGGTCCGCGCCCTGCGGAAGCGGGGATTCCGCTTCATCGAGGTCCTCGCCCCGTGTCCTGTGGGATTCGGACGGCCCAACGACCTGGGCGAGGGCATCGACGAGCTGTGGTTCTACCGGCGCCAGGCGGACTACGACCCCCAGGCGGCCCTGGAGAGGCTGGAGATCCGCATGCGCAAGGACTCGAAGATCGTGTGGGGGGTGTTCGTGGACACTGAGCGCCCCACTTACATGGATCGGTACCGGGAGTACGTGCTCCGCAAGGTCCAGGAAGGTCCCGGTGCGGCGTGAGGTGCGCCTCAGCGGGTTCGGCGGCCAGGGCATCGTGCTGGCGAGGTATATCCTCGGCAAGGCCGCGGCGGTCTACGAGGGTCTGAAGGCAACCCTGGTCCAGTCGTACGGCCCAGAGGCCCGGGGCTGAGCTGCCAGCGCGGCGGTGATCATCGCGGACGAGCCCATCGAGTACCCCCACATCGAGCAACCGGACATCCTCGTGCTCATGTCCGCGGAGGCCTACCACACCTACCGGCGTTCCCTGCGACCTGGCGGCATTCTGCTGGCGGATCGGGATCTGGTCCCCCTGCAGGCCGAGGACCGGGCCCTCGCGGTCCCCGCCACGCGCCTTGCGGAGTCCCTGGGCCGCCGCATCGTGGCCAACATGGTGATGCTGGGCGCCCTGGTGGCCGCCACCGGCATCGTGCGCAAGGAATCCCTGGAGGAGGCGGTACGGACGTCGGTGCGGGCCCACACGGTGGCGTTGAACCTGCAGGCCGTAGAGGTGGGATACCGGTCCGTGCGGGAGTGAGTGGCGCCATGAGCGATCGGGTCCTGGTCATCGGAGACGGCATCGCGGGCATCCAGGCGGCCCTGGACTTGGCCCGGGCCGGCGCTCGGGTGACCTTGGTGGAGCGGGCCCCCACCATCGGGGGCAAGATGTCCGTGCTGGACAAGAACTTTCCCACCTTGGACTGCTCCATCTGCATCGAGGCCCCCAAGATGTCCGAGGTGGAGCAACACCCCAACATCGAGGTCCTGGCGCCGGCGGAGGTGGAGCAGGTGGAAGGGCAGGCGGGGGCCTTCCGGGTCACCATCCGCCAGAGGTCCCGGTTCGTCACGGACGAGTGCACCCGCTGTGACCTGTGCACCCAGGTATGCCCCATGGTGCTGCCCAACGAGTTCACCGCCTCCATGGGGGTCCGCCGGGCCATCTACACCCCCATTCCGCAGGCGGTGCCCGGCGCGTACCTCGTGGACATCGAGAACTGCCTCAACGACCCGCCCAACTATCTCCTCTGCCAGCGATGCGTGGAGGCCTGCCCTCCCAAGTGCATCGACTTCCTCATGCCCCGCACCCGCTCCACGGTCCGGGAAGTCGGCGCCATCCTCGTGGCCACGGGCTATGAACTGTTTCACCCCGCGGCCCTGCGCGCCTACGGCTACGGGACCCACCCCGACATCCTCACCTCCCTGGAGTTCGAGCGCCTCCTGACCTCCGCAGGACCCACGGGCGGAGAGATCCTCCGGCCCTCGGACGGCAGGCCCCCCGCAACCTGCTGTTCGTCCTGTGTGGGCTCCCGGGACCGGCGCTTCTATCCGTACTGCTCGCGGTTCTGCTGCATGTACTCCATCAAGCACGCGTTCCAGGCCCTGGACCACGGCATCCGGGACGTGACGGTGCTGTACATGGACGTGCGGGCCTACGGGAAGGGCTTCGATGCCTTCTGGGACCGTGCGCGCCGCGAGGGTGCGAGGTTCGTCCGCGGGCGCTCCGCCTCGATCCGGCCCAACGGCCAGGGTCTGCGGGTCCGGTACGAGGACACCCTGGCCGGGCAGATTCGGGAGGAGGACTACGACATGGTGGTTCTAGCCCCCGCGGTGCGTCCGCCGCAGGGGCTTGCGGAGCTGGCCCGGATCCTGGGGTGTGGAGCTGGACCAAGACGGGTTCATCAAGGCGGCGGAGGAGCGCGGAGGCCTGCTGTACACCACCCGCCCCGGCATCTACGTGGCCGGGTGCGCCGCGGGTCCCAAGGACATCCCGGATAGCGTGGCGGAAGCGGGGGCGGCCGCCGCGGCAAGCCTCGTCCACCTCACGGGGCGCAGCTGGCCCGAGGAGCCCCTGCTAGAGCCCGTCCGGGACGTGGACAAGCCCCGGGTGGGGGTGTTCGTGTGCCACTGCGGGAGCAACATCGCGGGCGTGGTGGACGTCCCGCAGGTGGTGGAGTTCGCCCGCACCCTGCCGGACGTGGTGTGGGCTCAGGACCAGATGTTCAGCTGCGCGGGTGTGCCCCAGCAGGAGATCGCCCAGGCCATCCGCGAGAAGGGGATCAACCGGGTGGTGGTGGCCGCCTGCTCTCCCAATACCCACGAAGGGACCTTCCGGGGGGTCCTGGTGCGGGCCGGCCTGAACCCCTACCTGCTGGAGATGGTGAACCTCCGGAACCAGGACTCCTGGGTGCACAAGGGCTCCCGGGAGGAGGCCACGGAGAAGGCCAAGGACATGGTGCGCATGGGGGGTGGAAAAGGCGCGCCGGCTTCAGCCCCTGGAGCCCCGCACCCAGCCCGTGGTGCAGCGCGCCCTGGTGATCGGGGGCGGGATTGCGGGCATGGCCGCGGCCGCCAACCTGGCCCGTCAGGGGTCCGAGACGCACCTGGTGGAGCGAGAGCCGGAACTGGGAGGCACCCTGCGCCATCTTGACACCCTGTGGCCCTCGGGGCTTCCCGCCCGGGAGGTTCTCCGGGGTGCACGGGAAGACCTTCTGCAGGCGGGCGTGCACGTCCACCTGAACACGGAGGTGGAGGTCATCGGGGGATACGTGGGGAACTTCTCCGTCCGCCTGCGGAACGGGGAGGAGCTCCAGGTGGGCGCGGTGATCCTCGCCACGGGTGCGCAGCCCTACACGCCCACGGAGTTCCGCTATGGCCAGGATCCCCGGGTCATCACCAACCTGGAGCTGGAGCGGGTTCTCCACCAGGTGGACGCCCACCCCATCACCTTCGTGTCCTGTGTGGGCTCCCGCCAGGGCCCCATGGGGTGCTCCCGGTACTGCTGCGCCTCCATGATCGGTCAGGCGCTCGCATTGCGCCGGCGCGGCAAGCACGTGCGCGTCCTCTCCAAGTACATCCGCACCTACAGCCGGCAGGCGGAGGAACTGTACGAGCAGGCCATGCGGGAGGGCGTGTTCTTCCTGCGTTATGCCAGCGACCTCCCGCCGCAGGAGGCGATCCACTTCGAGGACGGCGTGGTGCGCTTCCGCGACGAGCTCTCCGGAGCCACCGTGCACCTGCCCACGGACCTGCTGGTCCTGGTGGTGGGCCTGCGGCCTGAAACCCTCACGGACCAGCTGAAGCTGGCCCACAGCGAGGACGGCTTCTTCCTGGAGCTGCACCCCAAGCTGGGACCCGCGGAGACCGCGGTCCAGGGTGTCTACCTGGCCGGGGCAGCGCAGGCACCCAAGGACGTACGGGATACGGTCTCGCAGGCCCTGGCGGCCGCAGCGAAGGCGGGAGGGCTCCTCTCCCGGGGCTCCATCGGGAAGGAGCCTCTCACCGCGGTGGTCGACCCCGACCGGTGCATTGGGTGCATGCTCTGTGTCCCTGCCTGTCCCTTCGGCGCCATCGAGATGCCCTACTTCACCAAGGAGCAGATCCTGGCACAGATCGACGCGGCCCTGGCGGACCGTCCACAGGAGAAGGTCCTGGTGTTCGCCTGCAACTGGTGCTCCTATGCCGGCGCGGACCAGGCGGGCATCGAGAAGTTGCAGTACCCGCCCTCGGCCCGCATCATCCGCACCATGTGCTCGGTCCGGGTGGAGCACGACTTCGTGGTCCGGGCCTTCGAACGGGGGGCGGGTGCGGTGCTGATCACGGGATGCCGGCTCACGGAGCAGGGATCTGACTGCCACTACAACTATGCCAACCGGCACACCGCGAAGCGGTTCGAGCTGTGGAAGAAGAAGTTCGTGCGGCAGGGGGTCGCGCCGGAGCGGTTCCAGCTCCAGTGGATCTCCGCCTCGGAGGGCAAGCTGTTCGCCAGCAAGATGGCGGAGATGCACCGGGTGGTGCAGGAGTACTGTCGCCAGCTTGCCGCCGCTCGGGGAAGCCAGCCATGAGCACGGCCGTGCCCGTGGAGGTCACCTTCGACGACGCCACCTGGGAACGCCTCTTCCGGATCACGGGCGGTGCGTTCGCTCCCTGCTTCAGCTGCGGGGTGTGCACCGCCGCCTGTCCCTGGGGCTTCGTGGGCGGTGGCCGGCTCAATATCCGGGAGGTGGTCCGAAAGATTCAGCTGGGGCTGGAACTGGACCCCACAGACACCCTCTGGCGCTGCACTACCTGCGCCGCGTGCGTGGCGGGATGTCCCCTGGGGTGGACACCCCGGAGGGCATGGTGCGGCTCCGCGCCAAGGCCTGGCGGGAGGGCCGCGTTCCCCGGAACCTGCACGGGGTGCTGTGGGCGGTGCACTGGGACGGCAGTCCTTACCGCCGCCCACCCACCCACCGGGCCCGGTGGGCGAAGGACTTGGACGTGCCGCGGTTCGCCCCGGACCATGAGGTTCTGTATTACGTGGGCTGCACCCCCTCGTACGACCGCCGCATCCAGAAGGTGGCCCGGAGCTTGGTGGAGATCCTGCGGCGCAGCGGGGTCTCCTTCGGCATCCTGGGGGAGCGGTGCTGCGGGGAGAGCGTCTACGTGCTGGGGCACGACACGTACCTGCGCCGGTACGTGGAGGAACACGCGAAGCTGCTCGCGGAGGCGGGGGTGTGGACTCTGGTGACCACCTCCCCGCACTGCTTTGACATGTTCCGCCGCTTCTACCCAGACCTCAGCGGGCGCTTCCGCCCCCTGCACCACACCCAGTACCTGGCCGCCTTGGTGGAGGACGGGCGGCTGCGGTTCACCCGGGAGCTGCACGTACGGGTGACCTACCACGATCCCTGCTACCTGGGCCGACGACACGGGATCTACGACGAGCCACGGAGACTCCTGACGGCCATCCCGGGCGTGGAGCTGGTGGAGATGCGGGACCACCAGGAGGAGGCCCTGTGCTGCGGCGGCGGAGGCGGGAGGATGTGGATGGAGACGCCGGCCGAGGAGCGGTTCAGCAACCTGCGGGTTCAGCAGGCCGTGGAGGCCGGAGCCGAGGTGCTGGCCACCGCCTGCCCGCACTGCGTCCTGTGCCTGGAAGACAGCGTCAAGGTCCTGGGCGTGCAGGGGCTGCAGGTGATGGACGTGGTGGAGGTGATGGCGCAGGCCCTGTAGGAGGGATCGCCGTGGTGGAGTCCCTCTACCCACCCCGAGGAGGCGAAGGGGCTCTGGATCTACCTGGAGCAGACGGGCGGAAGCCTCGCGGGAGTGGGGCTGGAACTGTTGGGGAAGAGCCGGAGCCTTGCGGACGAACTCGGGGTGGAGCTGGTGGGCGTCCTGCTGGTCCACGGAGTGAACCCCCTCGCGGAGCAGGCCACCCGCTACGGCGCCGACGAGGTCCTGGTGGTGGACCATCCGCACTTGAGATCCTACCGGTTCGATCTGCACACGGACGTGCTCTTCCACCTCGCGTGCATCTACCGGCCCAGTATCCTGCTCCTGGGTGCCACCCCGAACGGCCGGGATCTCGCCGCCCGCCTGGCCGCCCGGCTGCGCACGGGGCTTGTGGCGGACTGTGTAGACCTGCGCATCGATCCACAGACCGGACTCCTGCTCGGGATCACCGCGGGCTTCGGAGGAGGGATCCTGGCCACCATCCAGTGTCCCCGCCATCGCCCTCAGATGGCCACGGTGCGACCCGGCGTGTTTCCGCAGCCCGCGCCACAGTCGCGTACGGGTACGGTCCGGCGGGTAGAGGCCCCCGTGGGCACCAGCTGCGTCGAAATCCTGGAGCGGAAGACGGGAACGGAGGAGGACCTCACCACCGCCAGAGTCCTGGTCGTCGGCGGTGGCGGCACGCGGGGCGATTTCCGGCTTCTGCGGGAACTGGCGGACTTGATGGGAGGGCGGTTGGGCGCCACCTGGGTGGCGGTGGACGCCGCATGGGCACCCCGGGAGTGGCAGATCGGACAGACGGGATGCACCACGAGGCCGCAGCTGGCCGTGGTGTGCGGCGCGAGCGGTGCCACGCAGTTCACCGTGGGGATCGAGGCCGCCCAGGTTGTGGTGGCGGTGAACGTGGACGAGGAAGCTCCCATCTTCGAGCATGCAGACTACGGCATCCCCGACGACCGGTTCACGTTCCTGCCCGCCCTCATCGACCGGCTGCGCCGCATGAAACAGGAGGGAGATCCGTGCAGGGAATTCGCGTCCTCGTCTGCCTAAAGGTGGTTCCCAAGCCGGAGGAGGTGCGCATCAATCCGGATGGATCGGGCGCGGGCCCGCTCCGAAATCAACCCCCCGGACCTCAACGCCCTGGAGCTGGCCCTGCAGCTCAAAGACGAGTGGGACGGGTGGGTGGGGGTGGTCTCCATGGGTCCCCCCTTCTTCGAACCCTACCTCCGTACGGCGCTCGCCATGGGTGCGGACGCGGCGTTCCTGCTCAGCGATCGGCTCTTCGCGGGAGCGGATACGCTGGCCACCTCCTACACCCTGGCCCGCGGCATCGCCCGCATCGGGACCTACGACCTGGTGCTGTGCGGGGAGGAGTCCAGCGACGGGGCCACGGGGCAGGTGTCCGCTCAGATCGGGGAGTGGCTCGGAATTCCGCACGTCACGTATGCCTCCAGCGTCGACTTCCTCCCGGGAGCCCGCAAGGCAAGGATCCGCCGGGAGCTCGGAGGTGGCTACGAGGTGGTGGCGGTGCCCCTGCCCGCGGTGGTGTCCGTGCGGGTGGGTTCGAACGAGCCTCGATTCCTGGATCCCGTCCGAATGGCCTGGGCGGAGGATGCTCCGCTCACCGTATGGAGCGCCCGGGACCTGGAGGTGGATCTCGACCTCGTGGGGACCGCGGGATCTCCTACCGTGGTGGCCGCGGTTTGCGAGGCGCCCGCCCGCGAGCACAGGCGCGAGATCCTCCTGGGCACCCCCGAGGAGAAGGCGGACCTCCTCGTGGACCGCCTGCGAAATCTGCTGCGCGAGCTCCTGTAAAGCTTTCCCCCTGCTGAACTCCACGCGTTCGCTTTCCCCCGGACACGCTCCGAGAAGACCCCAGCCATCGGGGTACCATGGCAGAAGAGATCCGCGTGGGAGGAGGCGAAATGCCCGGTAGACCGAAGGAAGCCGTAGTGCGGCGTATGCGGGTGGCGCAAGGGCTGGAGCCCGCAGATCTCGTGGTCCGCGGCGCCGTGGTGGTGAACGTATACACGGGGGAACTCCATCCCGACTCCGTGATCGCCACCAGCGGGGATCGCATCGCATACGTGGGGCCGCCCATCCAGGGTCTGACAGGGGAGAACACCCAGGTGCTGGACGCCAAAGGGCGGTACGCCATACCCGGTCTCATTGATGGCCACACGCACCTCCTGGGCGCCCGCTACTGCCCGGAGGAAGCGCTTCCCCGCATCTTAGCCTCCGGTACCACCTCCGTGGTCACGGAGCTCGCGGAGCCCGCTTCCGTGGTGGGCCTGGCGGGCATCCGGGCAGGGATGGAGGCGGTGCGGGACCAGCCCGTGAAGGTCTTCGTGACCCTCCCGCCCCTTGCCTGTGCCGCTTCCTTCATGGAGGACGTGGCGCTCGAGCTGGAAGGGGTACCGGGAGCTCCTGCAGCGCCCAGAAGTCGTGGGACTCGGGGAGGTGTACTGGGGGAACCTCGTGCTGCGGGAGGACCCGCGGATCCTGGACCTTGTGTCACGGCCCTGGAGGCCGGAAAGGTGGTGGAGGGACACGGAGCGGGAGCCCGGGGAGGCCGGCTGAGCGCGTACGCGGCCGCGGGGATCACCTCCTGCCACGAGCCCATCACCCCGGAGGAGGTCCTAGAGCGGCTGCGGATGGGCTACCACACCATGGTGCGAGAGGGAAAGGTCCGGCAGGAGATGGAGGCGGTGGCTTCCGAGTGGCGGGAAAGCGGCGTGGATCTGCGGCGGTTGTGCCTGGTAACCGACAGCGTAGCCGCGGATCAGCTGTTGGAACTGGGATACATGGACCACCTTCTGCGGAAAGCCATCCGTCTAGGCATGGACCCTGTCCGGGCCGTGCAGGCGGTCACCCTGAATGTGGCGGAGCACTCCCGGCTGGACCACCTGATCGGAGGACTTGCCCCCGGCCGGTACGCGGACCTTGTCCTCACCCCGGACCTGCGGGACTTCCGCGCGGAGGTGGTGGTGGCAAACGGCCGGGTGGTGGCGGAAGACGGTAAGGTTCTGGTGTCGTTCCGTCCTCCCCGGTATCTGGAGGCACTTTGCCGCACCGTGCCTCCTGCGTGCCTGGTTTCTCCGGACGCCCTGCGGGTCCCGGCCCCAGGCCGAAAGGGGTCCGTGCGGGTGCGGACGGGAGGCTATGCCACCACCATGGCCTGGGATGCGCATTGTCTGGTAGCTGTAGGGTGCTCCCCTGAGAACACGGCCCTGGCCATCCGGCTGGCGGTGGCGCTGGGGGGCGGATGCGCGGTGGTCAGTAGGGGAGAGATCCGGGCGGAGCTCCCGGCCCCCGTGGCGGGGGTGGTCTCCACCCTCCCCCTGGAGGAGGTGGCGCGGCGGGAACGGGCGGTGGACCAGGTGCTGCGGGAGTTGGGAGCCGGTAGCCCTCGTCCTTCCCTCACGGTGGACGTCCTTACCGCGACCGCTATCCCGCATTTCAAGATCAGCGCGGGTACGTCCGGGTGCGGGACGGAAGCGTGGTAGGGGTGTGGATAGAGGAGGCGGAAGCGAACGGAGGCCGGGGGCCTCCCGGTTCCAGGGGGTAAAGAAACCCCTCTCTTCGACCCAGGCACTCAGGGGCGAAGAGGCGAGTCTGGGGGCTCGAATTCCCGTGGTGCCTGGGGAGGGAGTCGAACCCCCGACACGGGGATTTTCAGTCCCCTGCTCTACCACCTGAGCTACCCAGGCCCATGGCGGGGACGACGGGATTTGAACCCGCGATCTCCGGCGTGACAGGCCGGTGTGTTGACCAGGCTACACCACGCCCCCGCCACCCGTAGTTTACGGAGTCCACTCCGAGAAGTCAAAAGCCCCGCAGGGCCCGCAGCACCCGCTCCGGGGTGATGGGAAGTTCCAGGACGCGCGCCCCCACCGCGTCCCGGATGGCATTCGCCACAGCCCCCGCCCCGGGCACCACCGGCGGCTCACCCACGCCCCGCGCTCCAAACGGGCCATGAGGGCTAGGGACCTCCACCAGCACGCCCTGCATGGACGGGATGGTGGTCGCCCGGGGGAGCGCGTAATCCAGAAACGAGGTGGTGCGTGGGATCCCGCTGCGGTCGTAGAAGATGGCCTCCCATAATCCCCATCCCAGGCCCTGCACCATCCCTCCGTACACCTGCCCCTCGATGAGCAGCGGATTGATGGCGCAGCCCACGTCCTGCGCGAGCACTGCGTCCAGAACCCTGACCTGACCGGTCTCCGGATCTACCCGCACCCGCACCAGCTGCGCGGCGAAAGCGGGCGCCTGCTCTGTCTGCGCGGAGGTTCCCACCGCCCAAATGGGCTCGAACCTTCCCCCAAACCGCTGGGCGAGCCCCGCCAGCTCCGCAAGGCTCACCCGAGGCTCAGAGACCCCTCGCACGAAGACGTACCCGTCCCGCAGTTCCAGATCCTCCACCGCGGCCTCCAGGACCTGGGCGGCCATGCGCAGGATCCGAGCCCGGGCCTCCTCCGCGGCGTACTGCACCGCCCGCCCCACGGTGTAGAGCACCTTGCTCCCCGCGCTGGCACCCGCGTACGGCGCGTGGTCCGTATCTCCCTGCACGATCCGGACCCGCTCCGGCGGAACCCCGAGGATCTCGGCCACCAGCTGTCCGAGGGCCGTGTGGGTCCCTTGTAGGTCCACCGCGCCCACGTGCACCCGCACGCTCCCGTCCCGGTCCACGGAGCATGCGGCAGCCGCGGGCTCCAATCCCCCGGGCCATCCGCCCACCGCAAGCCCCAGTCCCTCTCCCGGCGTCCTCCGTCCCTCCCGCCACAGGGGATGCTCCTGAATCGCCAGCAGGCACGCGCGAAGCCCGATGCGGGGGTACCGTCGGCCATCGGGAAGCGCGTCCCCTTCCTGCAGGAGGTTCTGCAGGCGGAACTCCAGAGGGTCCAGCCCGAGCTGCCGGCTCATCTCGTCCATCTGGGACTCCAGGGCGAAGGCCGCTTGCGGGGATCCGGGTGCCCGGTACGCGCCGGTTCCGGGCTTGTGGGTGAGGACCTCGAACGCCTCGATCTCCAGGTGCGGGAACCGGTAGATCGCGCCCAGCAGGAAGGCCGCGATCCGGGCGGGAGAGCCGGGAAAGGCGCCCGCGTCGAACACCAGACGGGCCTGCAAGGCGGTCAGGGATCCGTCCCGGCGCACGCCGGTCCGGAGGGTGAGGATGGCACCGTGCACGGGGTTGCTCAGGAGGAACTCCTCGTGGCGGGTGAGCACGATCCGCACGGGCCTGCGGGTGTGGACCGCCAGGGCAGCCGCGAGGGTCTCCAGCAGGAGGAACTTCCCCCCGAACCCACCCCCCACTGGGGCGGGCACCACCCGTACCCGATGCTCGGGCCAGCCCAGAAACCGCGCTACCTCCTGCCGGACCCCGAAGGGGCTCTGGGTTCCGGTCCAGAGCGTCAGCGCCTCCCCTCCCGGATCCGGGATCGCCACGGTCGCGTGGGGTTCCAGGTATCCCTGATGCACCGAAGCGGTGCGGTACGTGCGCTCGAGCACCAGATCCGCCTCCCCGAGTCCCCTCGCCACATCGCCCCGCGCGAACCGGACCCGGGCGGCCACGTTCGGAGAGCCCCTGGGGGTCTGCGCGGCGGGCTCTTCCGCCCCCGCCGCATGGGCTCCCGCATCCGCCCGCAGTCCCGGAATCCCCTCGGGCCAGACCGGAGGGGCCTCCTCCGCCAGGGCCTCCAGGGGATCCACCACCGCGGGCAGGGGATCCACCTCTACCTCCACCAGGGCCGCGGCATCCTCCGCGGCAACCTCTCGCTCTCCGAGGACCACGGCCACGGGCTGCCCCGCGTACACCACCCGTTCCCGGGCCAACAGGCCCGTGGCGTGGCTGTAGGGGGTTCCCTGGAACCACGGAAGATCCCGGGCGGTGAGCACCGCCACCACCCCCGGGACCGCCAGGGCCCGGTCCGTGCCGATGCGTCGGATGCGGCCGTGGGCCACCGGACTCAGGACGAGCCGGGCGTGCAGGAGATCCGGGACCCCGAGATCCGCCGCAAACCGGAGGCGCCCCGAGACCTTTTCCCGCCCCTCCCGAAGCGGGATCCGGCGTCCGATCCACATCGCTTCCCTCCCTGCCGAGGATCTGCATGCTCCTCTAGGGTACCGCCCGCTCCCAGGGGCCGGGGAGGCTCCGCTTTCCCGTGGGAGCGCGTATCCTAGTGGGCAGAAAGCCGGCGGAAGTGGAGGGCGGGATGGAGGAAGGGCCGATGGCGTTCGTCACCGAGCGGAACATGGCACTACTGGTGGACCTCTATGAGCTCACCATGGCGCAGAGCTACTTCCGGGAGGGCCGCAACGAGCTGGCCACCTTCGACCTCTTCGTGCGCAACCTCCCGCCCCGCCGCGGGTTCCTGGTGAGCGCGGGACTGGATACCGTGCTGGACTATCTGGAGCGGCTGCGCTTCCCGGAGGAGGGAATCGCCTACCTGCGCGGGCTTGGGCTCTTCGACGAGGACTTCCTCCGGTACCTCCGGGAGTTCCATTTCACGGGGGACGTGCGGGCCATCCCCGAAGGCGAGGTCTTCTTTCCGCCGGAGCCCGTACTGCAGATCACCGCGCCCCGCATCGAGGGGCAGATCGTGGAGACCTTCCTCCTCAACCAGATCAACCTGCAGTCCCTGATCGCCACCAAGGCCGCCCGGGTGGTGCTGGCAGCCCGGGGCCGTCCCGTCATCGATTTCTCGCCCCGCCGGGACCACGGCACGGACGCGGCCCTGAAAGTGGCCCGCAGCAGCTACCTCGCGGGGTGCGCGGGCACCAGCAATGTACTGGCGGGGATGCTCTATGGCATCCCCGTCTACGGGACCATGGCCCACAGCTACGTTATGTCCTTCGAGGATGAACTGGAAGCTTTCCGCGCCTACGCCCGCCAGTTCCCGGACCGATGCATCCTGCTCATCGATACCTACGACACCCTTCAGGGTGCTCGCAACGCGGTGGTGGTGGCCCGGGAGCTGCGGGAGCGGGGGTATCAGCTGCGTGGGGTGCGGATCGACAGCGGGGACCTCGTGACCCTCAGCCGGCAGGTGCGGACCATCCTGGACGGAGCTGGATTCCCGGAGGTGCAGATCCTCGCGAGCGGCGACCTCAACGAGGAGAAAATCTCGGCCCTGTTGGAGGCGGGAGCTCCCATCGACGCTTTCGGGGTAGGAACGGAGATGGGGGTTTCCTACGACGCGCCAGCCCTGGGCGGAGTCTACAAGCTGGTGGAGGACACCGCGGGATACCGCATCAAGCGCAGTACGGGAAAGGTGACGCTCCCGGGCCGCAAGCAGGTGTGGCGGGTATACCGGAAGGGGCAGATGCAGGAGGACATCATCGCCCTCGCGGACGAGCCCCCCCCCGCAGGTGGAGAGCCCCTCCTGGTGGAGGTCATGCGCCAGGGGCGACGGGTCCACCATGAGACCCTAGAGGATGCCCGGCGCCGCTGTCGCGAGCGTTTCCAAGCACTCCCGGATCACCTCCGCCGGTTGGACGGCGGAAGCTACCCCGTCCGCCTCAGCCCGCAGCTGGAGGCCGTACTCCAGGCGATGGCGGGAGCCGCCTTCTAGTTACTCCGGCCCGAACACGAACCGGACCCGGTCCCCATCCCGGGGATAGTAGTCCTGCCAGCTCTCCAGCCGCCTGCCGTTCACGAGCACGGACCACCGCCCCGGTCTTCCATCCGGGCACCGATCGCCGTCCCGGTAGGTCCGGCCGTCCGGAAGGGTGAGGGCGTTCTGCCTTGGGAGAACTCCCACGGAGAGGAGGAAGGTCCGCAGGGTAGCCTGCCTGCCCTCCTCGTTGGTCTCCGGGTGTACATGGATCACCCCGTCCCCATGGGTGTGGGTGTTGCCGGGACTGGGAGGAAAGGGGGGAAGCCGTCTCCCGCAGATCTCCACCGTGTAGGGCGCGTGCCAGTGCACTCCGGCCCGAGGGTAGTCAGGACGGGACCGGAGCCCGTAGGCCACCACCGCTACCCCCAGCACCACCACTCCCCCGAACACCCAGGGCCAAAGCCGATCAAAGGCCCTCCGCGGTGCGGGGCGCGGGGCCGCTTTCCGAGCCGTCTGCTTTCCGCCGCGCGCCGGCATACGACCCTACACCGGGAAGCCCATGCTCTGCAGCACGAGCCGCCCCTCCTCCGTGAGGCGCTCGGGTGTCCACGGTGGCGAGAAGACGATCTCCACCTCCACCTCCTCCACCCCCGGGAGCTCCAGCAACTTCGTGCGGATCTCCTCCGCCAGGATGGGACCGATGGGGCAGCCCATGGCTGTGAGGGTCATCCGGATGAAGATCCGGCCGTTGTCCTGCTGGATGTCGTAGATGAGCCCCAGGTCCCAGACGTTCACCGGGATCTCCGGGTCGTAGCAGGTCTTCAGGACCTCGATGATCTCCTCCCGCGTGGGCATCACACACTCCCATCCAGGGATTCCGGGCACCAGCTCCCCTCGCCCATCATACACGAACCCGCCAGGCCCTGTGCGGAGATGTTAGGATGAAGGCGGGATGGAGGAGGTTATGTCGCAGACCCTTTCCCTCCCGCACCACGTGGAGTTCACCTGTCCGGTCTGTCGGGGTCCCGTGCGGTTCGTGATCGGGATCCGGGAAGGGGTGCCCTCTGACAGGCCGGGTGGACTCGACTACTTCCCCACCTGCCCCCACTGCGGGACGGAAGTGCGGATCACCGTCTACCCGCTCCCCCACCTGTCCCTCCGACTCCCCCGCATGGCCGCCCTCGCGGGCCTCACCCTCCTCGCCCTGAGCTGGATGTGGGGCCGCAGGCGTCCTCCCCAGGGGCAGGAGAAGGCGCGGTGAGGATTCCCCTGCGGCTGCTGCTCGCGCTTCTGCTCGTGCTCTCGCTGGTGCTCTGGCCAGCCGTGGCCTACTGGTACACGGAGTGGCTGTGGTTCGTGGAGCTCGGGTATCCCCGGGTGTTCTGGATTCCCTTCCTGTCCAGACTCCTGGTAGGAGGGTCTGTCTTCGCCTTCGTATTCGTACTCCTCTACCTCAACGCGCGGCCCTTTCTGCGGCGGTGGGCTCGCCCGGAGGTCATCGAGTTGTACCGGGACGGTGGGCGTTTCCGCCCCCGGGTACCATCCCCGTGGCCCCGCCGCACCGTCCTCGCCATCTGCTCGGGGATCGCGTTCCTCGCGGCCCTGGCGAGCACGGGGCAATGGGTGAGCTTCCAGCAGTTCCTGCACGCCCAGCCCGCGGGCACCCAAGACCCCATCTTCGGACTCGACCTCTCCACCTACCTGCTGCGGCTGCCCTTCTGGCGGTTCCTGGTAGACCTGGCGTGGGGGTGGCTGCTGTTCGCCTTCGTGGGGGTGACCGTCGGGTACCTGCTGGACACCGCGGCCTTCGCGGTCCGGGGCGTGTGGGCCCTCTCGCCCGGGGCCCGGACCCACCTCTCCGTGCTCCTGGCGTTGCTGTTCCTGGTGCGGGCCGCGGGCTTCCGGCTCGACGCCCTGGAGCTGATGACCTCCCAGCGAGGGCTGTTCTTCGGGATGACGTATGCGGACCTGCACGCCCGCCTGCCCGCCCTGAACCTCCTCTTTTTCCTCTCCCTGGTGGCCGCGGGCCTCCTGTTTGCGAACGTGTGGTTGCGCACGGTGCGGTTCGCCGCGGGCGTGGTGGCGGTCCAGCTCCTGGCGTGGTTTGTAGGCGTGGGGCTGCTGCCCGGCCTCGTGCAGCAGTTGGTGGTGGCCCCCAGCGAGCTCACCCGGGAGACCCCCTATCTCGCCCACCACATCCGGGCCACCCGGGCCGCCTTCGGGCTGGAGGGGGTGCGTGCGCAGGTTTTTCCCGCGGCGGAGCGGCTCCCCCCGGAAGCCCTCGAACGAAACCGGGATACCCTGGAGAACGTGCGGCTTTGGGACTACCGGCCGCTGCTGGAAACCTACCGGCAGCTGCAGGCCCTGCGGGCCTACTACACCTTCCACGACGTGGACATCGACCGCTACCGCATCGGGGGCCGGTCGCGCCAGCTCATGCTGGCGGCCCGGGAACTGGATCTCTCCCGGCTCCCGCCGCAGGCCCGCACCTGGGTGAACGAGCACCTGGTCTATACCCACGGATATGGGGTGGTGGCAAGCCCCGTGAACCAGGCCTCCGCGGAGGGACTGCCGGAGCTGTGGATCCGGGATCTGCCGCCGCAGGCACGGTTTGCGGAGCTTCGGATCACCCGGCCCGAGATCTACTTCGGGGAACGCACCCACCACTACGTGATCGTGCGCACCCGGGTGCCGGAGTTCGACTACCCCCGGGGGGAGGAGAACGTCACCACCCGGTACGAGGGCCGGGGGGGGATTCCCCTCTCCCACCCCCTCCGGCGGTTAGCTTTCGCCACCCGGTTCGGGAATCTGCGGATCCTTCTCTCCACGGAAATCACCCGGGAGAGCCGGGTGCTCTTCGCCCGCACGGTGGGGGAACGGGCGCGGCGGCTCGCGCCGTTCCTGCGGTACGACGCAGATCCCTACATCGTGATCGCCCAGGGCCGTCTGTATTGGATCCTGGACGCTTACACCACCAGCAACCGGTACCCGTACGCGCAGCCCGTGGGGGACATCAACTACATCCGCAACGCGGTGAAGGTGGTGGTGGACGCCTACCACGGTACCACGGACTTCTACGTGGTGGACCCCTCGGATCCCCTCATCCGTACCTGGGCCCGCATCTTTCCGGGACTGTTCCAGCCCGCAGACCACATCCCTCCCGAGTTGCGGGAGCACCTCCGGTACCCCGTGGACCTCTTCGAGCTGCAGGCCCAGGTGTACGCCACCTACCACATGCGGGATCCCCGGGTGTTCTATAACCGGGAGGACGTGTGGTCCTGGCCCACGGAGATCTTCGCGGGACAGCAGCAGCGCATGGAGCCGTACTACGTGACCCTGCGGTTGCCCGGGGAGCCGGGGCCCGAGTTTGTCCTCATTCTTCCCATGACCGCCCAGCGCCGGGAGAACATGACGGCCTGGCTTGCGGCCCGCAACGATCCTCCCCACCTGGGAGAGCTGCGGGTGTTCCTCTTCCCCAAGGAGCGGGTGGTGTTCGGGCCCATGCAGGTGGAATCCCGGATCGACCAGGATCCCCAGATCAGCGCCCAGCTCACCCTGTGGAACCAGCAGGGTTCCCGAGTGATCCGGGGGAACCTGCTGGTGGTCCCCCTGGAGGATTCCCTCCTGTACGTGGAACCCATCTTCCTGCGGGCGGAGACGAGCCAACTCCCCGAGCTCAAGCGGGTGATCGTGGCCCACGGGCCCCGCATCGCCATGGAGGATACCCTGGAGGCAGCCCTCGCCCGGGTCTTCGGACCCCTTCCCGCCGTGGAGAGGGCCGCTCCGGCGGGGTCCACGGGAGATCTGGACGCCCGCTCCGCGGAGCTGGTTGCCCGAGCCCTGGCACACTACGAGCGGGCCCAGCGCCTGCTGCGCGCTGGGGATCTCGGAGGATACCAACGGGAGATGGAGGCCGTAGGCCGCCTCCTGCGGGAGCTCAGTCGCCGGCTGCAGCGTTAGGAAGCCTTCGGGCGTACCAACAGCTTGTCGATGCGCCGACCGTCCAGGTCCACCACCTCGATCTCGTACCTCCCGAACCCTACCTTCTCCCCCACGGAGGGGATGCGGCCCGTGAGGTGGAGCACGAGACCCGCCGCGGTGGTGGCCTCTCCGGTGTCCACGGTTTCCTCCTCCAAGCCCAGACGGGAGAGGAGCTGGTAAAGGGGGGTGAGACCGTCCACCAGCAGGGATCCATCTTCTCGCACCACGATCTCCGGCTCCTCCGCGCCATACTCCGAGGGGATCTCCCCCACGATCTCCTCCAGGATGTCCTCCAGGGTGACCCAGCCTGCGGTTCCCCCATACTCATCCAGCACCACCGCCGCATGAGTCCGGTGCTCCTGGAGCACCCGGAGGGCCTCCAGGACCCGCACGGTCTCCGGGAGGCTCGGAACGCTCCGGACCAGGTTCCGCCAGTCCTCCCCCTCGGGGCATCCCACCAAGTCCCGGGCGTACAGCACCCCTACGATGTGGTCGAGATCCCCCTCGTAGACGGGGAAGCGGGAGTAGGTGGAGCCGCGGACGGTGCGGAGCACCTCCGGCCAGGTGGCGTGCACGGGGAGGCCCACCAGCTCCGTGCGCGGGGTCATGATCTCCTCCAGGCGCCGGTTCGCTACGCGTGCCACGTCCGCCAGCACCTTGGCCGTGGTCTCCCGCAGCAACCCCGTCCGTGCGCTCTCCTCCACCAGCACGCCGAAGTCCTCCAGGGTCATGCGCTGGGCCGGGAGCCGCCCCAGTCCCACCAACCACAGCACCGCGTTCGTGGCCGCAGTCAACAGCCCCACCGCGGGTGCCACGAGGCGCGTGAAGCTCCGCATGGCGGGCGCGAGGGCTACGGCCACCTCCTCCGCCCGCTCCAGGCTCACCCGCTTGGGCACAAGCTCCCCCACCACGAGGAAGAGGAACGTCAGGAACACCACCACGAGGCCCAGGGCCACGGGCTCCGCGTAGGGGGCGAGAGGAGGCCAGCCCTGGAGGAGCACGGCGAGGGGCTGTGCGATGCGGACCCCCGAATACGCGGAGGCTAAGGTCCCCACCAGGGTGATCCCGACCTGGACCGCGGCCAGGAACCGATCCCGGTGACGTACCAGATATAGAGCTGCTTCCGCCCCCCGCTCCCCCGTCCTCTGCAGGCGCTCCAGCCGGACTGTCCGGGCCGTGAGCACCGCGGTCTCCAACGCGGCGAAGGCCGCGTTGGCCAGAAGCAGCAGGAGGATGACGAGGGTTTCCTCCAGCCACGCCATCCGGGGTGGATTTTCTCCCCCTCCTAGGTCCCTCCCTGCCGCGGTCGCCCGAGGAGTCCGGGCAAGCCGGCTGCGGTCATCGGGGCGGACGGCGCTGGGAGATCAGGGCGTCGGAGTCGAGGATGGCCTGGGCCACCTCCCGCATGGTCCTGCGCTGGTTGCGGGCTCGCCGCTGGATCAGACGGTACGCCTCCTCCTCGTCCAGGCCCAGCCGTTTCATCAGGATGCCCTTCGCCCGCTCGACCAGCTTCCGTGTCTCCAGGGCCTCCCGGGCTTTCCGCACCTCCTGGAACCGCTGGTAGCTCAGGGTCACCGTCGCCAGCAGCTCCGACTCCACCAACGGTTTGGTGATGTACGCGTAGGCACCCACCTCCTCGGCCGCCAACAGGAGCTCCCGGTCGCCGTAGGCGGTGAGGAAGACCACGGGCAGCCTTCCCGCCACCCGTCGGGCTACCTCGATCCCGTCCGTGGGCTCCATGCGGATGTCCAGCACGAGGAGATCGGGCTGCAGTCGATCCACCAGTTCCAGGGCCTCCCGTCCCGAGGCCGCCTCCCCTACCACCTCGTGCCCGGCCTCCTCCAGGATCCGGCGCACACCCATCCGGATGAGGGGTTCGTCGTCCGCGATGAGGATCCGCATACCCACCTCCTGAAAGGAAAACGCCCCCGGCTGAAAACCGGGGGCGTCCTGGCCCGTGTGCGCGGACGCCGCGGTCACACGTCGAAGTACAGGTAGAACTCGTAGGGATGCGGCCGGATGTTCACCTCGTGCAGCTCCTTCTCCCGCTTGTAGCCGATCCAGGTCTCAATCAGGTCCCGAGTGAACACGTCTCCCTCCAGGAGGAACTCGTGATCCCGCTTCAGGGCGTCGAGGACCTCCCCGAGCGAGCCCGGCACACTCTTCACCCGGGCCGCCTCCTCCGGCGGGAGTTCATAGGTGTTCACGTCCAGGGGGCCGAAGGGGGAGGCATCCAGCTTACGCCGGATTCCGTCCAGTCCTGCCATGAGCATAGCCGCAAACGCCAGGTACGGGTTGCAGCTGGGATCCGGGGGCCGGAACTCGATGCGCTTGCTGGGTGCCGCTTCCGGCCCCGTGTAGTACATGGGGATGCGGATGCAGGCGCTGCGGTTCCGCTTGCTGAAGGCCACGTTCACCGGAGCCTCGTAGTGGGGCACCAGGCGCTTGTAGGAGTTCGTGGTGGGACTGGTGAAGGCCAGCACCGCGTCCACGTGGGTCAGCAGGCCCGCGATGTAGTGAAGGGCCAGGTCGCTGAGCTCCGCGTACCGCCCTTCCGCGTAGAAGAGGTTGCGGCCGTCCTTCCACAGGCTCTGGTGGGTGTGCATGCCGCTCCCATTATCCCCGAACAGGGGCTTGGGCATGAAGGTGACGGTGCAGCCGTGCCGACGGGCCACGTTGCGCATCACGTACTTGTAGATCATCACCTTGTCCGCCATCCGGATCAGGCTGTCCCGCTCCATGTCGATCTCCGCCTGGCCTGCGGTGGCCACCTCGTGGTGGTGCATCTCCACGGGAATGCCGATCTGCTCCAGGATCATGGCCGCCTCGCTGCGGATGTCCTGGAAGGTGTCGCTGGGGGGAGTGGGGAAGTAGCCCTCCTTGGGCCGGATCTTGTACCCCAGGTTCTTCCCCTCGTCGTTCCCCGTGTTCCAGATCCCCTCCCGGCTGTCGATGCAGTAGCCCATGCGGTGCGGGAGCACCTCGTAGGTCACGTGGTCGAAGATGAAGAACTCGATCTCCGGTCCCCAGTAGCTTACCTCCGCGATCCCCGTTTCCCTGAGGTACGCCTCCGCCTTCCTGGCCACGTACCGGGGATCCCGGCTGTAGGGGGCCCGGGTTTCGGGATCCACCACGTCGCAGATCATCACCAGGGTCGGGATCTGCAGGAAGGGGTCCACGAAGGCCGTGGAGGGGTCCGGCAGGAGCAGCATGTCGCTCTCCTGAATGGCCTGGAAGCCCCGGATGCTGCTACCGTCAAATCCCACTCCCTTCTTGAAGGTAGATTCGTCCAGGGCCGAGGCGGGAATGGTGGCGTGCTGCCACACCCCGGGCACGTCCGTGAAGCGGAGGTCCACCATCTGGATGTTCTTCTCCTTCACCAATCTCAACACGTCCTGTACCGTCTTTCCCATCATGTCGCTTCCCTCCCTCTGTTCATGTCGCTTCCCTCCCTCTGTGGTCTGCAGGAGTTCGGACGCTATCCACCATCCTCCTCCGTGGGGCGGCGGCCCCGGAGGATGCGGCTGGGGAGAACCACCCAGGCGCAGAACAGGGCAATGAAGGTTCCCAGAGCGAGCCATGCCTCCATGGTGGTGTTCCCTCCCGATCCGTGGATTTCATGCTCCCCCCGCGGGCACCAGGGTGGACTCCAGGACGTACGCGGGCGTGCCGTGCTCCGGCAGGTCGAGCCCCTGCAGCTCCTCCTCCCGCGAGGCCCGGAGACCGATGGTGCTGCGGATCAGAGCGAACATCAGGTATCCCGTGATCAGCGACCATGCGGTGACCACCCCCATGCTGATCAGTTGGGCTATGAGCTGCCCCACTTCCCCGACGATGAGGCCCCGTACGCCTCCGTACGTGCCGTCCGCGAAGATCCCCACGGCCAGCAGCCCCCACAGACCTCCGGCCGCGTGCACGGAGACCGCGCCCACGGGGTCGTCCACCTTGAGGGTCCGCTCCACGAACCCGAGACTCCACATCATCACGAGGGCCGCGATGGCCCCGATCACCACCGCCGCCCAGGTGGGCACGTAGGCACACGGCGCGGTGATCCCCACGAGCCCTGCCAGCGCGCCGTTGCACGCCATGGTGATGTCCGCCTTCCCTGTGCGCACCAGGCTCGCGTACAGGGCCACCACCGCACCCGCGGCGCCCGCCAGGAAGGTGTTCACCGCGATGACGGAGATGCGCAGGTCCGTGGCGGCCAGGGTGCTGCCGGGATTAAAGCCGAACCACCCGAAGAACAGGATGAAGGTTCCGATCACCACGTAGGTCATGTTGTGGCCAGGGATGGGATTCGGGGTGCCATCCGGGTTGTACTTGCCGAGGCGGGGGCCAACCATGGCAGCGCCCACGAGCCCCAGCAGCCCCCCGACCGCGTGGACTACCCCAGAACCCGCGAAGTCCCGGGCTCCCACCCCGAACGGCAGGTTCGCCAGCCACCCGCCCCCCCACACCCAGTGCCCGTAGATGGGGTAGATCACCGCGGACACGATGAAGCTGTAGGCCAGGTAGGCGGTGATCTTCGTCCGCTCCGCCATGGCCCCGGCCACGATGGTGGCCGCGGTGGCCGCGAAGACCATCTGGAAGAACCAGTACAGGATGGTGGTGACGTCGTAGGCTGCCCCGCTCAGGAAGAACCCGGAGAGTCCGATCCACGCATTCCCGTGTTCCAGGCCGCTGCTGAGCTGGCTACCTCCGAACATGAGGGCAAATCCGAACGCCCAGTAGGAGAGGGCGGCGATGCTGAAGTCCATGTAACTCTTCGTCAGGTAGTTCACGGTGTTCTTGGATCGGATGAGCCCAGCGCCCAGCAGGGCGAATCCCGCCTGCATGAAGAACACCAGGAACGCCGCCACGAGGGTCCAGGCGAAGTTCACCGCGGCTTCCGGCTTCTGCTTGATGGTCTCTGCCCCGCTGGGATCCGCGCCCCACGCAGGCAGGACCGCACACAGCATCAGGAGGACCAGGATCCCCACAACCCGTCGCATGAAACGCCTCCTGCTCCGGACGGATCTAAAAAAGAAGGACGCCCACACCAAGTGGTGTGGGCGTCCTGGCCCACGGACAAAACTCCTTATGGGAATTTCAAGTCCCTATGTATCACGCCCGCGGGGCACCTGTCAATGACCTTCTTCGAGGTCAGGCAAAATTTTTGGGGGGGGGAACCCACGGGCCCCTATGCCAGGCCCCGGATGCGCAGGCGCAGATCGTTGGGGGAATCCGCGGCCCGGAGGGCGTCCTCCAGGGAGATCAGCCCCTTGCGGTAGAGCGTGTACAGGGCCTGGTCAAAGGTCTGCATTCCCTCCCCGCTCCCCGCCTGGATGGCCGCCCTGATCCCCGCGAAGTCCCCACGCCGGATGAGCTCCCGGATGCGGGGCGTGGCCACCATCACCTCCACGGCCACCACCCGACCCTGCCCATCCGATCGGGGCACCAGGCGCTGGCTGACGATGCCCTCCAGGGTGAGGGAGATGCGGTGCAGCACCTCCTGCGCTTGGTCCATGGGGAAGAAGGCCAGGAGTCGCTCCAGGGTTTGGCTCGCATTGATGGAGTGCAAGGTGCTGAGCACCAGGTGCCCGGTTTCCGCGAAGTACAGGGCCGCGTCCGCGGATTCCCGGTCCCGCATCTCCCCGATGAGGAGGACGTCGGGGGCCTGGCGTAGGGCTCCCCGCAGGGCGTGGTGGAAGCTCGGGGTGTCCGTAGCGACTTCCCGCTGGCTCACCAGGCTGCGCCTGTCGGGGTGCAGGAACTCGATGGGATCCTCGATGGTGATGATGTGGCCGGAGGCGTGACGGTTCCGGTAATCGATCATGGCCGCGAGGGTGGTGCTCTTCCCGGAGCCCGTGGGGCCGGTGACGAACACGAGTCCCCTCGGTCGCATCACGAGCTCCGCCAGGATCTCCGGGAGACCCAGCTGCTGGAAGGAGGGGATGTCCATGCGCACCCGGCGTGCCACGAAGGCGATGGACCCCCGCTGCTGGTAGACGTTGATCCGGAACCGACCCACCCCGGGGAAACTGTAGGCTAGGTCCACGTTCTGCTCCGTGCGCAGCTGCCGGCGCTGCTCCTCGTCCAACAGTTGATCCGCCAGGGCCCGGCTCATCTCCGGAGTCACCCGATCCCACGACCCCGGCTGGAGCTCCCCGTGCACCCGGAAGGTGGGCGGGGAACCCACCTTTACGTAGAGGTCGCTGGCGTCCCGCTCCACCATCTCCCGCAGGAGGTCATGCACGTCCATGGCCGCCTTCCGCTACTTCCAGGCGCTCTGGACCGAACCCGCTCCGCCCAGGCCCGGCCGGGCGAAGGCCTGCTTTTCCGTGGCCCACCGCACGGCCACCTCGGGCGTGATCTTTCCGGTCTTCACCAGGTGCCGCAGGCTCTGGTCCATGCTCTGCATCCCGTCCTTGAGGCCCGTCTGGATCACGGAGGGGATTTGGTGCACCTTGCTCTCCCGGATGAGGTTGCGGACCGCGGGGGTCGCCACCATCACCTCCACCGCGGGAACTCGACCGAGGCCGTCCGCGGTGGGGAGCAGGATCTGGGCGATGACCGCCACCAGGGTCTCCGCCAGCTGTACCCGGATCTGCTCTTGCTGATGACTGGGGAAGACGTCGATGATCCGATTGATGGTCTGGGCCGCGCTGCTGGTGTGGAGGGTGGCCAGGACCAGGTGTCCGGTCTCCGCCGCGGTGAGGGCCAGGGCGATGGTCTCCAGATCCCGCATCTCGCCCACCAGGATCACGTCCGGGTCCTCCCGCAGGGCCGCACGGAGTGCCGCGCTGAAGGACTTCGCGTGCACCCCCACCTCCCGCTGGTTGATGAGGGCCTTCTTGTGGAGGTGCACGAACTCGATGGGGTCCTCGATGGTGATGATGTGCACCCGGCGGGTTGCGTTGATGAGGTCCACCATGGCCGCCAGGGTAGTGCTCTTGCCACTGCCCGCGGGCCCGGTGACCACGATGAGGCCGTGCTCCCGCAGCGCGAGATCGCGCAGCACCGGAGGAAGCCCCAGCTCCTCCAGGGATCGAATCCGGGAGGGGATCACCCGGAAGGCCGCCCCCTCGCCCGTGCGTTGGCGGAAGACGTTCACCCGGAACCGGCCGAGATTCTGCAGCTCCAGGGCGAAATCCAGGTCCAGGTGCTCCTCAAATCTGGCCTTCTGGGCGTCCGTGAGGACGTCGTAGAGCATGGCGTGGAGGTCCTCCTGGGTGAGGGGCGGCCACCCCTCCACGTCCACCAGCTCCCCCCGCACCCGCAGGCGCGGGGGACTCCCCACCGTGAGGTGGAGGTCGGAGGCGTCCCGTTCCCGTGCCAGGATCAGAAGATCCGTAATGTCCACGGTTTTCTCCTCACGCACGGGTCTGTAGGAGGGGCGCCACCGCCTGGGGGTCCACCCGCAGGTGCTCCACCGCAGCCCGGGCGCAGGCCTCCGAGGGAAGGGGAGAGCGCCGGGGCCAGCAGCTCCGGAACAGCGTGGATCGAGGCCCGAAGCACCGCGGCCAAGTCCGGGCCGGCTCGGTACCACTCGTAGATGGGGATCTGTCCCTCGTACCCCGTGTTCCGGCACCGCTCGCAGCCCAGCGCGGAGCCCCACCGGGTCGGGGCAGGCGTAGCTGGCCAATCCGGCGGCGGGGATGGGTGTACCTCTGCACAGGAGCAGAGCGCCACCACGGGCATCCCACACAGCGCCCCCGTGAAAAAGCGCTCCACCAAGAGGCGACCCAGGGAGAGCAGCCCCTCCAGGGCCCAGCTCACCCGCAGGTACGGGAGGCCCAACACGAGGGTACTGCCCGGCCTCAGGGTCCGGCACAGCCGCCCCGCGATCCCCAGGTCCCAGCCCGCGTCCACGACCACGCACTCCGCATGGGTCTCCGCAAGGGCTTCCCAGGATTCCAGTTCCAGCACCTCCTCCAGAGGGTGGGGGGACCGGAGGCCCGCGGCCACGGTTCGGGAGCCTGCGTAGCGGGCAGTCCGCTGGGCCAACGCCCGCAAAAGCCGGCGGCGGAAGAGGTCATCTGGAGAACCCACCACCAGGAGTCCCCCGGACCGCAGAATCCTTTCCACCTCCTCTCGGATCGCGGGATCGAGACCCATGGTGGCTAGAGCGGGAGGGGTTTCCGGCTCCAGAATCCCCACCAGCGCGTGGCCGCCGGTTACCGGGAGCGCTCGGAGGACCGCGATCACCGTGCGGTCCACCAGGGGGACCCGAAAGCGGAGGGGACCGGGGTCCTCCGCGAGTCGGGCAAGGGTCCCCGGGTCCACCCGGGGACCCCGGCTCTCCACCAATCCCGCCCGGGTACGGTAGCGAATCCAAACCCCGGAACCGGAAGGCTCGAAGTAGACCTCGTGGGCCCCGGCCTGCGCGGCCACGCTCAGATGGAACTGGACCTCCGCCAGCTCCGGGCTCCCCCTGGACCTGCGGCCCCGGGTGAATGACCGGATGAGCCGGCGGATGTTGCTCGGGAGGTCCACCGCGGGTACGACCCTGAGACCGGTGGCCCGCTCCACCTCCGCGATGGCTTCCGCATCCGTGGGATCCCCCATCACCAGGGTCAGCTCGTCCCCGGAGACGAGGAGCGGAAAGACCTCGAACCGCTCCATCAGGTGGGCGGGCAGGAGCTGGACGGCCGCAGGATCCACCATCTCCGGTGAGGCGTGGACGTAAGGGGTCTGCAGCTGGGTGGCGAGCGCCCACGCCACGTCGTCCTCGGAGGCGTACCCCAGCTGGATGAGGGCCGCGCCGATCCGGAGTCCCGTCTGCCGCTGGAGGCATACAGCCTCCTCCAGCTGTTCAGGGGTGATGAGGTTGGCCCGCAGAAGGATCTCGCCGAGCCGGGGGCGCATTCCGGAATCCTCCCAGGTGGCTCCCACCGACGGAACATGCAAGATCCGTGCCGCCTAGGGGAGATCGGAGAGATGGCTCCGCGGGCAGGATTCGAACCTGCAACCCCCCGGTTAACAGCCGGGCGCTCTACCGTTGAGCTACCGCGGAACGCAAACTGCCACGAGGATCATAGGCCGGAACCCCGTATCCTGTCAAAGGGGCCCCATGCAGCGAGCCGAGGTCGCCGTCCACGCCCTCATCGTCACCCTGGTGGTGGCCGCCACCTACGGGGTGCTGTGGCTGCTGGTGCGTCTTGCGGACATCCTCGTGCTCTTCCTCGTCTCCGCCATCCTGGCCGCGGGCCTCGCGCCCACGGTGGGCACCCTGGAGCGGACCCGGCTCCCGGGCGGCCGACCTCTGGGCAAGGGGCCCGCCCTCCTCCTGGTGGTGGTGCTCATCCTCGCGGCCCTGGTGCTCATGCTCACCATCCTCCTCACGCCCGTGGTGCAGCAATTCAGCGCTCTCCTGGCCCACCTGCCGGAGTACGTGCAGGAGGCGGAGGAGTGGCTCGCGCAGCTGCGGGCACGGTTTCCATGGGTGCCGGACGCGAGCCGGTGGCTCAGCCGGCTCCCCCAGGAGCTGCAGAACTTCGTTCAGTACTTCGGCACCGCGGCTCAGGTCTTCGGCCGGTTCGTAAGCGGGCTCTTCACCGTCACCACAGTCCTGGTGATCGTGATCTACATGCTCCTCGAGGGGCCCCGGCTGAAGCGGGGGTTTCTGCGCCTGTGGCCCGTAGAGCGCCGGCCGCTTGTGACCCTGGTCCTGGACCGCATCGCCCAGAGGTTCAGCGGGTGGCTGCGTGGGACCTTCGTGCTGGCCCTTTCCATCTTCGCCATCGACACGGTGGGTCTCATCCTCATCGGGATCCCCTACCCGTTTCTTCTGGGGCTCGTGGCAGGACTCACGGAGCTCATCCCGGTGGTGGGCCCGTTCCTGGGTGCCATCCCCGCGGTGGTGGTGGCTCTGTTCCAGCCCACGTGGAAGCTGGTGGCGGTGATCGTCCTCTACGTTCTCGCCCAGCAGATCGAACAGAACGTCCTCGTGCCGCGGGTGATGAGCCGGGCAGTGGGATTGTCCCCTATCCTGGCCATCTTCGCGGTGCTCGTGGGCGGGGCACTCATGGGGATCGTGGGCGTGTTGCTCTCCATCCCCGTGGCGGCGGCCCTCCAGGTGATCCTGGGGGAGCTGGTGCCCGCGGTCCTCCCGCACGCGCGGTCGGACATCCACCTCTCCCCGGAGACCCCCGTCCCGGAGGTACCGGTTCCGGAAAATCCCGCAGGGTGTAGGGAACTCCCGCAGACCCCTACGGTAGAGGGGCGGCGGGACCCCTGCCCCTGAGCCCATCGCTTCCCCCGGATCCGCCGGACCACTTCCTCCGTGAACTCCGGGTGATGGTGGCGGCCTTGAGACCCGCGCCGTACACTTTGAGGGCTTCCGCGGCCTCGTACACCACGCGGTTACAGCTAGCCCGTGGGGTCTCAAGGCTCAGTCGAAGCGCAGGAACTCCAGCTCGAGGCCCGTCACGTCCGGGGAAAGCACCCGCAGGGCCTCGGGGGCAACTCCTCTCCCGCCTGGTCCCCGTACAGCACCACCAGGGTGGGCAAGGAGTCCTCCGGGATCAGCCGTCCTTCTGCTCCAGGACCTCCCGCACCTTGGCGGTGAGTTCCGGAATGAGGTAAGGCTTCTGCAGGAATCCCCTAGCTCCCTTCCGCAGGAGCTCTCCCGCAGCCCCTTCCTGGGTGTAGCCGCTGCTGAGGAGCACGCGGGCCTGAGGGTTGAGGCTCAGAAGGGCCTCGAAGACCTCCTGTCCGCTCATCCCGGGCATGATCATGTCCAGGATCACAAGGTCCACCTCGTCCCGCCACTGCTGGTAGAGCTCCAGGGCCTCCTCCCCGCTGCGGGCCACCAGGACCCGGTAGCCGCGGCGGGTGAGGACCTCCCGCAGCAGGTTGCACAGGGGCTCTTCATCGTCCACCACGAGGATGAGTTCTCCGGATCCTTCCGCCACGCCCGTTGCTTCCTCCTCCTGGGGTTGGGGTTGCCATTCCACCGGTACGGGCAGGTACACCTGAACCGTGGTCCCCTTGCCCACCTGGCTCTGGAGGTCTACGAACCCACCGTGGTTGCGCACGATCCCGTACACCATGGCCATGCCGAGTCCCGTGCCCTTCCCGGGCTCCTTGGTGGTGAAGAAGGGCTCGAAGACCCGGCTCTTCACGTAGTCGTCCATGCCCACCCCGGTGTCCCGGACGGTGAGCACCACGTAGCGTCGGAGGTTCGGAGGCCCCTGGGAGGTGGGATCGTCCGCGAGGGCCTCCCCGAGCTCCAGCGTTAGGATCCCGCCTTGCGGCATGGCGTCCTTGGCGTTCATGCACAGGTTCAGGATCACCTGCTGCAGCTGCCCAGGGTCTCCCTCCACCTCGGGCAAATCCTCCGGGAAGCGGGTCTGGATCTCGATCCGCTCGTGGAGGGTGCTCCGGAACAGGCTCAGCACCTCCTCGCAGAGGGTCCTGAGTTGCACCCGCTGGACCGTGAACTTCCCCCTGCGGGCGAATCCCAGGAGCTGGCGGGTGAGCTCACTGGCCCGCAGGGCGCTGCGCTCCACCACCTCGAGGTACTGACGGAAGGTGGCTTCCGGAGGAAGGTCCTCCTTGATGAGGCCGAGGTAGCCCACGATGGATCCGAGGATGTTGTTGAAGTCGTGGGCGATTCCGCCCGCCAGGGTCCCCAGGCTTTCCATCTTCTGGGCCTGGATGAGCTGCTCCTCCAGGCGCTTCTGCTCCGTCACGTCCCGGTACACGCCCACGATCCCCACCGTCTCCCCCACCTCGTTTCGGTGCACGGAGAGGGTGGCCGAAAGCCAGAGCAGCCGTCCGTCCTCCCGGCGGTGCTGCAGCTCCCCCCGCCACCGCCCCGCCCGCTGGAGAATGGCCCGGATCCGGTCCAGGTCAAAGGGACGGCCCTCCGGTCTGAGCAGATCCTGGAGCCGGCGGCCCACCACCTGCTCCGCCCGCCACGCATAGAGCGTCTCGCAGGCCCGGTTGCAGTACAGAATGCGTCCCTCCCAGTCCGTGGCGATGATGGCGTCGTGCACGCACTCCAACAGTTCCGCCTGGAACCGGAGGGCCTCTTCCATGCGACGCTCATGGGTGATGTCCCGGAGGATCCCCATGAGGACAGGTTTCCCCTCGAGCAGCACCCGGTTCGCCCGCAGCTCGCACGTGATCATGCCCCCGTCTGACCGCCTGCCCCGGAACACCACCGCCTCCTCCCGGCCCCTCTGCGCCAGACGATCCGCGAGGTACTGGGCCAGCCGGGGTCGATCTTCCTCCACGCACAGGGCCAGCAGCCCCATCCGGTGTACCGCCTCCACGGAGGAGACGCCGAACATGTGGACAAAGGACCGATTCACGAACCGGAAGAGCCCATCTTCCAGCAGGAACATGGCGTCCGGAGACCCCTCGATGAGCACCCGGTACCGGGTCTCGGACTCCCGCAGGCTCTCCTCGATCCGCCAGCGGCCGGTGACGTCGTAGGCGAAGGCGGCGAGGTGGTGTATCATCCCCCGGGGGTCCCGGAGTGGCGCCAGGACCACCTCCACCATGCGCGGGGTGCTTCCGTCGGAGGGAGTCCACTTCCGGGGGGGGAGGCGCACCACGTGCCCCCGCAGCGCCGCTTCCAGCAGCGGCCGGTCCACTGGACCGAAGACCGTGCCGTCCTGGAGCAGATGCCCCGGCGCCTGCTCGCGGGGGATGCCGAACAGCCGATGCCACGCGGGATTGGTGACGACCGCGTTGCCCTCTGGGTCGTAGATCCCTACCGCCACGGGCAGATCCGCGATGGCACCCCGGATCCACTCCACCGGGACCGGTCCGTAGAGCCCCGGAGGTTCGGAGAGCACCAGGTACGCGGAGCCGTCCGGGGCCCTCCTCGCCCGGGCCTCCACCTCCACCACCTCTCCGCTGATCCGCCGCAAGCGGAGGCGGCCCCCCCGCGGGTGCGGGGGAAGGCCCTGGAAGAACCTCCTGGAATCGCTGGAGCGCTCCACCAGATCCCGGAACGCAAACCCCACCAGGGAAGGAGCCCGGAGGCCTACCAGGCGGCCGGCCGCCTCGTTCGCCCGCAGGATCCGCCCATCCGCCCCTACGTGCAGGAGGGGAACGGGTACGAGATCCCACAGGAGGTCCAGTGGATTGTGGAGCTCCTCTGTACGTCCCTGCGGACCGGGCTTTTTCCAGAACATGCCCACGCAGCCTCAGGGATAAAGCAATTTCTGTGCCGTGCTTCGCGTACTAGCCGTGCAGTTCGAGGATGTCTCCGTCCTCCAGCGGGTGATCCCGGCGCACCATCTGCCCCTGGTACGTCCGGCCCCACAGCCGGGCGTACTTCAGCTGCTCCGCGAGCTCCTTGTGGATGGCCTCCGCGGCGTCCAGCACCGTAGCACCCCGCGGGAGGACAAAGGGAGCAGAGAGGTCCGGTTTGCGGCCCGGGGGCTTGCTGTAGACCCGGATCACGCCCAGCATCCGAAAGATCCTGCCAGGCAGCTGCTCTAGGCCATAGCCCGTGACCGCGGAGACGGGGATGGGAGAGCCGGGAAGGCGATCGCCCACCAACTCCTCCAAAACCCGGAGGTTCTCCTCCGCCCGAGGGAGATCCCACTTATTGGCCACCACCAGGGTGCGCTTGCGGGCTCCCCGGGGGAGGGAGGGGTCCTCCTTCGCGGGCGCGTCCTCCGGCTCTAGGAACACCCGGCCGGCAGGGAGCAACCTCAGCGCGTCCTCCAGGTACAGGATGCCGTCGTCGCTGCAGTCCAGCACGAAGAGGGCCGCGTCCGCGGCCCGGATGAGGGCGTACAGCCACCCCTCGTCCATCTCCGGGCAGACGGGTGGGGTGTCCACCAGTTGGATCTGGACGTCCTCGAACCGCATCATGCCGGGGACCGGGGCCCGGGTGGAGATGGGATAGGGGGCGATCTCGGGTTGGGCGTTCGTGAGGGCCGCCACCAAGCTCGACTTGCCCGCGTTTGGGGGTCCGATGACGACCACCTGCCCCGCGCCCTCCCGCTCCACGTGGTAGAAGGGCTGGGCGCGGGCAGTCCCCCGGCGGACCTGCAGCTCTTGCCGCAATCGGGCGATGCGGCGCTTGATGTCCGCCTGGAGCTTCTCCGTCCCCTTGTGCTTGGGGACGGTGCGCAGCATCTCCTCCAGGGCCTCCAGCTTCTCCTGGGGCGTGGAGGCTTCCCGGAACCGCTGCTCCGCGGCCAGGTACTCCGGGGTCAGGTTGGCCGGCATCCCGCTATTTAGATTACATGCGTATCATGGAAGGGATGCGGACGCGAACGCGAAAATCCGGTGTCCATCCGGCCCTCCAGCCCCTCCTCCGGAAGGTGGGAAGCCCACCCCCACAGCCCTTCACCCCCTCCGCGTTCCAGTCCCGGGCCCTGCAGGCTCTTCGAACCGGGGACGTGCTGGTGGAAGCCCCTACCGGCAGCGGCAAGACCTGGATCGCGGAGGAGGCCATCCGGGAGGGACTGGAGGAGGGCCGCACCGCCTGGTACACCACGCCGCTCAAGGCCCTCTCCAACCAGAAGTACCGACGGTTCTGCGGTCTGTACGGCGCAGACCGGGTGGGCCTGCTCACGGGCGAGCGTCGCATCCATCCGCAGGCCCCCGTGGTCGTGGCCACCACGGAGATCCTCCGGAACGCCCTCTACGAGGGAGGCATCGCGCCGGACCTGATGGTGTTGGACGAAGCCCACTACCTGAGCGATCCGGAACGGGGCACCGCATGGGAGGAGATCATCCTGTATGCACCGCCCACCTCTACCCTACTCCTCCTCTCCGCCACCCTTCCCAACCTCCAGGAGCTCGCGGACTGGATGCAGGAGGTCCGGGGGCGTAGGCCCACCATTGTGGAGGAACAGCACCGCCCCGTGCCCCTCGTGGCCATCGCCGCGGACGGCCTGGGTCGTCTGTTGCCCTTGGAGCTGGCCCACCGGGTGGCCCGGTTGGACCGGGCCCCGGACTGGGTCCGGCGGGTGGTGCGATCCCTGGAGCAGGCGCAGCTGCTGCCTGCCATCCTCTTCTTCCCTACCCGCAGGCAGTGCGACGAGGCGGTGCGGGGGCTTTCAACGGCCCGGGCTCCGGGAGAGGAGGAACGGATCTCGGCGTGGGCAGGGTGGGAGGCGGAGTTCCCATATCTGCGGGATCACCCGCAGCGCCGGAGCCTCCTGCGCGCGGGGGTGGCCGCTCACCACGCGGGCCATCTCACCGCCTGGCGTATGGTGGTGGAGGACTTCCTGGAACGAGGCCTGGTGCGCGCGGTATGCGCCACCACCACCCTAGCCGCAGGCCTGGACGTGCCCGCCCGTACCGTCCTCCTCACCACCCTGGTGCGCAACAGCCCGGAAGGTCCCGTGGGGCTCAGCGCCACGGAATTCCACCAGATGGCAGGCCGGGCAGGGCGTCGGGGTCGGGATACCCTAGGGTTCGTGGTGCTCCCCGCCACCCGGCCCGGGGAGCTTGCGGACGGGGAGGCCCTGCTTTCCGCGGAACCAGAGCCCATCCAGTCCGCCTTCACCCCCAGCTACGCCTCCATCCTCAACCTCCTCCGGTGGCGAACGCTGGAGGAGGCCCTCGCGGAGCTGGACCGATCCCTTGCCGCTTTCCAGCGCCGGAAGGAGGTCGCTCGGCTGCGTCGCCTGCTGGCACAGATCCCGAGCGGCCCCGCGCGGTCCCTGCCGCAGCTGCGCCGGCGGGAGCGTCGGCGCGGGGAATTGGAGCGTACCATCCGGGAGCTGGAGGAGGGGCTGCGGGAGGAGTTTGTGCGGCGTGCCCGGGTGCTGCAGTCCTTCGGCTACCTGGACGCGAACCTGCGGCCCACCTCCGAAGGCGCCTGGGCGGCCCTCCTCCGGCACCCCCGAAGCCTCCTGCTCGCGGAACTGGTCCGCAGGAGGCTCCTGCCGCTTGAGGCAGAGCGGCTTTCGGCTTACGCGGCGGCCCTCAGCAGCGAGCAGGCACCCAGGCGCGGGGAGGACGCGGATCTGGGAGCCCTGCGGGCCCTGGTCCGGGAGATCGCGGCCCGGGAGGCGGAGGCAGGGCTACAGCCGGACCCCTTCGTGGAGGAGTTCCAGCCGGAGTGGGACCGGATCCGGCGGCGCCTGGTGCCATCGCCCGCGGACCGACGGGCCACCGCCGCGACCCTGTGGGCACGGGGCGTGGCGTTCGAGGCACTGGCAGCGCAGCTGGATGCCCAGGAGGGGGATCTTCAGCGCATCCTCCTCCAGGCCGCGGAAATCGCCAATCAGCTTGCGGATCTCCCGCACCCGGAGATCCGGGAGGTCGCGGCTAAGACCCGGGATCTCCTGCTCCGGCCGCCCCTGGTGTGAGACGTCTGCAGGACGCACCCTCATCCCCCCAGTGCCGCCAGAGCTTGGTCTCGGGCCCGCTGGGCCACCTCCCGGTTTCTCCTTCGGAGGCTAACCGGCGCGTCCTGGGAGGGATCGTCCCGCATGCGCCTGGGGAGCTCCACGGGGGATTCCGGTTGCCAGGCGGCGATCCAGGAAGGGGGGACCTCCTCCGGGAGGAGCTGGTGGGAGACCACGGCATACACCAGGGCCCACGCCCGGGGCACCACCCGCCAGATCTCGTAGCCTCCCCCGCCCGTGGCGAGCCACCGACCCGCGCAGAGCTCGTGGGCGAGCTCGTGCATCCGGCGGGCGAAGTGCTCTGCGGTGTGCGTGGTGCAGCAGAGGTCCGTGAGGGGGTCCAGCCGGTGGGTGTCGCATCCGTGCTGGCTAACGATCACATCGGGCCGGAATGCCCGCGCCACCTCCGGTACCACCAGCTCGAAGCACTCGATCCAGGAGAGGTCGTCCGTGCCCGGCAGGAGCGGCACGTTCACCGCATACCCCATCCCAGCACCCCGCCCCGTCTCGCTCACGAACCCCGTGCCAGGAAAGAGGTACTCCCCGCTCTCGTGCAGGGAGACGGTGAGGACCTCCGGGGAGTCGTAGAAGATGGCCTGCACCCCGTCCCCGTGATGGGCATCGCCATCTACATACAGCACCCGCCAACCCCGTCGCTGGAAGAACTCGCACGCCACGGCCACATCGTTGTAGATGCAGAACCCGCTTGCCTGCGCCCGCATGGCGTGATGCAGCCCCCCGGAGGGATGAAACGCGTGCACGAAGTACCCTCCTGCAATCCCCTCCGCAGCTACCAGGGCACCGCCCACGATGGTGGCTGCGGCCTCGTGCATGCCGGCAAAGGGCGGGTTGTCTCCGGGCCCGAACCCGAACATCCGGCCCAGCACAGGCTGTGCGGGGTCCGCCCCTAAGGCCCGGACCGCGGCGATGTAGTCTGGGTCGTGCACGATCCGCAGCTCCTCCTCCGTGGCCTGCCGGGGCGGGAGGATCCCCACCTCTTCCCCTTCCAGAACCCCCAGGGTCTGGAGGAGATCCACGGTGAGCTGGAGGCGCCGACTGTTCAGCGGGTGCCCGCCGCCGAAGTCGTAGCGCAGACAGGCCTCGCTGTAGAGGAGGGGGAATTTCGGCAGGGCACGCGCGGGACGATCCACGGAACTCCCTCCTCAGGCGAACCGAGCTTCCCCCTCTATCCTCCCGGAGTCCACACCTTCTGTCCACGCCCTATCCTGGGGGTGTGGATCTCCTCCTCATCGTGCCGGACCGGAGGCTGCGGTCGCTGCTGTTGGCGCAGCTCGGAGAAGAGGGCTACGGGGTGGCCGCGGTCCCCACCGTCCGGCACGGCCGCCTCCTCCTGCGCGAGGGCCTTCGCCCGAGGCTGGTGGTGCTGGACCTCACGGCGCTGCAGGAGCCGGACGAGACTATCCTGCGCCTGAAGGAGGAAGCGCAGGCCCCCATTCTGGCCCTTGGGGGTGCGGTGGAACGGGCGCAGGCAGGGCGGTTGGGGCTGGAGATGCTCCCCCGTCCGTTCACCGTCGCGCAGCTCATAGCCCGAATCCGGGCCCGGTTCCCACCTCAGGCGTCCACTCAGTAGGGCCACCGGCGTCCGATTCCCACGTGGGCCAGGGCCCACCGGAAGAACACCACCAGCACACCCAGGCGGAGGGGAAGGGCCCGCAGCCGACGCGGGGATGTGTAGATGGCCTCTTCCGTCACGTGCCCGACCCGGATCCCGCCCCGCTGCAGCCGCTGGAGGAACTCCAGGTCTTCCGCGATCTGCAGCTGCGCGTCCAGCATCCCGAAGTGGTTGAACAGATCGCGGGCGCAGTAGAACATCTGGGCCCGGATGCCGAACAGGCGCTTCCCGAACTCCAGGAGGGCAAAAAAGCCCCGGTCCACGGGGTCCAGGGAGTCCGCGAGCACCGCGATGCTGCCCGCCTGCTCGCCGGCCGCGGCGCGACGGGCAAGGGCATCCAGGAGCCCCGGGCTCATGCGGGAATCCGCGTCGAGGAAGACCACCCATCGGCCCCGCGCCGCGGCCACTCCCAGGTTCTTCGCCCGGGATCGCCCGGGTTGGGGTTCCCGGATGAGCCGTAGGGAGAGGTGCGGATGCTCCCTCGCGAAGGCGGACACCACCTCCGCGGTGCGATCCCGCGAGCCGTTGTCCACCACCACCACCTCCACCCGGTCGAGGGGGTAATCCTGATCCAGCACGGATCGGAGGGCTCCCTGGATGTAGGCCTCCTCGTCCCGGGCGGGGATGACGATGGAGAACTCCGGTTCAGGCATCGAGGAGGGCTCCGTAGGTGGTGGGACGTCGCCCGCGGAGGAGGCGGGCCAGCTGCGCCAGCCGGACGCGCGCCACGGATGAGCGAGGCGCGTCCTGAGGGTGGAAGAAGGCGGTGACGCACGGAAACCGCAGCCACGCGAGGGCAAGCCCCACCCAACACCCGAGCCCCACCAGGGCCTCGTGTATCCCTCCCGTACCCACGTGTCCGAACCAAGGAAGGAGCCGCCGGCGGCCCGTCTGGACCTCCAGCAGAGTGCTCATCCCCAGAAGGTACCGGAAACCCAGGCGCCGCAGCACCTCCGGGAGCTCCCGGGTGGCGAGCCACCCGGGCGGACAGAACCCCTGTACCGGAATTCCCAGCTCCTCCAGCGCCCAGCGCCCGGCCCGGATCCGGGCCTCCATCTCATCCTGCGGGAGGCTTGCGAACTCCGCGTCCCGGGGAGCGAAACACCGCCCCCGCCATCGGGTGGCCCAGCTCCCCCGCAGGGGTCCCGCGATCCGGTGGGTGTAGCCGTGCAGCACCACCTCCGAACCCCGCTCCCTCTCCTCCCGCAGCAGCCGGACCAGATCGGGATGATCCGCCAGCCGCGTACTCCCGCCCTCATGGGGGATCACCAGGAGCACCCGGGGAAAGGCTCCGAAACCGTCCAGGGCCCGCAGGAGCCAGCGCACACCCGCCTGCTGCGAGGGACACACGTCGTGAACGCAGACCACCACCCACGCCACGGAAACTGAAACCTATGGTACACTGCTCGCGACGCGTGCAGCAAAGCCCGGGCGCAGGAGCTCCCGGGTGGGACGGAGGTGGCGGGTGGTCCGGATCGCACCCTCCATCATCGCCGCGGATTTCTGGCGGCTGGGGGAGGAGGTGAGCCGCGCGGAGGCGGGCGGTGCGGACCTGCTCCACGTGGATGTGATGGACGGCCACTTCGCCCCCAACCTCACCGTGGGCCCCCTCGTGGTGGAGGCCCTCCGCCGCCATACCCACCTACCCCTGGACGTACACCTCATGCTGGCGGATCCCGACCGGTTCCTGGAGGCGTTCTGGGAAGCGGGGGCGTGGGGGCTCACGGTGCACGTGGAGGCGTGCCCGCACCTGCACCGCACAGTGAGCCGGATCCGGAAGCTGGGCCTGCGGGCGGGCGTGGCCCTCAACCCTGCCACCCCCCTCTGGGTCCTGGAGGAGATCCTTCCTGAGGTGGATCTGGTGCTGGTGATGAGTGTGAATCCGGGATTCTCCGGTCAGGCCTTCCTCCCCGCAAGCCTGGAGAAGGTGCGGCGGCTGCGGGCCCTGGTGGAAGCCCGGGGGCTATCCGTGGACATCGAGGTGGACGGAGGGATCCACCCGGGGAACGCCCGGGCCCTGGTGGAGGCAGGTGCCACCATCCTCGTGGCCGCCTCCGCGGTATTCGGGCCGGGCAAGGACCCCGCGGTTACCGTCCGGGCCCTCCGGGAGGCTGCTACGGGATCCACCATTCCCCGCTGAGTGGCTCAGAACCCCCGGACGTTCTTCTCCCGATAGTAGCGGATGGCCCCGGGATGGAACGGGATGGGGGTACGGCCCGCGATCCGCAGGAGGCTGATGTTCTTCGCCTCCGCGTGTACCGTCTCCAGCTCCCGCTTACGCTCGAAGAGCAGCTTGGTGATCTCGTAGGCGAGCTCCTCGGGAAAGTCCTTATGCACCACCAGAAGGTTCGCCACGATCACGGTGGGCACGTCCCGATCCATCCCCGGATAGACGATGCGGGAGATCACGCCCCGGGCGTATAGGTTGCCGTACTCCCTTTGCAGGGTCTCCAGAACCGGATCAAGGGGCACCAGGCGCACCCGGATCCCGGGGGAACTGGCGAGATCCAGCACCGCGGGGGTAGGGAGCCCCCCGCTCCAGAAGAAGGCGTCGATCTTCCGATCCCGCAGGGCATCCGCGCTAGGTGCTACGCCCAGCCGCTCCTTGCGAATGTCCCGGTCTGGATCCAGACCCGCGGCCCGGAGGATGCGCAGGGCCGTGACCTCCGTGCCGCTCCCCGGGGAGCCCACGGAGACGCGCTTGCCCCGCAGGTCCGCCACGGTGCTGATCCCGGTTCCCTCCAAGGTTACCAGGTGGTTGTAGTTGTCGTAGAAGGGGCGCGAGCACCCGGATGGGAATGGGGGCTCCCCGGAAGTCCGCAAGCCCCCTCCACGCGTCGTAGGCGGTGTCGTTGAGGGTGAAGGCGATGTCCGCGCGCTTGGCGCCAATCAGGCGCATGTTGTCCACCGAGGCGCTGGTGACCTCCGCGGTGGCCTGAACGCCCGGAATGTGCTGGGAGATGAGCCGGGCAAGTCCGCCGCCCAGTACGAAGTACACCCCACCGGTCCCGCCCGTGGCGATGGAGATCCGGCGCATGGTGGGGCCGGAGATCGCCGTGCCCGCGAGCAGGAACGCCACCAGGACCGTACTTCCCAGCCGTATTCCCCGTCTGGTCCGCATGGTCCTCTCCCTCCTCCGATTCAAGTTTCTTCTTCGGACCCACCGCGCCCTCCTCCCTCGTTGCGCCGCGGGCGGGGGTGACCCATGATGAATCTGTTTCGAGGTGATGGCGTGGTGCGAAGGGGAATCCTGGTTGGGCTCGCGGTCCTGACGGTGGCGGGGTCGGTGGCGGCCCACCCTGAGGGGGAGATCTTTCCCGTGGAGCGCATCCGGCCCGGGATGCGGGGAATAGGGCGCACGGTGGTCTCGGGTACCCGGGTGGAGGAGTTCGCGTTTGAGGTGCTGGGGGTGACCCGAGGTCCTGGGTTCCCGCTCGTGCTGTTCCGAGCTTTCGGCCCCCTCATCCGGCGGTCCGGCGGGATCGCCGCGGGGATGAGCGGGAGCCCCATGTACCTCCAGGGGCGGATCGCGGGGGCGCTCTCCTACGGATATGCCTCCGCGGGGCCCGACAGCGACCTCGGCCTATTCACGCCTATCGGGGCCATGCTGGAGGTGCTCCAAAGGGACATCATACCCCATGGCCCCGTCGTCCTGGATCGACCCGTGCGGATTGGGGGCCGCACGGTGCGCTCCGTGGTCCTGGTGGAAGACCCCTTTGCGGCGCGTCGGATCAATGCCGCAGGCGGGCCGGTGGCGGCCATGACGCCCGTGGTCACCCCGCTCCTGGTCTCCGGTATAGATGGGCAGGCCCTCCGGATGCTCCAGCAGGCCCTGGAATCCTACCCCGTGCTTCCGGTCCAGGCTCCGGTGAAGTCCCGTGTGTTCGAGACGCCGCTGGTGCCGGGCAGCGCCATCGGGGTGGCCCTCGTACAGGGAGATGTCTCCATCGCGGCCATCGGCACCCTCACATACCGGAGGGGTCGTCGCTTCCTGGCCTTCGGCCACCCCGTGCTCGGCATGGGGGAGGCCCGTTACCTCCTCACCCCTGCCTACGTGCACACCGTGGTCCGCAGCACGGTCCTGCCCTTCAAGCTGGGAGATCTGGGGACCGTGGTGGGCGTGGTGCGTCAGGATCGGCGGGCCGCCATCGGAGGAGAGATCGGCGTCGTCCCTCCCGTGTTCTCCGTGCAGGTCACCACCACGGATGTGGAAAGCGGGCGGTCCCGCACCCTGCGCATGCAGGTGGTGTCGAGGCGGGATCTCGCCCGGCTCCTGGTGCCTTCCGTGGTGCTGAGCGCCGTCCAGCGGGGGTGGGATGCCGGGGGAGAGGGGACCGCGGAGGTCACCGTACGCATCCGGGGGGTCGGGCTTCCGCGGGAGGCGGTGCGCGCCCACGTGGTCTACAGCCCCACGAACGCGCCTGCCGCGGTACTCCCCGATGTCTCCGGGGCCCTGCGCTTGGTGTTTCGACCCGATGACGCGGTGCGGCCCGTGGATCTGCGCCTGGAGGTGAAGCTCACCCGGGCGGCCCGCACCGCGACCCTGGTGGATGTGGAGGCGCCGGAGCGCACGGTCGCGGTAGGAGAGACCCTCCGGGTGAAGCTGCTCCTTCGGCCTACGGGGGGTCGGCCGGAGGAGCGCACCGCGGAACTCCCAATCCCCCCGGACTTCCCCCGGGGGAGCGCCCGGCTCGTGGTGACCCCCGCAGGGCTCCTCGCGGGGACCGGCCCGCAGCCTGAGGGGCCTAGCTTCGAGCGTCTGGAGGAGGAGGTCACGGCGTTCGAGACCCTTGGCCGCAACACGGACGTGGTCGTGCAGCTCCTCCCCGCGGACACCCCACCCGCCCAGAATCCGGCCCGCCGGTTTTTCCAGCTCCAGCGCTACCCCTCCGAGTTGGTGCGCACACCGTGGGCGGTTGGGGGGGAGGCGGTCATGCTTCCCATCACCGTGCGGTAGGGATCACCGCGGCCTGCGCAGACCGCCGAAGAACGCCTGAAGGAGCTGGGCCGCCTCCTCCGCCAGGACCCCGGGGATGACCTCCACCCGGTGGTTCAGGCGGGGGTCCTCGCAGATGCGGAAGAGGCTCCGCACCGCGCCGCTTTTCGGGCTCCCCGCGCCGTACACCAGTCGGGCAACGCGGGCCAGGACGATGGCTCCCGCGCACATGGCGCACGGCTCCACGGTGACCGCGAGCGTGCAGCCCTCCAGCCGCCACGAGCCCAGAAATCTCGCGGCCTCCCGGAGCGCCAGGATCTCCGCGTGGGCCGTGGGGTCCCGCAGACTCTCCCGGCGATCATGGGCCCGGGCAAGGATGCGGCCATCGCGTGCCACCACGCACCCCACGGGCACCTCCCCGTAGGCGGCCGCCCGCCGAGCCTCCAGGAGGGCCTCCCGCATCAGCGCCTCGTCCGTCACGTCTCCTCCACCAGGGCGCGGGCTTGGGCAAAGATCCCATCCAGCATCCGCTCCGTAAGCCGGCCCGTGTTGGTGTTCTGCCGGCTCGGATGATAGGTACACAGCACCGCGGGCACGGGCCGGCCCAGAACCTCTCCCCCGAACCGGTAGAGGGCGCCGTGGGCGAACTGAGGCCGCGGGCGGGGGAGAGAAACCCCCAACCGGCCGTACAGGCGCAGAACGGTCCAGAAGGCCACCTGCCCCAGGGCTACCACCACCCGAACCCGTGGCAGCAGCCGAAACTCCCGCTCGAAAAAGGGAAAACATCTGTCGAACTCCTCCGGGAGTGGCCGGTTCCGGGGCGGTGCGCACCGTACCGCGGCGGTGAGGTAGGCGTCCCGGAGGCGCAGCCCGTCCTGGCGATGAAGGCTATGGGGCTGGTTCGCGAACCCCGCCCGGTACAGGGCCCGCAGAAGCCAAACGGAAGCCCCGTTGGGCAGATCCCCCGTGAACATCCTCCCTGTCCGATTGGCGCCGTGGGCCGCGGGTGCAAGTCCCACCACCAGCAGCCGCGCCCGGGGGTCCCCGAACCCGGGAACCGGCCTCGCCCAGTACGTCCATCCCGGATAGGCCCTCGGGCCGTGGGCCACCGCCTCCCGGTGGGCCACGAGGCGCGGGCACCGGCAGCAGGCGACGATCTCCTCTGCCAGGCGTTCCAGGGAATCCACGGGATCCATGGTAGCGCCCCGCCTTCCGGACGAGGAGGAGAGCGCCTGAGGACGGGGAAAACCTGAGGGGAGGTGGTCGGGTTGGGGACTTCCGTGCTGGGACGGGAGATCGTCTGGCGGCCCACCCAGGAGGTGGTGGAGCGGAGCCGCCTCCACCGGTTCCTACAGGCGCACGGGTTCACCAGCTACGAGGAACTCTACCGACGGAGCATCGAGGACCTCACGTGGTTCTGGAATGCGGCGCTGGCGGAGATGCGCGTGGAGTGGTACCAACCCTACGCGGAGGTGCTGGACACCTCCCGGGGGATTGCGTGGCCCCGCTGGTTCGTAGCGGGCAAGCTGAACCTGGTGCACAACTGCGTGGACAAGCATCGCGCCAGCCCCCTCGCGGGGAAGATCGCCCTGCGGTGGGAAGGTGAGGGCGGGGAGGTCCGAACCCTCACCTATCGGGAGCTCTACAGGGAGGTGTGCCGGGCGGGCTGGGCCCTGCGGCAGCTGGGCGTGGGTCGGGGCGACCGGGTGGCCCTCTACCTCCCCATGATCCCGGAGGTGGCGGTGGTCGCTCTGGCGTGCGCGAAGATCGGCGCGGTCTTTACCCCGATCTTCTCCGGATTCGGATCGGAGGCTCTGGCGGCCCGGATCCAGGACTGCGAGGCGAAGGTCCTCGTCACCGCGGATGGTTTCCTCCGGCGAGGCCAGCGGGTTCGGATGCTGCCGGTGGCGGACGAGGCCGCGCGGCGGTGCCCGAGCGTGCAGCATCTTCTCGTGGTCCGGCGCCTCGGCGAGGCGGAGGGATGGCAGACGGGCCGGGACGTGTGGTGGCACGAGGCCACCTCCGACGCACCCGAGGACGTCCCCACGGAGATCATGGACAGCGAGGATCCCTTCATGATCATCTACACCTCGGGCACCACGGGCCGCCCCAAGGGGACCGTGCACGTGCACGCGGGCTTCCCCATCAAGGCGGCTCAGGACATGGCCTTTCACTTCGATGTCCAGGAAGACGATGTGATGTTCTGGCTCACGGACATGGGGTGGATGATGGGGCCGTGGGAGGTCTTTGGGATCCTCTCCCTCGGCGCCACCTTGGTGCTCTACGAAGGGGCGGTGGACCACCCCCATCCGGGTCGGCTGTGGGAGATCGTGGATCGGCACCGGGTGAGCATCCTGGGGTTGGCCCCCACCGCGGTGCGGGCCCTCCTGCGGTACGGCGAGGAACCCGTGCGCAAAGCGGATCTCGGTTCCCTGCGGATCCTGGGCTCCACCGGGGAGCCGTGGAACCCGGAGCCGTACCTCTGGTACTTCCACCACGTGGGAAGAGGCCGCTGTCCCATCATCAACTACTCGGGAGGGACCGAGGTCTCGGGAGGGATCGTGGCGGGCACGGTGATCCACCCGTGCCGGCCATGCGCGTTCACCGGACCGTGTCTGGGGATCGCCGCGGACATCTATGACCCGGAGGGCCGTCCCGTGGGCCCGGGGGAGGTTGGGGAACTGGTGGTCACCAAGCCCTGGCCCGGGATGACCCGGGGGTTTTGGCGGGACCCCCAGCGGTACCTGGAGACCTACTGGTCCCGGTGGCCCGGAGTATGGGTGCATGGGGACTGGGCGGTGCGGGACGTGGATGGGTTCTGGTACATCCTGGGGCGATCCGACGACACCATCAAGGTGGCCGGGAAGAGGGTGGGCCCCGCGGAGGTGGAATCCGCCCTCACCGCGCACCCTGCGGTGAGCGAGGCCGCGGCCATCGGGGTACCGCATCCGCTCAAGGGCGAGGCGGTGGTTTGCTTCGTGGTCCTTCGGCCCGGGTACGAACCCACGGACCCGCTGCGGGAGGAGCTGCGGAGGGAGGTGGCGGACCGACTCGGGAAAGCGCTCATCCCCGAAGAGATTCGGTTCGCGCGGGAACTCCCCAGAACCCGCAACGCCAAGATCATGCGGCGGGTGATCCGGGCCGCCTACCTGGGACAGGATCCAGGAGATCTCTCGGGCCTGGAGAACCCGCAGGCGGTGGAGGAGATCCGGCAGGCCCGCTAGGCCTATACGGCTTGCCGGAGGGTCCGCTCTGCCGCCAGCAGAGGATCCTCCTCTCCCTCCGAGGTCGCCCACCCCACCTGCAGCGAGACCCGGAGATCCGGGTGCTCCGGGAGCCGCAGGTGGGAGGCGGCCAGGCGGATCTGATCCGCGACCCGCTCGGTCCGCTCCCGGGTGGTGCCCGGGAGCAGCAGGACAAACCGATCCCGCTCCAGACGGGCCACGGTGTCCGTCTTGCGGACGTGCTCCCGCAAGAGCCGGGCCACCTCCTGCACCAGCCTGTCGCCCAAGCGGGCCCCGTAGGCCGCGTAGATTCCCGCCAGGTTGCGAAGATCCACCCGGATCACCCCAAGCCGCTCCCCGAACCGCCGGCTGCGGGCCACGGCGGAGCGGTAGACCTGCTGGAATGCCTCGGCGGTCAGCAGGCCCGTGAGGAAATCCCGCTGGGCCTGCGGAGACGTTCCGGTTTCCCAGAGGAGGCGGTGACGGGCAAGGGCATGGTTCAGAAGGAGCAGAACCTCCGCGGTGGGTTGATCCGCAGGCAGGTAGTCATCCGCACCGGTCCGAAGCGCCTCCGCGAGGAGATCCCGCTGGCCCTCCTCCCCCACCACCAGGATGGGTGTGCCGCGGTAGGCGCGGAGGGTGGCCACAAGATCGGAAGGGCGGACAGCGAGCCCTCCCACGGTGATCAGGATGAGCTCGTAGTCCTCGAAGCGTACCAGCTCCAGGGCTTCCTCCACATCCGCCGTGGTCCGCAGGGTCCAGAGGGTACCCAGCGCCTCCTCCCACCCTGGGGGTAGCGCGTGGCCGATCACCAGGACGTGCCGCCTCTCGCCCGGCGGGGAGACGGAGAGGCGGGGAGGATGTAGGAGTTTGCTCAGCTTTCTCGTCCACCGATCCATTCTGAGATCCCCCGGCTAGGGCTCCGGTAGGAGCCGTACCTCGAACCCGTCCGCCCGTACCCGCCGCGCCACCTCCCCGGCCACGCGCTCCGGCACGTGGTGCACCACCAGGGTGTAGACCTGCACGGTCAGGGGATCCACCACCGCCACAAACCCGTACCGCTGCACCTGTCGGCGCCTCATCTCGGCCTCAGGAGCCGTGCGGAAGGTGCCGGACCGGACCCGGTAGACGGCCCCCGCCCGCACCACCTCGGAGGGGATCCCGAGGGAACTCAGCAGCACCGCCCGCTGCTCCGCCGCGGACCGGGAGGGAAGGGGGACGGAGAGAACGTGGTACCCGGCTACCCGTGTCCGCACTCCCACCCGTCCCACAATCCCGTAGGCGCGGCGCAACAGGTCCGCGAAGGCCTCCACCCGGGAGAGGTCGGGGACAGGACCGAACAGGATCCGGTAATACCGCGGCGCGGGCATCCCCCCAGGGACGGTGGCCTGCGCACGGATGAGCGGGATCCGCACCGTATCGCCGGAAATTGGGATCCACGAAACGAAGAGCAAGATCGCGGCCACCCACACCGCCACGGGCTTCTCCGGACGGTTTTAACGGTTTTATTCGCTCCGGGCGCGGCCACCCCCTCTTCCGGGAGTTCACATGCCCGTGACGGGAAAGGGTGGTACACTGAGCGTGCAGGCCTGTGCGGAGGCGGAGTATGCAGACCCGGGCAAAGGTGTGGATGGCGGTAGGGGGAGGCCTTGTGTTTGCGGTCGGGGTCCTCGTGGGAGCTTTGTGGGCCCGGATGGGTACCCCACCGGCGATGGTCCCCGCCTCCCTCGTCCAGGCCCCCATGCTCCAGGAGCTCGTCCCCATCCCCGGCCCGGGCCGCCAGCTCCCCGGTCAGCAGCCCCAGCCGGGTCAGGGCTCCCAGGAGTGCGAGACGAAGGTCTATCTCTTCTACAACGGCCGGTTCTACGAGATGCGGCCCGGCCCCGGGTGGGACCGCAACGGGCTTCCCTCCGGGCCTCAGGAGTTTTACCCCCTGCAGCCCGCACCCGGCCCAGGTCCCCTCACGCCCCGCCCCCCCGTACCGGGGCAGCGCTTTTAGGCCCTGGCATGGAAGTTGCTTGAGCCATGCCCTGACACCCGTTCCATGCGGGAAGGGCCATGCGGTTCTGGGTAGGCCGAACGACTTTGGGATGCGTGCTCCTGGCGCTCCTCGCCTCGCAGGCGTCCGGGCAGTCCCTGTGGCTTCCGGTGGTCGGCACCATCGCCTCCGGCTACGGCTGGCGCACAGACCCCTTCGGGGAAGGGTGGAAGGTCCACTGGGGGCTGGACATCGCGGCCCCGGAAGGCGCTCCCGTGGCCGCGCGGGCGGAGGGAACCGTGGTGTTCGCTGGGTGGGCAGGGGCGTACGGGCTAGTGGTGGTGCTGGCCCACGGACAGGACTGGCACACCCTCTACGCCCACCTCAGAACTCTCCACGTGCGGCCCGGCGACCGCGTGCGGGGCGGGGCCATCCTCGGAGAGGTGGGTTCCACGGGCCGGAGCACCGGTCCTCACCTGCACTTCGAGGTGCGTTACCGGGGATTCCCCGTGGACCCACTTCCTTACCTGCGACGCTAGGACCCCCTGGCTCGAACTGCCTGAACCACGGCCTGGAGGTTGGCCTCCGGAGCATCCACGGGGATCACGCATCCAGGGGCCACCACATGGCCGATCCCGCCCGTCTGGGAGAGGGCATCCCGAACCTCCGCCGCGATCTCCTCCGGGGAACGGTCCGCAAAGGACCGCTCATCAATCCCGCCCACGAGACCGAGCGTGGTACGGCTCCGAGCCTCCTGGAGGGAGGGAGGCGTGCGGCGGTCGTGCCAGTTGATCGCGTGCACGGGGTAGTCCGCGAGGAGATCGAAGTATACCCCCTCCCCGTGCAGGTGCAGGATCAGGATCTCCGCGGAGGCTGTGGCTTCCAGTACCCGCAGATCGTAGGGCCGGCCGAAGACCTCGTACTCCTCCTGGGAGACCGCTTCTGCGCAGGCCATCTGGGTGGCAAAGAAAATCCCGTCGGCACCGGCTGCAAGGCACTCCGCGGCGAACCGGGCGGTGACGTCCGCGATGATCTCCAGGCCCACGTGCAGGGCGTCTGGGTCCTCCCGGAGGTAGCGCACCACTGCTTGGTTTCCCGACAGGGTGCGGGCCACCGTGAGGGGGCTAAAGACCGTGGCCAGCACGGGCACTTCCCGGTCCACCGCCTCCCGAATGTGCTTCAAGGCCCGCAGCTCCCGGCCGTAGGCACCCGCGGTCACGTCCAGGGACCGCAGGTGCCGCCAGTCCGCGGCCTTCTGGATGGGGCGGTCAAGGTAGGTGCGCACGCCCTCCCGGTTGGGCCGGTAGGCCGCCCGCAGCCCCCAGTCCTCCCCGTAATAGCCGCTTGCGGGGGTGACCTTCAGGAGGTCAAACCGGAACCGCTCCCAGAACGCCACATGGGCCCGCGCGAGGGACTCCGCCCGCTGGTCCTCGCCGGGAAAGTGCCGCCACAGGGCCACGGGCGGAGGATCCACCCGTTGCCTCCGGAGCGCGGCAAGCACCCGTTCCCGTGGACGCATGGTACAAAAAACCATAATTAAACCCGATGGGGGATTCCTCCTCCCCGTTGATGTCCGAGGCCCGAGATTGTACAGTCAAAGCACCTTTGTGCGGAAGATCTGCTGAGGGGGTGTGCCATGCAGGGGCGGGCAGAGGTCAGACTTCGCCTCGCCGGGTTCGTGCTGGTCGGGGCGGTGGTGGCCTATGGGATCCTCGGAGGGCTCGCATGGGCTGCACCCGCAGACCGGGCTATGGAGTGGACGCGGGTGGTGGAGGCGGCCAAGCGGGAGGGTCGCCTCGTGGTGTACGACGCGTTCGGGGGCGCGGTCCCCACGGTGCAGTACGCCGCGGAGCGGTTCGAGGCCACCTACGGGATCAAGGTGGAGGTGGCCGTCATGCGGGCGAGCGAGTCCATCGAGCGTATCCGGGTGGAGCAGCGGGCAGGGCGTCCCCTCGCGGATCTGGTGACGGTGGGGCCCTCCACGGTGCGGCCGATGATGGAGGAGGGGGTACTCCGCCCCGTCGAGTTCCTCCCCAGCGCCGTCCGCGTCTCCCCGCAGCTGCGGGCGAAGATGGAGGAGTGGGGGCTGGGGCAGCACACGCTCACCACCCTGGTGCAGCTCTATGGGATCCTGATCAACACGAACCTCGTGCGGCCCGAGGCGGAACCCCGGAGCTGGATGGACCTGCTGGACTCCCGATGGCGGGGGCAGATGATCATGGATGACCCGCGGGCTCCCGGGGGAGGATACGTGTTCTTCGCCGCAGCCTACAAGCAGCTGGGCCGCCGCTATCAGGAGGCCCTGGCGGAACAGAGACCCTTCCTCACCCGGGCCATCGCGGACGCGGCCACCCGGGTGGCCCGAGGGGAGTTTGCGGCCATGGTCCCCTTCGCCCTCGGACTCTATCCCCGGGTCCGGGGCGGTCCCGTGAAGCTCCTCATCCCGCGGGAAGGAGCACCGTACGTCCATCTTGGCTTCTCCTTCCCGGCCCGCAGCCCACATCCCAATGCGGCGCGGCTATTCGCGGAGTTCTTCCTCTCCCGGGAGATCCAGCTGCGCCTTACGCAGGACTACATCCTCCCCGCGGTGGCAGGGCTCGGCGCGCAGGCCGCGGAGGAGGTCCGGCCGTACCTCCGAGCCCGGCTGTGGGACACCATCGACGATCCCAGGCGGGACCCGGAGTGGCTGCGGCGGGCCGCGGAGATCTATCGGTAGGGTCCGGCCCCGTGACGCGGTCCTGAGGGGGGTTCGGTGGAGGGGACGCCGCTGGAGGTGAAGTCCTCCGCGCTCCAACTCGCGGGGGCGGCGCTCCGGAGGCGTGCGCAGGGGGTGGGGGGGAGGAATGTGTTCCCCATCGCCCTCGGTGGCACCGTCCTCGTGCTCGTGCTCTCCCCCGTGGGGATGCTGGTGTATGGGAGTCTGAGTACGGCTCCCCCGGGGGATGTGGGTGCCTTGAGCGGAGCGGGATTTGCAGCTCTCGGACATCCCGAGGTCCGCTCCGTGCTCTTGGAGACCCTGGTGGTGGCCTCCGGCGCGACGGCGTTGAGCCTGCTGATCGCCTCTCCCCTCTCCTGGTTCATTGCCCGGACCGACGTCCCGCTGGCGGGCCTGTGGGAGAACCTGCTGACCTTACCCCTCTTCATCCCCCCCATCCTGCTGGCGGTGGCGTGGAGCATCGCGGCCTCGCCCCGGGCAGGGCTGGTGAACCGTCTCGGGCAGCTGTTGGGCCTTCCGGCTCCCCTCGTGAACATCTACACCCGGGAAGGCCTCATCTGGTTCCTCGCCCAGTACGGGGTGGCGTTCCAGGTGAGCGTCCTCACCGGTCCCCTGCGGGCCATGGATGCCAGCCTGGAGGAGGCCGGCCGGGTAAGCGGGGCGGGACAAGGGATCGTGCTGCGGCGCATCCTGCTCCCCCTCATGTTCCCCGTGCTCTCCAACTCCGCCCTTTACGCCCTCGCCCGGGGCGTGGAGACCTTCGAAGGGCCGCTGCTGATCGGACTGCCCGGCGGGATCAAGACCTTCGCGGTATACGTCTACGAGCTCATCCACCACAGCGCCCGACCTCACTACCAGGTGGCCTCCGCCCTCGGGATCACGGCCCTGCTCCTGCTGCTCCCCCTCACGGCTCTCCAGTGGAAAGCCGTACAGGGCCAGGCTTTCTATGCCATCGGCGGGCGCGGCTACCGGCAATCCCGGCTCAGGCTCGGCCGCTGGCGGTGGGCGGCTGCGGGCCTGTGCGGGCTGTATGGTGCCGTCTCGGTCCTGTTCCCTGCCCTGGTTCTGCTCCTGGGATCCCTCTCCCGGCTGCTCGGGGTCTTCGGGGAGAACTGGTTTACCTGGGACCACTACCGCAGCCTGTTACGGGATCGCTACCTCGCCCAGGCGGTGCAGAACACCCTGGTGGTGGGGCTCGTGGGCGCTTCCGCGGTGGTGGCGCTGGGGATGGGAGTCGCTTATCTCCTGGTGCGCGGTCGAGGCCGGAGGGGGCTGCGCACCGCGGTGAACCTGGCCACGTGGGCTCCGGTGGGGGTTCCCGGTGTCCTCCTGGGTCTGGGGTTCCTGTGGGTCTTCGCGTTCCTGCCGGGTCCGTTCCGGCTCTACGGCACCATCTGGGCCCTCGTGATCGCGGACATCACCCTCTGCCTCCCTGTGGCGGTGCGCATCCTGCAGGGCGCCCTCGCCCAGCTCAATCCGGATCTGGAGGAAAGCGCCCGGGTGTGCGGAGTGGGTCCAGCACGGGCGGTGTGGGAGGTGGTGTTCCCGCTCCTGTGGCCCTCGGTGGTGGCCGCCTGGCTGCTGAGCTTCTTGATCATCCTCCGGGAGGTGAGCGCCTCCATCATGCTGGCCGCTCCCGGGAACCAGGTGCTGGCCGTGGCGCTCGTGGTGCTGGTGAACCAGGGGAGGATCGAGGAGGTGTGCGCGGTAGCCGTCCTCACCCTGATCGGGGTGGTCGGCCTGCGCAGCGTCCTCACCCGCCTCACCCCAACCCGGGTCTGAATGCAGGGACCCAACGACGGAGGACACGATGCGAACAGGGATGCAGGGGTTCGAGGAACACACAACCAATAGGAGGAGGGGAGCTATGGTACCCAGATGGCGGGTTGTAACGCTCGTCTTCGCCTGCATGGGAATGGCAGGATTCCTGGCCGCGGGTGTCCTTGCCGCCAGTCCCTCCCCCCAGCGCGGGGGTCGGCTTCGGGTCGCGGACGATCCTCCTGGGGGGCCGTTTGGGGTTCCCTGGAAGCGGGGGATCTACGGCTCCATCCCGGCTTCCGTGGTCTTCGAGGCTCCCTTCTGGGGCGACGCCCGTGGGCGCATCTTCCCGCAGTTGGTGGAGCGATGGGAGCTCTCTCCGGACCGGAAAGCGATGCTCCTGCGGATCCGCAGGGGGGTGCGCTTCCACGACGGCACGGAGCTCACCGCGGAGGCCATGCGCTTCAACCTGCAGAAGCAGATCGAAGCGCGCCGTCTGCCCGGGATCGTGCAATCCGCGGAGGTGGTGGACGCCGTCACCGTCCGACTGAACCTGGCGGAGTGGCACAATGGCCTCCCCCTGTGGTTGGACGGGCTCGGATCCACCGAGATCGTGTCTCCCCGGCACATCCAGCGGGTGGGGGAGGATCGGGCCCAGTGGGAGCCTGTGGGCACCGGTCCCTTCCGGGTGGTCCGGTACGATCCCAACGCCCTCGCGGAGTTCACCCGGTTCCCCGATTACTGGGACCGGGGGAAGCCTTACCTGGACCGCCTGGAAATGCGGTTCTTCCGGGATCAGCAGACCCTGAAGGCAGCCCTCCTGGCAGGCCAGCTGGACGTGGCCGGCTTCAGCGATCCCGTGATCATCAGCGAGCTCAAGGCTACAGGGAGGTTCCAGCTGATCACCGGCCTGCACACCGTGAACATCGCCTTGATCCCTGACAGTGCGAACGCGGACTCCCCCCTCGCCGACCGGAGGGTGCGGGAGGCGGTGTTCTCCGCCATCGACCGGGAATCCATCGCCAGGGGCTTGGGCTACGGAGTGTTCGAGGCGTGGAACCAGATTGCCCATCCCGGCCACGAGGCCGTCTTCCGGGATTCCCCGGTTCCCCCGTACGATCCTTCCCGGACCCGTCGCCTGCTCGCGGAAGCGGGCTATCCCGACGGCTTCCGCACGCGCCTCATCTTCGACCCCACCGTGGTCTCCCGGGAGATCGCCACGGCCATCCAGGGGTACCTGGAGAGGGCCGGTATTCGGGCGGAGCTGGAAATGGTGGACAGACCCCGTTTTTCGGAATACCAGCAGAAGGGGTGGCGTGGCTTTCTGATCGAGACCATGAGCTACGTGGCCAACTTCAACAGCTGGGTTGAGTTCTTCTTCACGAATCCTCCCGCACGCTATGCGAGTATGAAACGGCCACCGGAGCTGGAGAGGGCCTGGCAGGAATCCCGAACGACCCTCACCCCCCAACGGCATAAGCTGCAGCTGGTGCACCGGGTCCTGCTGCAGGACCTCACGGTGATCCCGGTGATGATCGGTCCCCGGAAGGTCTATATCGCCCAGCCCCAGGTGCGGAACACCGGACACCTGCAGGGCGGGACCTGGCCGAGGTGGAGGCCCGGGGACGCCTGGATCGCCCGGTAGGCACACGTCGGAACCAGAGCGCCATGGACCGGATGCCTGGCACGGAGCACCCCCCCTTCCAGGATCCCGACCCCGTGCACTTCGTGGACACCACCCTGCGGGACGGGCTTCAGAGCCTGTGGGCCAGTTGGATCGGCCTGGATCTGTTCCGGGAGGTGGCACCCGCCATCGACCGGGCAGGGTTCTGGGCCATGGAGGTACCCCTGAATCCCATCTTCTTCCGCAAGATGCTGCGGGATTTGCGGATCAACCCGTGGGAGGTCTGCCGGCTCGTGGGCGAGACCGTCCAGCGAACCCCCCGGGCCTGTATGGTGGGGACCCTGCTGCGCGGATTTGAGTACCGGGCGCCCAGGAGCCTCCTCCGCCTGTACCTGCGGAAGATCGCGGAGACGAAGGCCCTGAACCGTGCGCAGATGACCCCGAATCGGATGGACGAGGCCGAAATCGACTTCCCCTACATGGTTCCCCTCCTCCGGGAGCTGGGGTACCAGGTGGTGGTGGCCATCGCCTATGACGACACTCCCCGGCACACGGTCGGCTATTACGTGGAGCAGGTGCATCGGGCGCTGCGGTTCCGCGCGGACGCCATCTACCTAAAGGATTTCGGGGGAATCCTGACTCCGGAACGGGCGCGGGAGATCCTCCCCGCCATGAAGAACGCGTGCGGATCTGTCCCCTTCGAGTTGCACTCCCACTGCACCATCGGGCTGGCGGATATGACCTACGTGGAGGCCATCCGGGCAGGCGTGAGGATCCTCCACACGGGAATCCCCCCTCTCGCGAGTGGTACGGCGCAACCGAGCATCCTCCGTACCCTCCGGAACCTCCGGGCCCTCGGGGGGCGCGGCCAGGTGGATCTGGAAGAAGTCCAGGCCGCATCGAGGGCGTTGCGGAAGATCGGGACGGACCACGGGTTTCCGGAGGGGGCCCCTTCGGAGTTCGACCTCGGCTATTTCGAGCACCGGGTCCCCGGCGGGGTGCTCTCCAACCTCCGGTACCAGCTCCGGGAACTGGGGCTGGAGGACCGTCTGGAGGAGGTCCTCCAGGAGGTGGTGCAGGTCCGGAGGGAGCTGGGCTATCCCATGATGATCACCCCGTACGCCCAGATGGTGGTCACCCAGGCCGCCTTCAACGTGGCCACGGGAGGGCGTTACGAGGTGGTGCCGGATGATGTCATCCGGTTTGCCCTGGGATGGTTCGGAAAGGAATCGGGGGCGGATCAGATGGATCCCATCGTTCGGGATCGCATCCTGGGGCGCCAGCGGGCCAAAGAGATCCGGCAAACCCTGCAGCGGGAAGAGGAGGAGCGGGAGAAGGGGATCGAGGAGATCAAGCGCGAGATGGGGTACGCGTTCCGGGACGATGAGGAGTTCCTGAACGCGGTGATCTATGAGGGGTACGGACGCACGGAGAACCCGCAAGACCTCCCATCGCTGGAACGGAGCCAGATCCGGCCCCGGGAGCGACGCGTCTACGTGGAGGTCCGCCGAGGGGACGCACGGGCCCTTCTCGTGTTGTACCCTGGTCCACGCGTTGACACTCCTCCTTGAGGGATCGTATCGTCGAAGCGGAAGAATCCCCGGAAACGAGTGACGCGATGCCCCAGATCGCGAAAGGCCTGGAAGGTGTGGTGGCGGGAACCACCGCCCTGAGCTTCATCGACGGGCGGGCGGGTCGGCTTGTGTACTGCGGATACGACATCCAGGAGCTTGCCCGGAAGTCCACCTTTGAGGAAGTCTGTTTCCTCCTGTGGTACGGCCGGCTGCCGAACCGGGCGGAACTCGATGCCCTGCGGAGGGAGCTGGCGGCGCTGCGACCGCTTCCCGGGCCTGTGGGCGAGCTCCTGCGGTCGCTTCCGAAGACCCTGGATCCCCTAGACGCCCTGCGCACGGCCCTTTCCCCGCTCCTAGCCTTTGACGAGAACCCAAGGGATTCGTCCCAGGAGGCGGATCTCCGCCGGGCGAAGTGGCTCACCGCCCTCATCAGCACCGTCATCGCCACCTTCCACCGGCTGCGCATAGCCCAGGAGCCCGTGCCGCCGGATCCAGATCTCCCGCACGCCGCCAACTTCCTGTACATGTTGCAGGGTAATCGGCCCACCCCGCTGACGCAGCGGGCTATGGACGCCTACTTCGTGCTGCTCGCGGACCACGGCTACAACGCCTCCACCTTCACCGCCCGGGTCATCGCCAGCACCCTCTCCGATATGGTCTCCGCGGTCTGCGGGGCCATCGGCGCCCTCAAAGGGCCGCTCCACGGGGGGGCAGCCCAGTGGACCATGGAGATGCTGTTGGAGATCGGCTCCCTGGAAAACGTGGAGCCGTACGTCCGGCGGCTGTTCGCGGAGCACAGGCGGGTGCCCGGATTCGGACACCGGGTGTACCGGACGGAGGATCCCCGGGCCCGGGTGCTGCGGGAGCTCTCCCGTCGGGTGGGGGAGGAGACCGGTGGCCTCCTGTGGTACGAGCTGTCCGAACGCGTGGACGCCCTGGTGGCCCAGCTCCGGGGAGACCGGGAGATCTATCCCAACGTGGACTTCTACTCCGCCTCCCTGCTCTATAACCTCGGCATCCCGCCGGACCTCATGACGTGCGCCTTCGCGGCGAGCCGGGTGGCGGGCTGGACCGCGCACGTGCTCGAGCAGCAGGCGGACAACCGGCTGTATCGCCCGCTGTCGGAGTACACGGGGCCCATGGACCTCGTCTACGTTCCGCTGGAGGAGCGCTAGAGCGTTTTGCTGAAGACCTGGAGGTAGGGACGGTAGCCCATCCCCTCCCAGAAGGCGAGGGCCGCGGGGTTCTGGGGGGCTACGGTGAGCTCCACGCGCCGGATCCCTTGTGCGCGCAGCCAAGCCTCCAGCCGCTCCACCATACGACGGGCGACCCCCTGACGTCGGTAGGGCTCCCGGGTGTACACGTCCTGGATATAGCCCCGCCGGCGGTACCGGAAGAAGGAGGGAGCCAGCATCGTCCGGCCCACCGCCATCCCCGCGAGTTCCCCCGGAACCCAGGCCACCACCACGCACACGTCCTCCCGATCCAGCAGGGAGGCCACGTACGCCGCGTAGGACTGCCGCCACCCCCGGCTGAGGGCGAAGCCGGGGTCGAACTGCTCGTGGTAGCGCGCCAGCTCCCCCCACGCCTCCACGAGGTGGGGAAGGTCACGGAGGGTCGCGGGACGTACCTGCACCCGCTCCAGCTGCCGCATACCAGGCTAGTTGGGCAACCCATCCGAGAATTCCTGCCTGCCCGTCCGTGTCTTCCGGCACCCGGAAGACCGGGGTGGCGGGAGAAGCCCGCAGGAATTCCCCGGATCCCCATCGGATACTAGAGGTGTGGAGTGGGAGGAGCGGCTGCGGGACCTGGAGGGCATGGTGCGGGTCACCGCCTCGGAGATCGCCCTTGCCGCGGCGGAGGCCCTGGAAGCGTGGATAGCCGCCTGCGGGGAAGCGGATCCCCGAGCCTTCGTGGCCGCCTTGGACGGTGCCATCCAGGAGCTCCTCCAGCGCAAACCCACCTCGGCTCCCCTCATGAACCTCCACCACCGCGTGGTGCGCTTCGCGGAGGAGATGGCCCGGGAGGGGGTCCCTCTCCCGCAGATCCGGGAGGAGATCCAGGACTGGCTGCGGGGGTACCGCGCCCACATCGCCACCTCCCGGGCTCGGATCGCCCACTTCGCCGCGGAGGTCCTGGCGGACGCCCACGTGATCCTCACCATCTCCAACAGCCAGACGGTGCGGGCGGTGATCGAGGAGCTCTGGCAGCACAACCCCGAGCTGAGCGTGGTGGTGTTCGAGAGCCGGCCGTTGCTGGACGGCCGGAGGCTCGCGCAGGCCCTGGCGGAGCAGGGCATCAACACCACCCTCACCGTGGACGGCGCCATGGCCTACTACATGGACGTGGCCTCCGCGGTGGTCACGGGCGCGGAGGCCGTCTCCCTCTCCGGGTTCTTCGTGAACACCATCGGCACCCGCCCCCTCCTGCTCGTGGCCCAGGCCCAGGACGTCCCGTGCTACGTGGCCACTCAGACCATCAAGATCCTGCCGCCCCTGTGGCGGGAGAGCTTCCCCACGGTCCTGGGCTCGCCCGCGGACCTCGCGCAGGAGTGGACGCCCCCGGAATCCCTCCACCTCTCGCCGCTCCTCTTTGAGCAGATCCCGGATCGCCTGGTGACCGCCTACCTGACGGAGGAGGGGGTTACAAGCCCCCTGCGGCTCGCGACCGTGAGCCGGCCCCTGGGGATATGATCGCCTTCTCCCCCGCGGTGGATGTGGCGGTGCGCGCGGCCCGGGAGGCCGGGCACGTACTCCTGGAACACTTCCTGCGCCCCAGCCGGCCCGAAGAGGTCCGGCATAAAGGGCCCACGAGCCCCGTGACGGAGGCGGACTACGCCAGCGAGGCGTGCATCGTCTCGCGGTTACGGGAGGCCTTCCCGGAGTACGGGATTGTGGCAGAGGAAACCGGGGGCTCAGCCCCCCCGGGCGTGCCGTGCTGGTACGTGGATCCCCTGGACGGCACCACGAACTTCGTCCACCGGCTTCCCTGGTTCGCGGTCTCCATCGCCCTCACGATGGGTGAGGACGTCCAGATCGGGGTGGTCTATCACCCCATTCTGGACGAGCTCTTCGTGGCGGAGCGAGCCAAGGGCGCATGGCTCATCCGAGGGAGCCATCGGGAGCCGCTACGGGTCTCCCGGATCGGGCTGCTTGAGCGGGCCCTGGTGGCCACGGGAACCCCTCCGGACATCGGCGCGACTGGCCGCAACCTGCCCCAGATGGCCGCCCTTGCCAGGGCCGCGGAGGACCTGCGGCTCCTGGGATCCGCGGCCCTGGAGCTCGCGTCCGTGGCCGCGGGCCGCCTGGACGCCTTCTGGGAGCCGGATCTGAACCCCTGGGACGTGGCCGCGGGGGCGCTGCTGGTGCAGGAGGCGGGCGGCACGGTCACGGGGATGGACGGATCGCCCTACACGGTGTGCACGCGGGACCTGCTGGCCTCCAACGGCCTCCTGCACGAGACCATGCTGCGCCTGGTACGGGGGGCATGACCGGAGAGCGATTTGCCCGGCTCGGCGGGGCAAGGCTCTGCTGGTGGCGGGAACCGCGGGCTCTTCGGATAAGGGCCTTCACCGCCACCGGAACTGCCGGCTCAATACCTCCTCCTCCACCCGCAGGATCACGGGCGCCCCGTGCGGACAGACGGCCGGCGTGCTGGCCCGGCCCAAGGCCTCCACCAGCTCCCGCATCGCCGCACGGTCCAGCCTCCGGCCCCGGCGCACCGCGGTGCGGCAGGCCAGTGCCACCAGCAGCTGCTCCCGCCATCCTTCGATCTCCTCAGGTTCTTCCTCCGCCAGAGCCGCCAGAACCCGCCCTGCCTCCTCCAGCTCGCCGATCTGCAGCACGCCGGGAAGCGACGGCGCCGCTCGCACCAAGAACGCCCGGGCACCAAACACCTCCAGTTGAAACCCCAAGGCCTCGAACTCCCCCAGCCTGCGACTGAACCGCTCCACCTGGCCTGGCCGCAGCTCGATGACCAGCGGCTCCGGGAGTGTCACGGAGGGCGGACCTGTCGATGCGTGCACGTGCTTCAGGTGCTCGTACAGGATCCGCTCGTGGGCCCGATGTTGATCGATGAGGTAGAGGCCATCCGAGGCCTCCAGCAGGATCAGCCGATCCTGTACCTGGTCCACCAGGCGCAGAGGGGGAAGGTGGGGCGTGAGGATACGGTCCAGCGCATCCTCCTCCGTCGGTTCCGCCACCCGGTCCGCAAGCACCAGTCCGGAGGGTGCGGGTGCCAGGGAGCTGAGGACTCTTGGCCGACGGCCCAACGCAGACCGGACCGATTCCGCCAGGGCCGCCGCGAGGGCCGCCTCCTCCACCAACCGCACCTCCAGCTTGGCGGGATGCAGGTTCACGTCCACGAGTTCCGGCGCGGTCTGGATGGCCACCGCCAGGATGGGGTGTCGGCCGCGGGGCAGAAGCCACCGGTACGCGGTCTCCACCGCATTCCATAGCCCCCTCGGCTGCGCCCATCGGCCGTTGGTGATGAAGTGCAGGTCGGTCCGGCGGGGCCGCGTCACCTCCGGGGCACTCACGAACCCCTCCACCCGGGCGTGGGCTACCTCCACCGGCTCCAGGCGAATCAGCCGGCCGACCAAGCCCGCCCCGTACACCTCGAGCAGGGTCGTTTCCAGGTCTCCGGAGCCGCTCGTGCGCAGCACCAGCCGCCGATCCACCGCGAGGGAAAAGGCCACGTGGGGAGCCGCGAGCGCCATCCGCCGCACGGTCTGGACGATGTGGGCGGTCTCCACCCGGGGATTGCGGAAGGCAGCCCGACGGACGGGGACGTTGTCGAAGAGGTGTCGGACCGTGGCGGTGGTCCCCTGGGGTCGGGGCGCGGGCTCCTGCAGCAGGCACCGGCCGTGCCGCACCACAATGCGGGATCCTACACCGTCCGTGCCCGTCGCGCTCACCAGCTCCAGCTCCGCCACCGCGGCGATGCTCGGGAGGGCTTCCCCCCGGAAGCCCAGGGTGCGGATGCCGCGAAGATCGTCCTCGGGAAGCTTGCTGGTGGCGTGCCGCTGGCAGGCGAGCCACAGCTCCTCGGGGGGAATCCCGATCCCGTCGTCGCTCACCCGGATGAGGCCGAACCCCGCATCGTAGACCTCCACGTGCACGCGGCGGGCATTCGCATCCAGGGCGTTCTCCACCAGCTCCTTCACCACGGAGGCGGGCCGCTCCACAACCTCGCCCGCGGCGATCCGGGCCACCACATGTTCGGGCAGGATCCGGATGGGAGCGCGCATCAGGAGCTGCCCTCTAGCCGGCTCTTCTGCTCTACGAGCCAGCTCAGAGCCTCCCAGGGGGAGAGGCGATTGAGGTCCAGCTCCCGCAGGGCCCGTACCAGTTGCTCTCCCAGGTCCGGGCCCGGGCCGAATCCGTCAAGGGGGAGCTGCTCCGCCCTCCTCCCAGCGAGGGGCTGGGGACTCGGTGGGGAGGGCGGTGGCTGTGGGATGGCCGACTCGGCCAACAGGACTTCCGCGCGGTCCGCCACCCACTTGGGAATCCCCGCAAGCCGGGCCACCTGGATCCCGTAGGCACGGCTTGTGGGGCCGGGTCGCACCGTATACAGGAAGATCACGCGCCCGGACTGCTCCGTGGCCGCCAGGTGCACGTTGGCTACGTGCTCAAGCTTCTCGGCGAGGGCGGTAAGCTCCAGGTAATGGGTGGCGAACAGGGTACGGGCACCGATGCGGTCGTGGAGGTCCTCCAGCACCGCCCGGGCAATGGCCAGCCCGTCCTGCGTGCTGGTCCCTCGGCCCACCTCGTCCAGGATGACGAGGCTTTGGTGGGTGGCCTGGTGGAGGATCTGGGCCGTCTCCATCATTTCCACTAAGAAGGTACTGGCTCCACCCGCGAGGTCGTCATGGGCACCCACCCGGGTGAAGATGCGGTCAACAAGACCGATGCGGGCCGCGCGGGCCGGCACAAAGGAACCGATCTGGGCCAGGAGCACGATGAGGGCCACCTGCCGCAGGTAGGTGGACTTGCCCCCCATATTGGGACCGGTGACGAGCAGGATGCGGGGGCCGTCTCCGCCCAGTCGGCAGTCGTTGGGGACAAAGGGCTCCCCGGCCAGGTGGGCCTCCACCACGGGATGTCGGCCTCCCACGATGGACAGCTCCTCCCGGTGATCCAAAACCGGCCGGGTCCAGTTCCACCGCACCGCCACCTCCGCCAAGGAAAGGAAGGCATCGAGCTCCGCCACCCGGGCGGCGAGATCCAGCAGCCGCGGCGCGTGGGCCGCCACCTCGGCGGTGAGGCGATCCAGGGCCTCCCGCTCCAGGGCCGCGATGCGCTCCTCCGCACTGAGGATGCGGGCCTCCGCTTCCTTGAGGGCTAGGGTGTAGAAGCGCTCCCCCGTGGCTACGGTCTGTTTGCGGATATAGTCGGGAGGAACTAGGTGGAGGTTGGGACGGGTCACCTCGATGTAGTACCCGAACACCTTGTTGTAGCCCACCTTCAGGGACTTGATCCCCGTCCGCTCCCGCTCCCGCGCTTCCAGGCTCAACAGCCACTGCCGGGTCTGCTGGACCTCCGCCCGGGCTGCATCGAGTTCTGGGCTATAGCCTGGACGGATCCGTACCCCCTCCACATCCTCCGCCACCGCCCCTTCCACCAGCTCCGCCACATCCCCACATGGATCCACCCCCGCCGCAAGGGCCTGGAGGGCAGGAGCCGGAGCGGCACGCAGGCGATCGGCAATGCGGCCGATGGCCCGCAGGGCGGTGGCGAGGGTGAGGAACTCCCGACCGGAAGCCTGCCGGTGCACCACCCGACCCACCAGCCGCTCCAGATCTCCCACCGACACCAGCTCCGCGGCGAGAGCGGCCCGCATCATGGGATCCGCCACCAGTGCGACGATGGCGTCCTGCCGCCGATGCAGTTCCGCAAGGTCCCGGATGGGCTGGGAGACCATTCGGCGCAACCACCGAGCCCCCTGGGCGGTGCGGGTGTGGTCCAGCACGCCCAGCAGACTCCCCCGCACGCTCCCCGTGCGCAGGTTGCGGGTGATCTCCAGGTTCCGACGGGTGGCGGGGTCCAGACCTACCCGGTGGCGCAGGGTTTCGGTGCGGAGCCGCACGAGCAGCGGCAAAAGGGCGGGATTGGTGCGCTCCAGGTAGGCGAGGATGGCGCCTGCAGCACCGGTGGCGGCCGGTAGGGCACTGCAACCGTACGGCTCGAGGGAGCGGACTCCGAAGTGGGCGCACAGGGCATTCCAGGCCCGCTCGGGGTCAAACCACCAGCGTTCCAAACGGGTGACCCGGCCGGGAAGCGGGATCCCCAGGGGTTCCTCCGGCACCAGGCACTCCGCGGGCGCAAGGCGCGCGAGCTCCTCCACCAGCTGCGGCGTGGACTCCAGCTCCATGGTGGCGAACTCCCCGGTGCTCACGTCCACCCACGAAAGCCCCCATCGCCCGTTCAACGGGAGGACGGCGGCCAGATAGCGGTTCTCGGAGGCCGGTAGCAGGGCCGGCTCCGCCACCGTCCCCGGAGTGAGCACCCGGGTGACCGCCCGCTCGATCAGGCCGCGGCCGGGCGGGCTGAGCTGTTCCGCGATGGCCACGGTGTGGCCCGCAGCCAGCAGGCGCGCCAGGTAGTGGTGGAGGGCGTGGTGGGGTATGCCTGCCATGGGAACCCGGCCGCTACGGCCGAAGCTCCGGGAGGTGAGCACCACCCGGGCATCCCGGGCCACGATGCGGGCGTCCTCGTCGAAGGCCTCGTAGAAGTCGCCCAGCCGATAGAGGAGGATGGCGTGCGGGTACTGGCGTTTGAGCTCCAGGTACTGGCGGCGGGAGGGGACGAGCTCGTCCTCCGCCCGCGGGCTGCGCCGCTTCCCTTCCGCGCTCATGGTTCCCTCCCGGCTCGGCGCACCCCATTATAGGAAGTGCATGAAGGCACGGAAGACTGAAAACACCGGGTGCACCACCGGGCGACGCAGGATGCTGCTTCTCCTCTTGGGGCTGCTCCTCACCGCCCGGCTGGAGGCTGCCCCCGCCCGTACGCTATCCGTGGACGTCCTGGTCATCGGGGGAACCCCCGCAGGGATTGCCGCGGCGGTGGCCGCAGCCCGCACGGGCCGTCGGACGCACCTGGTGGAGGCGTTGCCCAAGCTGGGCGGGGTCATCACCTGGGCATGGCTTACCACCTTCGACATGAACCTCACCCCCGCAGGCACCCACCTCACCCGTGGCCTCTTTCTGGAGTACTACCGGCAGCTGGGGCTGAGCTTCGACCTGCACGAGGCGGTCGACAAGCTCACCTGGGCTGTGTGGCGGGAGCCCTTGGTAGGCTCGACGACGAGTGCGCCGCTCCGACGGCTCCTGCGGGAAGGAGATCGGATCACAGGCGCGGAGCTCGAGGATCGGGACTGGCAGCGCACCCTCCTGGTGCGGGCAAAGCAGATAGTGGATGCCACCGATGACGCGGACGTCGCCGCGGCCGCGGGCGTCCCTTACGTGCTGGGTCGGCCCGGCCCTGATGGGAAACCGTGGATGCAGCCCGCCACCCTCATCTTCCGGTTACGGGGGGTGGACTGGAGACGGCTGGTGGCGGACATCCTCCGGCGCAGGGCCGCGGGGGCAGATCCCGCCCGGTGGGGCGTGAACGGGAAGGCCGCGTGGGGGTATCAGGAGGTCGCCCAGCGCTACCGGTCCACCCAGCCCGAGGTGGGGGTATTGGGCCTCAACCTGGCCCTGCAGAACGACGGGAGCGTGCTCGTGAACGCCCTGCAGGTGTACTTCGTGAACGGACTCAATCCTGAGTCGACCGCGCTCGGCATGGAGCGGGCCCAACGGGAGCTGCCGCACGTGGTGCGTCACCTTCGGGAGCGCGTCCCGGGCTTCGAGCAAGCAGAACTCGCGGGTTGGGCCCCGATGCTCTACATCCGGGAGACCCGCCACATCATGGGGCTGTACACCCTTACCGTGGATGATATCCTCTCGGGCCGTCGGTTCGAGGATCGGGTGGCCTTAGCTTCCTATCCCATCGACATTCACCCCTACGTCCCCGGCTGGACAAACCCGTACCCCACCGTGCGCATCGTCTACAGCATCCCCCTGCGATCCCTCATCCCCCAGGAAGTGCGCAACCTCCTGGTGGCCTCCCGATCCTTCTCCGCCACCTCAGAGGCCGCGGGCTCTGCCCGCGTCATCCCCACCACCATGGCCATGGGACAGGCCGCGGGGGTGGTGGCCGCCTTCTGTGCCCGGATCGGGTGCACTCCCGCGGAGGTGGTGCGTCGGCCAGAACTCCTGCGGGAGGTGCAGGCCCTCCTCCGATCGCAGGGCGCGTACCTGGGGGAGTGAGCATAGAGCTCAGCTCTTATTCGGGTCCTCGCACTCCCCCGGACCCATCCGGGGGATATTGTTCACTTATCTGAGAACGATTCCCAGCCTGTCCCTGGAGGCAGACCCACCGGTTGCGATAGCCTGGTGGTGGAGGCCTGGGCGTGCGCTTCTCCGTCCCCACCCCGGTTACGGATCTCCCGACGCGTCCCCGTGCGGAGGAAGTCCCGCTCGTCGCCCTGCGCGGCATCGTAAAGGTTTTCCCCGGGGTCGTGGCCAATGATCGCGTGACCCTGGAGGTGCGCGCGGGTGAGGTGCACGCGCTGCTGGGTGAGAACGGGGCGGGGAAGACAACCCTGGTGAACATCCTGTACGGAATCTACCAGCCCGACGCCGGGGAGATCCTCGTGGAGGGTCGGCCCGTGCGGATCCGCTCGCCCAGGGACGCCATCGCCCTCGGTATCGGCATGGTCCCCCAGCATCCGCAGCTGGTGCGCCGGCACACGGTGGCAGAGAACATCGCCCTGGGGCTGCCGGGCCTCCCTTTCCTCCGGCCCCTGCGGGCGCTGGAGACCCGCATCCAGCAGCTGGGGGAGCGGTACGGACTCGCGGTGGATCCCCGGGCCCGGGTGGCAGAGCTCTCCGCGGGGGAGCAGCAGCGGGTGGAGATCCTGCGGGTCCTGCTACGGGGTGCGAGGATCCTCGTGCTCGACGAGCCCACCACCGCCCTGACTCCGCAGGAGGCGGGGGTCCTGTTCCGGGTGCTGCGCCGCATGCGGGAGGAAGGGTGTGCGGTGATCCTCATCACCCACAGGTTAGAAGAGGTGATGGAGGCGAGCGACCGGGTGACGGTGCTGCGGCGGGGACGGGTGGTCGGGACGCTCCGCACCTCCGAGGCGGACGCGCGGCAGCTGGCTCGGCTGATGGTGGGGCAGGAGGTGCAGTCCAGCTCCCGCCGCACCCCGCGTCCCCCGGGGCCCGAGGTTCTAGTCCTGGAGGAGGTCTGGGCCCCGGGGGATGGAGGCATCCCTGCCTTGCGGGGAGTTTCCCTGGAGGTGCACTCAGGCGAGGTGTTCGGACTCGCCGGGGTCGCGGGGAACGGGCAGCGGGAGTGCGTGGAGGTGTGCACGGGGCTGCGGAGAAGGATGCGCGGGAGGGTGCAGGTGCTGGGTCAAGAAGTGGTTCACCCGGATCCGCGGAGGCTCCACGAGGCCGGGGTGGCACACGTACCGGAGGACCGGTTGCGCCGGGGAGTGGTGGGCAGCCTCTCCGTGGCGGAGAACCTGGTGCTAAAGCGGTACAGACAGCCGCCTTTCGTCCGGGGGCCGTTTCTGGACCGGCGCGCGGTGGAAGCCTTTGCCCGCCGCCTCATGGCCGCCTACGCCATCGACGCCCCGGACCCCTCCACGCCCGCCCGACTCCTCTCCGGAGGCAATCTCCAGAGGCTCATCCTGGCCCGGGAGCTCACGGGAGAGCCCCGGCTCATCGTGGCCTCCCACCCCACGAGCGGCCTAGACGTGGCCGCCACCCGACAGGTGCGGCGCATCCTTCTGGAGCGGCGGGATGCCGGGGCCGGGGTGTTCCTCGTATCCGAGGACCTCGAGGAGATCCTGGAACTCTCCGACCGCGTCGGGGTGATGTTCCGGGGGCGGGTGGTCGGGGTCCTGTCCGCGGAAGAGGCGGACCCGGAGCGACTGGGGCTGTGGATGATGGGACACGGGGTATGAGGCGCATCGGCCCCTTCCTCGTGACGCCAAATCCTTCTCCCTCCTGGGGCTGGAGCACCATCGTCTCGCTCCTCGCCATCGCCGGGGCCCTCGTTGCCGCGGGCGGGGTATTCTGGGCCTATGGGGTAGCGCCCCTTGTGGCCTACCGGACCATGGCGGAGGGGACGTTCCTGGATCCCCGGGCTCTCCCAGAGGTGGTCCGGCGGGCGATTCCCCTCCTGCTGGTGGGCTCAGGGCTCGTATTGGCCTTTCGGGCTCAGTTCTGGAACATCGGCGCGGAGGGGCAGATATTGAGCGGGGCCGTGGCGGCTACGGGGGTTGCCCTGTTCTCTCCCCTTCCTCCCGCCCTCCTGATCCCGGGGATGTTCGTGGCCGGGTTTGCCCTCGGGGCCCTGTGGGCTGCGGTACCCGCACTCCTGCGGTTGCGATGGGGTGCCCACGAGGTGCTCACCACGCTCCTGCTGAACTACGTGGCCGCCTACGGAGTGGAGTGGCTGGTGCACGGCCCGTGGAAGGGGTCGAGCATGATGGGCTTCGCGTACACGGACCTCTTCCCGGAGGCCGCTTGGCTCCCCCTTTTGGGCACCACACGGATGCATTGGCCCACCCTGGCCCTCGGTCTGGGGTGGGCGATCTTCGGCAGCGTGCTGCTATCCAGGACGGTCCTGGGGTTCGAGATCCGGGTCCAGGGTGAGAACCCGGAAGCGGCCCGGTACGCGGGGATTCCCGCGACCCGCACCGTCTTGGCCGTCGCCCTGCTCTCCGGCGGCGCCGCAGGACTCGCGGGGGTGGGAGAGGTGGCAGGGATCCACCACCGGCTGCTGAGCCCAGGACAGATCTCCATGGGCTACGGGTATGCAGGGATCCTGGTGGCGTGGTTGGCCCGTGGGAACCCGCTCGGGGCCATCCCGAGCGCGTTCCTGCTGGGTCTGGTCTTCACGAGCGGGGACGTGATGCAGGTGGCTCTCCAGATGCCCTTCCGGGTCACGGACGTCTTCAACGGACTCCTCCTCCTTTTCCTCGTCGGGAGCACGCCGCTGCTGCAGATGCGGATCCGGCGGGTGTCTGGAGCTGGGGGAGAGGCATGGACGTCCTCCTCGTGACCTTCCTGCGGGCCCTCGCCTTCGGCACCCCGCTTTTGTGGGCCGCCCTGGGCGAGATCGTGGCAGAGCGTAGTGGCGTGGTGAACCTTGGGGTGGAGGGGATGATGCTCCTCGGCGCCTTCTTTGCCTTCGCCACAGCCCAGCTCACCGGATTCCCCGCCCTGGGGCTGGGCGTGGCCGCACTCGTGGGAGGGGCAGCAGCCCTGGTGCACGCCGTGGTGTGCGTCCGGCTGCGGGGCAACCAGTACGTCTCGGGGCTTGCCCTGGGCATGGTAGGGGTAGGGATCGCGGGACTCCTAGGCCGGGGATGGGAGGGGACACCGCTCCGAACTCCTCTCCCGGAGCTCTCCTGGCTCACCCTCTCGGGGTTGGTGCTGAGCGGGGTCGTGTGGGTCTTCCTCTACCACAGCCGGTGGGGCATCATCCTCCGGTCCGTGGGGGAATCGCCGGCCGCCGCGGACGCCCAGGGGGTTCAGGTGTTCCTGGTTCGGTACCTGGCGGTAGGGTTCGGCGGGCTCACCGCAGGCATCGCGGGTGGGTTCCTCTCCGTAGCGTACCGGCCTAGCTGGACCGAGGGGATGACTGCGGGCATGGGGTGGATCGCCATCGCCATCACGGTCTTTTCGGGATGGGATCCCCTCCGGGCCGTGGCAGGCTCCCTGCTCTTCGGAGCCCTGTTCCACCTCAGCTTCCGGCTGCAGGGCTTCGTCGCTCCGGAGCTGCTGAAGATGGCACCGTACCTGGGAACCATCCTGGTCCTCACCGTAGCCACGGCCCGCAGGGGAGCTTGGTGGCAAGAGGTCCCGGAGGCCCTGGGAGCCCCCTATGTGCGGGGGGAACGCTGATTCGGAAAGGAGGGAGAGCATGCGCAGGTTCGCCTGGGCGCTGGTGGTTTTACTGGTGGCCGGGCTCGCCGTGGGCGGCGTCGCCCAGCCGCGGAAACTCAAGGCGGGGTGGATCTACGTGGGGCCCATCGGGGATTACGGGTGGACCCACGCGCACGACGTAGGCCGCCGGATCGCGGGGAAGACCCTCCCGTGGCTGGAGACCACCTATGTGGAGAAGGTGCCCGAAGGCCAGGTGGAGGCGTTCATCGACCGGCTCGTCCGGGCCGGAGCTAAAGTGATCTTCACCACCAGCTTCGGGTACATGGACGGCACCTTGAGTGCGGCGAGGCGCCACCCGGATATCCTCTTCGCGCACTGTTCCGGGTTCAAGCGGGCGTCCAACGTGGCCACCTACATGGCGGACTTCTACCAGGTGTACTACCTCAACGGCCTCATGGCGGGAGCGTTGACCCGCACCGGGAAGGTCGGGTATGTGGGCGCCTTCCCCATCCCGGAGGTGAAGCGGCACATCTCCGCCTTCGCCCTGGGCGTGCGGGCCACAAACCCCCGGGCCACGGTGCACGTACGGTGGATCTACGAGTGGTTCAACCCCGCGGCCGCCAAGGAGGCCACGGAAGCCCTCATCGCGGAAGGCGCGGATGTGTTCGCTTTCACGGAGGACTCGCCCACTGTAGTCCAGGTGGCGGCCCAGAAAGGGCTACCCAGCTTCGGCCACTACTCCCCGATGTACCGGTTCGCACCCCAGCACATCGTGAGCGGGCAGCTGGTGCACTGGCAGAAGATCTACATCGACTTCCTCCGGAAGGTCTACGACGGCACGTACACCCCCCGCAACCTCCAGAACGTGGACTACTGGTGGCTGCTGGCAGAGGGCGCGGTGGAGCTGGGAGCACAACCCGGCATGCCGGTGAATCCCGTGTTCCGACCCAGGCTGGAAGCGGTGAAGGTTCGGGTTTCAGGGATCGGAACCGTCTCCGTGTACGATCTCGTGCTCCGGCGGCTTCGGGAGATGTCCCAGTCCCCGCCTGCCTTTGACCCCTTCACCGGTCCCATCTACGACCGAAACGGGAAGCTGCGGGTACCTGCAGGCCGACGCATGACCGTGCAGGAGCTGACCACCATGGAGTGGGCCGCGCCGGGCATCGTGGGTCCGTGGCCCAAGGAGCCGAAGTAAAAGCGGGCCAGGTCCTGGGGTGCCCTCCTTCAGCCGACGAGCTCGAAGACCTCTCGGGGGAGGCGGCTGAGGACCTCGGGACCGCCTGCCCGTACCACCACGGCCTCCTCGAGCCGTACCCCAAAGGCCCCGGGAAGATAGATCCCGGGCTCCAGGGTGAACACCATCCCTTCCTCCAGGGCCATGGGGTTTGCTCCGGTCACGGAGGGCGGTTCGTGGGGCGCCAGCCCCAGGCCGTGGCCGGTACGGTGCACGAACCGCTCCCCATAGCCCGCTTTCTCAATGATCCGCCTGGCAGCCCCGTCCACCTCCGCGATCCCGGCTCCCGGCCGGATCACCTCCAGGGCTGCTCGGACCGCCTCCTCCACGATCCCGTGCACCTCCCGATAGGCCGGTGGGGGCGAACCGAGAAAGGCCATGCGGGTTAGGTCCGAGCAGTACCCTCGCACCCGGCCACCCAGATCCACCAGGACCGGTTCTCCAACCTGAAGCGACCGGGCGGAGGTGCGGTGGTGGGGGAAGGCGGAGTTCGGTCCCGAGGCCACCAGGGTGAAGAGTACCTCCTCCGCACCCATCCGCCTCATCGCCTCCCCCGCTGCCTCCGCCACCTCGTGTTCGGAGACTCCAGGCCTGCAGGACCGGATCGCGGCCAGTACCCCCGCATCCGCCGCGGCCGCGGACCGACGGAGGGCGTCCACCTCCTCCGGTTCCTTGCGCATCCGCAGGGGGGCAAGCAGGGAAGAGGCGAGGGTAAACCGGACGTCCGGCAGGAGTTCCTGGAGCAGGAGGAGGTGGTCTGCCCGGAGGTCGTCGGCCACCGCTAGGGTTCGCACCCGTCCGATGGCTCGGATGGCCTCCCGCACAGCCCGGGTGGGTCCTTCCGCGTCCGCGTACGGGAACATCGGCACCCCCAGCTGGGCCAGCTCCCCGGCCTGGAGCCAGGGGACGAGCAAGAGCGTCCGGTCCAGGGAGACCATCAGGAAACAGGCCCGCTCATCCCGGAGGGGTGAGCGACCCGTGAGGTAGTGGAAGTCTTCCCCGGGAGGCAGGACCACCAAGTCGACCTCCAGCTCCGCCATCCGGTGGCGGAGGCGGGTCAAGCGATCCGTCCGCATCAGGCCTCCGTCCAGCTGAACCTCTTGCGGACCTCCCGGGTGATCTCGGGGTTGATGTCCACGGGAAGGAGGTTCTCGTACTCGCCCATACGGGTCACCAGACGCGCGCCGTTGGGAGCCCACTTTCCCAGGACTTTCCCCAGCTCCGGGACGTAGGCCAGGCTCCCCCCCTGGTACAGCACACCTCCGTAGAACTCTCCGTACTGTCCCACCGCCAGTACGGGCAGAAGGAGCTCCATGCACCGGGTGCGCACCGCGGACTGCATGGTTTCGAGTTGATACGGGAGCTCACTGCTGGCGGTCATCTGTACCACCAGCATCTCCGCCCCGGCCCGGACCAGCCGGTGGGCCACCTCGGGCACCAGGAGCTCATACCCGGCCAGGATACCCACCTTGATGCCGTCAATGACCGCGGGACGGTTGGGTCCCGGATCGAACTGCCCCCGTTCGAAGGGGTGGAACACCCGTTTGTAGTGCTTGCTCAGGATCTTGCCCTGCGGGGAGATCACAAAGGAGCAGAGTCGTGGTTTCGGGGGCCTGCGGGCTCCCTTGGGCTTCGGCAAAAGCTCCCGGGTGGTCCCGCAGATCACATACACGTTTGCCTCCCGTGCAGCCCGGCTCAACCGCTCGGTGATGGGACAGGGGATGGGCATGGGCCTCACATTCCCCAGGAAGTACTCGGAAAAGCACACCACCCTGGCCCCCTCCCGCCCTCCCCTCCGGATGAACTCCACCGCTTTCTCGAGGTTGTCCGTCGTTCCATCCTCCCAGGACCGGCTCTCGCCCCACCGGTATCGGATTTGAGCCAGCCCGAATCGCACCCCATCACCTCCTACCGAGATCGAACGAAGGTACGGGTTAAGAAATACGCGCTGGGAGGCGCCTCATTCCTTCCCTACCGTAGATTTTGCCACTTCCGTACCGATTTTCGCCCGATTTGGCGGATTTCGGCTCCCGCACGCGGCCCTTGGCAGCCGGACCCCCAGGCGCTATCCTGACCTCGCCATGCCTGTACGCAAAGCCGCCCTGCCCCGGGAGACCCCTGAGCAGCAGGCCCGGCGCGTGCGGAGAATCCGGGAGGTTCTCCAGCGCCTCTACCCGGATCCCCAAATCCCCCTTCACCACCGCTCACCCTTCGAACTGCTGATCGCCACCATTCTCTCTGCCCGGTGCACGGACGAGATGGTGAACCGGGTGACTCCCCAGCTTTTTGCCCGTTTCCCCACGCCGCATGCCCTCGCCCGGGCGGACCTCCGGGAGGTGGAACGGCTCGTCCGGCCTACGGGGTTCTACCGGCAGAAAGCCCGGACCATCCAGGCCACGAGCCGGGCTCTGGTGGACCTGTGTCAGGGGGAGGTGCCGCCCCGGATGGAGGAACTGGTGAAGCTTCCCGGGGTGGGGCGGAAGACCGCGAACGTCCTCTTCTCCGCCGCGGAGATCGAGGGCTGGCCCGGCTGGCCTGGGATCCCCCAGGCGGATGGATCCGGCATCGTGGTGGACACCCACGTGGCCCGTCTGAGCCAGCGTCTGGGCCTAAGCGCCCAGACGGACCCGGAGAAGATCGAGCGGGATCTTATGGCCCTGGTACCGCCACAGGAGTGGGGGAGGTTCGCCCTCCGCCTCATCCTCTTCGGCCGGCAGGTGTGCACGGCCCGGGCTCCGAAGTGCGCCACCTGTCCCCTGCGGGAGGTGTGTCCCTCGGCCCCGTACGCCGGAAACCCGCCGTGGATGCGCAAAGACCCCCGGTAAAATCGTACGGGTAACGCCTTGTGCCTGTGGAGGTGGATCGTGCAAAACCCCCGAGCGGAGCGAACGCTGCTCGTCGTCAAGCCCGATGGAGTCCAGCGGGGACTGGTGGGCGAGATCCTGGGACGGTTGGAACGAGCGGGCCTCAAGATCGTGGGCCTCAAGATGCTGCGGGCCTCCCGGGGGCTATTGGAGCAGCACTACCCCGACCGGGAGGACTTCCTCCGCACCCTCGGCACAAAAACCAAGGAAGCCTTTGAGACGTACGGGCTCGATGTGCGGGAGCGGATGGGAACCGAGGATCTCGTAGAGATCGGGGCCCGGGTGCGCAGCTGGCTCATCGAATTCATGGCATCCGGTCCCGTGGTGGCCGCGGTGATCGAGGGGGTGCATGCGGTGAGCGCGGTCCGCAAGCTCGTGGGCAAGACCCTCCCCATCTTCGCGGATCCAGGCACCATCCGGGGGGATTTCAGCACGGACTCCCCCGCCCTCGCCAACCTGGAGCTGCGGCCCGTGCGCAACCTCGTGCACGCCTCAGGGACCCTGGAGGAGGCCGCACACGAGATCGGGCTTTGGTTTGCGGAAGAGGAGATCCACCCCTACCGCCGGGCAGACGAGGGAGTTCTTTAAGGCGGTACCCAGAACCTCACTCCAGGGTAGGGAACTTCGCCAGCACCCAGCCTCCTCCTTGCAAGAACATCCCGTCCCGGATCCCCGGGAGCAGGTCCGGGGGTGCCACCGCGTCCACGGTCACCTTCCCGGTATCCACCACGAGGACGAGGAAGCAAAGGCCCGTGTGCGGGTTGATCTCCTGGACCGTCCGGACAACACGGCCGCTCAGCATGGCCGTGGCCTCCGGACGCTCCGGGTCCTGGGGCTCGTCCAGGCTGAAAAGGTGTAGGGCGGGAGCCGGAATCCCGCGTGGAGCGCTTCCTCCGCCACCGCCAGCGCATCCGGAAAGGCCCGGGCCTCGTGCAGGAAAACCACCATTCGGGCGCGCACGAGGCGCGGGAGGGACTCCAGGCAGGGGCCAACGGCCAAGTAATCCACGAGATCGCACACCAGGGGGAACTCGCCGGAGTAGGGCTCCTCCGGGGCCACGGGGTTGATCCATACCTCCACCCACCCTTCCTCCGGATGCTCCGGATCCGCCCCACATCCCACCACGCTCAGGAGGTGGTCACGGCCGGAGTCGTAGAAGGGCAAAACTCCCAGCACCTCTTTCCGCGGCCCCACCTCCGCCCACAGCTCCACGCCCCGCCCCACGGACCACCTCCGCAACCCCAACACCGGATCCCGTCCCACTGGCACTCCTGCCCGGGCCGCCTGCTCCGCCAGACGGGTGAGGTCCTGGGCTTTCTGGACCGCAAATCCGACACACGCGTAATAGTTCATAAAAAAACAGAAGGTCGCCTTACAGGCGACCTCTCCCCCTTCCCCGAGCCGATCTCGGGGACCTCCGGGCATCCCGGGCCCGACGCCGTCTAGCGGCGGCGTCGGGCCCGCTGCGCGGAGCGGCTGCCCGTGCTTCGGCGGGCGGTCGTCCGGCGCGCCGTGGTGCGGCTCGTAGCCTTCGCCTTTCGGGCCGTCGTCCTGGCCTTAGCCCGGGCCGTGGTCCTGCGGCGGGCGGGAGCCACTGCCTTCCTTGGCTTTGCAGCGGCCTTCCGCTTCGCGGGAGCTGCCTTCTTCGCCGCAGTTCTGCGAGCCGCGGGCTTCCGCGCGGCGGGTTTGCGCGCCGCAGGACGGCGCGCGGGCCGCCGGGGCGTGGGTTGCTCGGGCGCGGGCGTCGGCTCCGCAGGTGCCATCGCTTCCGTCTCGGTGTACATGCCCTCTTCCTCCTCCATCATGGATGGAAGCGCCTGTTGGCGTTGTTCTTCTTCGTCCCCAGAGAGGAATCCTTCTCGTTCGATCCCCACCATTGCAACAACCCCCTTTGTGCTTCTCTAGAGATCATTTCTAGAGATCATTCTAGGCGCTGCTCCTGCACGCACGCAAACAACCGTGTTGTTTGTGGCCCCAGAAGCTTCCCTTCACGGGGCTCGAAGCGAATCCCACCACCAAGACACCTGCCGCGCGCTGCCAGGGCGGTGTTCCGCCCCGGGAGGGCAGTCCGGATTGACGCGAACAAAGGTTCGCATTACCCTAAAGGTGTGCCACGGGAGTATGTGGAGATCCGGGTTCGGAGCGTGCTCAACCGGGTGCGGGGGATGCCCTTCCGGTGGTCCATCAATCCCTACCGGGGCTGCGCCCACGCCTGTGTGTTCTGCTATGCCCGGCGGACGCACGGGTTCCTCGAGGAGGACGGCATCCACGGATGGAGCAACCGCATCTTCGTGAAGGTGAACGCCCCAGAGGTCCTGCGGGCGGAGCTCCTACACCCCGCCTGGAAGCGGGAGGAGGTGGCCATCGGGACCGCCACGGATCCGTATCAGCCCATCGAGGGCCGCTACCGCATCACCCGTCAGATCCTCGAGGCCCTGTGCGACGCGCGCACGCCGGTGAGCCTCGTCACCCGCTCGCCGCTCATCCTGCGCGACCTGGACGTCCTCCTGGCCCTCCACCAACGGGCAAGGGTCACGGTCTGGGTAAGCATAGCCACCCTCGACGAACCCCTGAGCCGGGCTATTGAGCCCGGGGTTGCGCCTCCTCACCAACGCCTGCGGACGGTGGCACGACTGAGCGCCGTGGGTCTGGCGGTGGGGGTTCTCGTGGCCCCCATTCTGCCCGGCCTCACGGATGCCCCGGAGACCCTGGAAGCTGTAATCCGTGTTGCCCGGGATCACGGCGCCCGGTTCCTCGGACACAGCGTCCTGAACCTGGGGGAAGTCGCCCGGGAGGCGTTCTTTCAGTTCCTCCAGGAACACCATCCGGAGCTGGGGGCCCTCTACGAGCGGCTGTACCCACGGAAGTATGCGCCCCGTGCGTATGTGGACGCGGTGGATCGCACCGTAAAGCGGTGCCGGGAACGCTTCGGTTTCCGAGACCGACCCCGGCCTTCGTCCCCCCAGCAACTCCTGCTGCTCCCCCGGATCGCCCCAGAGCCGCCCTCCGCGCGGGGAAAGGTCAGCCCTCAAGCCCTTCGAGGAACTGCGAGAGGGCCTGCGCGAGGGCTTCCGGAGCCTCCAGACTCGGGGTGTGGCCGCAGCGGGGAAGGAAGGTCAGCTGAGCCCGAGGGAATCCCTCTGCCATTGTTCGGGCGCTCTCCGGAGGCGTGACCGCGTCCTCCTCCCCCGCCACCACCAGGACCGGCATCCTAAGGCTGGGGAGTAGTTCGTGGCTACTGGGTCGCTCCATCATCCCCTCCAAGCACCCCACCAGCACGTGGGCCGGGACCGAGGCGGCGATCTCGTGGAGGCGCTTCAGGAGCTCCGGGCGAGAGGCCTTCGTGGTGGCCCCCAGGAGATTGGGCAGGAAGGTCTCAAGGAACGGGCGGGGTCCTTCTGTGCGGATGGTCTGGATTGCCTGGCGTCGCCGAGCTTTCCCCTCTTCGGTATCCGCCTCCGCCCGCGTGCACACGAGCACCAACCCGAGCAAGCGCCCGGGCGCGCGCGCGGCTATGCGGAACGCGATATAGCCCCCCATGGAGTGCCCTCCCAGCACGAACCGGTCCAGCCCGAGCGCATCCGCGAGTTCCAGGACGTCCTCCGCGAGGGACTCCATGGTGTAGGAGCCTTCCGGTTTGTCCGACCGTCCGAACCCGCGTAGGTCCGGTGTCACCATCCGATACCGGGCGACGAGGGCATCCCGTAGGGGAGACCAGATCTCCGAGGAAAGGGGGAATCCATGGAGGAGAAGCACGGGAAGGCCATCCCCCGCATCCTCGCAGTACCAGCGGCAGCCCCGCACCTCCGCGAACATGCCACCCCTACCCCCGCTGCCCTCCTGAGGCATACGCAGATCTCTTTCGACACTCCCCACAGCCGCGCCTTCCTGGCAACCCCTGACCTTCAGGGTGGGCCCTGCGCGTGGAGGCGCAGCAGCGCCTCCCGCAGCCGACCCAGGGCCGCGGCAAGCTCTGCCCCGGAGGGATTTCCGGGTGGAGCGAGCGGGGATCCGAACCGCACGCCCACGGGAACTAGGTGGGGGATCACCTCTCCCAACGGGAGGGCGCGATCGGTCCCGAAGATCCAGGCGGGAAGGATGGGTGCCCGTGCGCGGGCGCTCAGCAACACCGTTCCCGCCTTCAAGGGTGCCAGGACCTCCCCGGTACGGTTGACGCCTCCTTCCGCGAACACCACGAGAACCCCGCCTCCCCGCAGGACCCGCAGTGCCGCACGGAGGGCTGAGCCGGTGTAGGCCCCCGGATCCACCTCCGTACGGCGTACGGGGATCATCCCGAACCACCGCACGAGGGGTGCGATGACGCGCAGCAGGCCCCGCCACGGCACGAACCCCTCGCTCACCCGTTCTCCCAAGAGATCCTCCGCCCCGAGGAAGGTAGCCTGCCGGGGCAGCGCCGCACCCAGCACCACGGGATCCAGCCACGAGCGGTGGTTGACGGCTACCACCAGGGACCCCGCAGGGGGGCAGTTCTCCGCGCCCGCAACCCGGAAGCCGAAAATCCCCCACAGGAGGAAGCGGGCCGCCCACCTGGCCGCGTGATAGCCCGGGGTCATGCGGATCGCGGGAATTCCCCCCGGCTCAGGCGCACGAGGAGCGGGAGGACGTCCACCCCCCGGAGCCGGCCGAGGGCTCCACGCCCCGCGCTACGCTCTCCGAAGGGCCCTGCACCATCCGGGGGGATTCCCGGCCCGGCCACCAGAAGTGGCACGGGGTCGTCCGTGTGCGCGCGGACCGAGCACGGGGTAGCGTGATCCGCGGTGACCGCCACCACCGCCCCGTCGAGCACAGGCTGCAGGGGACCGAAGAAATGGGCATCGATCCGCTCGATCACCGCCCGCTTTGCCTCCCAGTCCCCGTCGTGCCCGGGTTCATCCGGCCCCTTGAGGTGGATGTACAGCCCGTCCCATTCGGCCAGGACCTCCCGGGCCCGCTCCGCCCAGGCGGTGTAGGCGGCAGGGTCTCCCTGGCCAGGGGGCACGGGAACCACCCCCATCCCGAGTACCCGGGCGATTCCTCGCTCCACGGGCATCTCCACGAAGCAGGCAAACCGCACCCCGAATCGCTCCGCGATACCGGGCACCTCCGGGAGGTGATCGCTCGCGTCCCGGAGCAGGACGAGGTTGGCCGGGAGTCTGCCCTCCGCGCGGCGCCGCTGGTTTACGGGATGGCGTTCCAGGACCACGCGGCTGCGCGCGGTGAACTCGTTCACGAGCTCCGCGGCTCGTCGGGCCTCCGGGGTGTTCACCAAGGGCACGCACCGCTCCACGGTGTCCCCTGCTACTGCCCGGGCGACCCCGAGTCCGCCCATGCGGGCGTAGGCAGGATCCGTGTTGCTGATCTGGGCGGAGAGCGACGTACGGGCATCCGAGAGCACCAGCACGCAGCGGTGCCCCACGCTCGCCGCGAATTGGAAGCGGGCGTCCTCAAGCCGCACCTCCTGCTGGACGGCCTCCGCCAGGGCCTGGGTCTCCGCGCTTGTGAGATCCCGTCCCACCCGCCGATCCACAATGCGGTCCCCTTCCGCGGTGGCGAAGTTTCCGCGGAGCGCGAGGTCCCCGTCCCGGAACGGCAAACCCACGCCAAGGGCCTCCAGCACACCCCGACCCGTGTGGTACCGGTGGGGATCATAGCCAAGGATGGCGAAGACCGCCACGTCCGACTCCGGCGCGATTCCCTCTCCCACCGTCCCCACCAGTCCCTGCTGCCCCCGTCCGGCGAGGGCGTCCAGATGGGGGGTGTGCGCGGCTTCCAGGGGTGTCCGATCCCCGAGCGCGGGGATGGGGCGGTCTCCGAGTCCGTCGAGGATCACGTAGAGGATCTTGGCCACCCCGCACCTCCGACTATTCCCCACCCTCCCGTCGCCACCGGCTCAGGAGGTCCTCGAGGTCCTGCACCACCAGATCCGGCCGTACCCCTCCCTCTTCGGCCTCCCGCGAAACCCCTGAGAGCACCAGCACCGTCCGCATGCCCATACGAGCCCCTCCCGCGATGTCCGTTCCCAGCTGATCCCCGATCATGAGGGCCTCTGCGGCCGGGACGCCCAGGCGGCGCAGGGCCGCCTCCAGGAGGGGACGCTCGGGTTTGCCCAGCACCACGGGCGCCTTCCCCGCGGCCACCTCGATGGCGGCCACGAGCGAACCCGCGCCGGGCCACAGATCCTCCCCCACGGGCAGCACGGGGTCGCGGTTGGTGGCCACGAACCCCGCCCCTCGCCGGATGGCCCGGCAGGCATCCCGCAGCTTCGCATAGGTGAACTCCACGTCGAGCCCCACCACCACGAACGCCACCCCGTCCGGGTCCTCCGAGAGCACCATCCCCGCTTCCAGGAGCGCCTTCCGCAGCCCTTCCCCGCCGATGGCGTACACCGAGGTGCCCGGCTGGACCCGGGCCTGCAGGTACTCCGCGGCCACCTGGGCCGAGGTCACCACCTGGTCCGGAGCCACATGAATCCCCATGCGGACCAGCCGCTCCGCGTACTGCTCCGGGGTCCGGGCGGCGTTGTTGGTGGCGAAGACGAAGGGGAGACCGGTGCGCCGCAGGTGCTCCAGGAATGCCACGGCCCCGGGCAGCGGCGTCTTGCCCCGGTACACCACGCCGTCCAGGTCCAGCACCACCCCGCGGACGCCCTGCAGCCAGCGGGCGGACGCCGTCATGACAACGTCTCCACGAACTCCGGAGAGAACTCGCCCCGGTAGACCTCCCGGGCGGGGCCCGTCATCCGCAGGGAGAATCCTTCGCCCACCTGGATTCGCAGCGCACCTCCCGGCATCTCCACGGTCACATCCCGCCGCGTGAACCCACGGCGCACGCAGGCCGCGGCCACCGCGCACGCACTGGAACCGGAGGCCAGGGTCTCCCCCGCCCCCCGTTCCCAAATGCGGACGCGCACCCTCTCTTGGTCCAACACCTGAGCGAACTGCACGTTCGTGCGCTGGGGAAACGCGGGATGCCGCTCGAGCGCCGGACCCAGTCGGGGGAAGTCCACCCCCGTGAGATCCTCCACGAACACCACGCAGTGTGGGTTCCCTACCGTCAGGGCGGTGATCCGGACCGTCGCGCCCTCCACCTCCACAGGCTCGTCCACCACCTCCCGGGGAGGGCCCGCCATAGGGATGTGTGGGCTCCAGAAGCTGGCCTCTCCCATGTCGACCGTGACCTCCGCCACCCGGTCCCCCACCACCGCAAGCACGCACGTCACGATCCCCCCGGGTGTCTCCACGGTGAAGCGGGTGCTCCGGGTGAACCCGTGCTCGTACAGGTATTTGGCGAAGATCCGCAGGCCGTTCCCGCTTTTCTCCGCCTCGCTGCCGTCCGGGTTGTAGATGCGCAACCCGAAGTCCGCGCGATCGCTGGACACGCGCGCCAGAATCCCGTCCGAGCCCACTCCCAGATGCCGGTCGCAGATGCGCCGGACGGCCTCGGGGGTGAGGGCGAACGAGAGCGAGGTGAGATCCACCACAAGGTAGTCGTTGCCGAGCGCGTGCGCCTTCACGAATCGGTTCATCCCATCCCTCCCCGCCGGGCGAGGGCTTCCCCGCTGGGGTAGCGGATCCGCAGGGCGCTTTTCTGTCGCCACCGCTCCAGGGCCAGGTCCACCAGCCGGGAGATCAGATCCCGGTAAGGGATCCCGGAGGCCTCCCACAGCTTCGGATACATGCTGATGGAGGTGAACCCGGGAATGGTGTTCACCTCGCTTACGTACACGGTGCCCTCCCGGGTCACCAGGAAATCCACCCGGGCCATGCCGCACAGCTGGAGAGCCCGGTAGGCATCCAGGGCCAGGGACCGCACCCGTTCCGAGAGCTCCCCGGGAAGGGAGGCGGGGATCACCAGCTCCGCGCCGTGCGGATCCAGGTACTTCGCTTCATACGTGTAAAAGGCGTGGGTGGGCCGGACCTCCCCCGGAAGGGAGGCGATGGGATCGTCGTTCCCGAGCACGCTGACCTCCACCTCCAGGGGATACGGAACCGCCCGCTCCACGATGGCCGCAAGGCCGTACTGCAGGGCATCCTCCACCGCTTCCGCGAGCCCTCCCTCCGCCTCCACCCGGTGGACGCCTACGGAGGAACCCAGCCGGGTGGGCTTCACAAAGCAGGGGTAGCCGATCCGCTCCGCGGTCTCGCGCCGCACGCCCTCCGGATCCCTCCGCCAGCGGCTCGCGGGAAACACGAGGAAGTCCACCACGGGCAGCCCGCTTGCCCGCAGCAGAGCTTTCTGCACCCCCTTGTCCATGCCCACCGCAGACCCCAGCACGTCCGCCCCCACGTACGGGACGTTCAGAAGCTCAAATAGGCCCTGAACCGTGCCATCCTCCCCCGCGGGGCCGTGCAGCACCGGGAATAGGACGTCGCAGACCACCTCTCCCCCCGACACCAGGAAGACCGCCCGCCCCGGTCGGTCCAGCCGCAGGGCCGCGGGCTGGCCCTGTACGAACCAGGTGCCGTCCCGGTCAATGAAGATCTCCACCACGGAGAACCGTTCAGGATCCGCGGCCCGGATCACGTTGCGGGCGGAGATGCAGGAGACCTCGTGCTCCCCACTCCGTCCCCCGTAGAGGATTCCGAGCCGGATCCGCTCCATCCCCGCGCCCTATCATCCCATCGCACCCGGGTGAGGGCATCCTAGATGCCCGACGGCACCGGCACCGGGCGGTAGGGAGGTCCCTCGTATCGCACCCGGGGGCGGAACAGGCGGTTGTCCTCGTGCTGCTCGGTGACGTGTGCCACCAGCCCCGCGATCCGGGCGCAGAGAAAGATGGGCGTGTAGAGGGGCATCGGCACGCCCAGCAGGTACAGCAACAGCCCGATGGGATAGTCCACGTTGGGGTAGATGCCCTTCTCCCGGGCCATGACCTCCTCCACGGTACGGTAGGTGGCAAGCAGCTCCCGGCCCTCGGGCCGGCGGTCCGCCAGCTGCGGAAGGTACTCCTGGAGCAGCACGGCCCGGGGGTCGTGGCGCCGCATGTACACCCGGTGCCCGAACCCCATGATGCGCGCCCCCTGCTTGAGCTTCTCCATGATGTACGCCTCCGCTCGGGCTGCTCCGCCCTGCTCCAGGATCTCCAGGAGCATGCGCATGGCGGCCTCGTTGGCCCCGCCGTGAAGGGATCCCTTGAGGGAAGCCGCAGCTCCGGTCACGGCTCCGTACAGGTCCGAGAGGGTGCTGGCGATCACCCGGGCCGCAAAGGTGGAGTTCGGCATCTCGTGCTCGATGTAACAGGTGAGGACGGCGTCGAAGACTCGGAGGGCGGTGGGATCCGGGCAGTCTCCCAGGATCATCTTCAGGAACCCACCCGCAAACCCCGCCTCCCGGTCCGGCCGCATGGGCTCCTGTCCGTGCAGGATCCGATGGGCATTGGCCGCGAGGGTGGGGGCCTTCGCCAGCAGACGCAGTCCTTTCGCCCGGTTCGCCTCCGGGCTGGGATCGTCCAGGACCGCGGGGTCCTCGTACCCTGCGAGGAAGGAGATTCCGGTGCGCAGGGCGTCCATGACAGAGGTGGTGCGGGGGAGAAGGGCCAGCATCCGGTATGCTTCCTCCGGAACCTCCGCGGCCTCGCAGAGGCTCCGCTCGAATGCAGAGGCCTGCTCGGACGTAGGGAGTTCCCCGTGGAACAGGAGGTAGGCGACGTCCACGTACGGGCGGTGCCGCGCGAGCTCGATGAGGTCGTATCCGCGCACCAGGATCCTCTCGTGGTCCGTGTCGAGGTAGCTGACGCGGGTGACGGTGGCGATCACGCCCTCCAATCCGGGGCTGTAGGGAATCTCCGTCATCGTCCTTCACCTCCTGGCCAGCTTGCGGTCCAGAGCCTCGTAGTCGTCGTACCGCAGGAGGTCGTACAGATCCCGCCGGGTCTGTATGCGGGGGATCCAGTCCGCCTGGCTGCCCTTCTCCCGGAGATCCCGGAAGAGCTCCTCTACGGCCCGCATGGCCACCCGCAGGGCCGTCACGGGGAAGATCACGATGCGGTAGCCGAGACGGTGGAACGCCTCCACCGAAAGGAGCGGCGTGCGGCCGAACTCCGTCACGTTGGCCAGCAACGGCACCCGTACCGCCTCCGCCACCGCCCGGAACTCCTCCGGGCTTTCCAGGGCCTCGGGGAAGAAGACGTCCGCTCCCGCCTCCGCGTACAGCTGACCCCGGCGGATCACCTCCGCGAGGCCGTGGGTGGCTCGGGCGTCTGTGCGGGCTACCACCAGGAGGTGCCGGCGCGCCTGAGCCGCGGCCGCGATCTTCTCCGCCATGGCCTCCGCGGAAGTGACCTCCTTTCCGCCCAGGTGGCCGCATCGCTTTGGCATCACCTGATCCTCGATCTGCACCGCAGCGGCTCCCGCGGCTTCCAGCTCGCGGACCGTGCGCACCACGTTGAGGGCCTCTCCGAAGCCCACATCCGCGTCCACGATCACAGGAAGCCGTGTGGCCCGCACCACCCACCGCACCGCCTCCGTCACCTCCGGGAGGGTTACCAGGCCCAGGTCCGGGAGGGCAAGGCTCGCACTGTAGGCGGCACCGGAGAAGTACAGGACCTCAAACCCTGCTTCCTGGGCGAGGCGTGCCACCAGGGCGTTGAACACGCCGGGGGCGACGAGGACCTCCCGGGTCTCCAGAAGCGTCCGCAGTCGCAGGGCAGGGTGCTCCTCCGGCGGTGGTTGCACCAGCCACGTCATGCCGGTCTCACACGTAGAGGAGCCGCACGAGCTCTCCGAGATCCTCCTGGGCCTCCAGGCGCCACACCCACTCCGCCACCCGCTCGGCCTGGTCCGGAGTCCAGACCTCCGCTACGTTGCGTCGGAACTTCTCCATCACCTCCTCGTCCGTCATGGGGTTGCGGGCATGTCCCCGGGGGAACCGCACCTCCTCCACGTACGTGGCCCCGTCCTGGGTACGCACCGCGATGCGGTTGGGGATCCCCTCCGGATAGCCGCGGGTAAGTTCAGGATCCTCCCGGAGGGTGATCCGGTCCTTCAGGAACGCCCGGACGGCGGGGTCCTGAAACCGGGCGGGCGCGAAGGAGGCGCGGTGGACTTCGCCGTCCAGCAAAGCCACCGCCACGATGTAGGGGAGGGAGTGGTCCGCGGTCTCCCGGGTCTTCGGCTCCCACTTCTCCGGGTCCTTGGCGATGATCTCGTAAGCGGCCCGAAAGGTCTCGATGTGCACGGAGGCGATTCGCGCTGGGTCCCGGATCTGCTGTCGCAGCCGCAGGGCTGCATCCACCGCGCTCTGCGCATGGTACTCCACGGGCCAGAACTTGAGGTAGGTGCCCAGGATCCGGGAGGGAGGCCTCTGGTCCGTCAGCGCCCGCAGAACGCCGTCGTCGAACCGTTCGCCCCGCAGCAGCTGCGCGAAAAATCCCATCTGGCCCTCAAACGGCTGATGCGGCCCCGTCATGCCGCTTGCGGCGAGCAGCGCCGCCTCCAGGGCGTTCCGCGTGGCCTCCGCGGCCGCCGCACCCTTCCACATGGCGAGCTCTCCGGCTCGGGTCTGGCGCATGGCCGCGTGTGCCACCGCGGTGATGGCCAGGGCGTGTTCGGTCTGCGGTGGGGTCAACTTCAGGAGGTAGGCGGCCCCGCACGCGGTGCCCAAGGCCGTGTAGTTCACGTGGTCCCACCCGTGCGCCCGCAGGCTTGCCGCGTCGCACAGGCACACGCCGACCTCATAAGCCAGGGCGATGGCCGTGATGAGCTCGCGGGGGCTACACCTCCGCCACTCCGCGAGGGCAACGAGCGCGGGGATCATGTCGCTGGGATGGAGCGGCTCCCGGGAGAGATAGGTGTCGTTGAAGTCCAGGTAGCGCACCATCACCGCGTTGGCGAAGGCCGCGGCCCCCGGTGGGGCCTGCACGGGTGTTCCCCACAGGGTGGCACCCCGTGCGCTCGATAGGGTGTAGGCATATGCCCGGGCGGCCTTCGGGGCATCCTCCACAAAGGCCGCCATGGCCACGCCGAGGCTGTCGAGCACCCGGCGCTTGACCTCATGCACCACCTCCGGGCTTAGCCGTTCCCAGCGAACGGAGGCCGTGTACTCCGCGAGGAGGCGGCTGTAGCGGTCCGACACCGGATTCCCTCTCGTCCTAGGATGCGCGGGTGCGGCCACGACTATGGTACGCTTCGGGGGCTTCCGGGGGAAGTCCGCCCATGGCGCAGATCCGGCTCCAGGACACGGGGTCCACGGGGATCACGGAGAGCCGGGGCTGGCGCAGGAGGAGCAGGTGCTGGAGCTGGGGATCGGCCCGGATCTGCGCCAGCGTCACCGGACGCGCAAGCGGCCGCACGGCCCGTACCTCCACCACGACCCGCCCGGGATCCGAGGGATCCGGATAGGCCTCGCGCACCACCTCCACGATCCCCACAACCCGCCGCTCCGTGCCCGTGTGGTAGAAGAAGGCGAGATCCCCCCGCCGCATGCTCCGCAGGTGGCGCTGGGCCTGCGGGTTCCGCACCCCGTCCCAAACCTCCACCCCGGCCCGCAGCTGGTCTTCCCAGGACCATGTCTCGGGTTCGCTCTTCAGCAGCCAGTACGCCATGCATCCCTCCGTAGCGGGCTCTGGTATGCTAGAAGGTGCGCGGAGGGGTGCGGGAGCCTGGTTGATCCGGCGCGCCTGGAGAGCGCGTAGGCAGGCTAAAACCTGCCTCGTGGGTTCAAATCCCACCCCCTCCGCCACCTTCCCCGGGACGGACCGTGAACGTGTCCGGAAAGCCACAGGGCCATTGTACCGTCCCCCTTTGCCTCCGGGCGGAGACCTCCGTATGGTGGGAACGGGATGGTGGAGCTGGACGGCGCCCAGCACAGTGGGAGCGGGACCATCGTGCGCACCGCCGCCGCACTCGCGGCCCTGCTGGGGCAGGACCTGCATATCACCAACGTGCGGGCGCGACGGGAGGAGCCGGGCCTGCGACCCCAGCACCTGAGGGCCCTGGAGGCCGTGGCGACCCTGTGCGGAGGGGCGTTGGACGGGGCCCGGGTGGGTTCCCGGGAGTTCACCCTCCGCCCCCTGCGGCCTCCGGAGGGCGGCCGCTACACGTGGGACATCGGAAGTGCGGGCTCCACCACCCTCCTGGCCATGACGGTACTCCCCGTGGCCGCGTTCGCCCCTAGGCCGAGCGTGTTCCGCATCGAGGGAGGATTGTTTCAGGACTTCGCACCCTCCGCTTTCCACCTGCAGCACGTGGTGCTTCCCCTCCTCCGACGCATGGGGCTCCGGGCGGAGGTGGAGATCCTCCGACCCGGGTACGTGCCGAAAGGAGGAGGGATCCTGGAGGTGCGGGTGGAGCCCGTGGAGGGTGCCCTGCGAGCCCTGCAGATGGTGGAGCAGGGCCACGTCACGCGGGTCTGGGGAATTGCCCTCTCCTCCCACCTCCAACAGCGGAGGGTGAGCGAGCGGATGGCGGAACGATGTACGGCGAAGCTTGCACAGGGGGGGCTGGAGGCACACATCGAGGTGCTCTACGATCGCACGGCCCTGCAGCCAGGAGCGGCCCTCGCGGTCTTCGCGGAGACCAGCACGGGCTGTCGCCTGGGCGCGGATCGCGCGGGGGCGCCCGGACGCCCCTCGGAGGCCCTCGCGGACGAGGTGGCCCGGATGCTGCTCGTGGACCTCCGCAGCGGCGCCACCGTGGACCGCCATCTTGCGGACCAGCTGGTGGTGTACGCGGCCCTGGCGGAAGGGACCACGGAGTTCGTGGTGCCGGAGGTCACGGACCACGTGGCCACCAACCTGTGGCTGGTGCAGGAGATCACGCACGCGGAGTTCTTCCTCGACCACCGGCGGGTGCGCATCCGTGGGATCGGGTATCGGCGTTAGGATCCACCTTCCCGAAGACTCCGCGTCGCCGGAGGTGCACATCAGGGATCAGGCGGATCACCAGGGGATTCTCATCACGGGTTCCGCGGAGGCGACACAGGCCGTGGCGCGGGCCCTGCGTCGTCATCTGCCGCTCGCGGTGGTGCAGGTGCACGCCCGGGACGGACGGTGGATCTGCACCATGGATTTCCCCGCTCCCGTGAAGGCGTTTCTGGACTGCGTACGGGCCCGCCACGTGCCCACCCTCTCCGGACACCACCGGCTGCGGGCCTGCGACGACGGCCGGCTCCGGGAGGCGGAGGCCCGAGGAGCCCAGGTGGACGACGCCCAGGCCCTGGAGCGTGCGCTGGTCTGGGACCGCATCGTCCCCGGATCCCCGTACCAGATCCACTACCGGAAGCCCGGAGCCCGGACCCTGGTGCTGCGGGGGACGGTGGAGCATGTGGAGGCACACACCGTGGTGGTGCGCCGCACCTTCCGCCCCGGAGGAAGGTACGACAGCCTCGGTGCCGAGAAATGCACGGGGGATTGGGGACTCGTGGAGCTCATGCAGGGAGCGTGGTGGGTGCGGCGCCGGTACTTCCGGGAGAGCGGAGAGGAGATCGGGGAGATCTACAATGTGAACACGCCCGTGGAGATCTACCCGGAATTCGCCGCCTCTGTGGACCTGGAGGTGGACGTGGTTCGGTTCCCCTCTGGAAGGGTGGAGATCGTGGACACGGAGGAGCTACTGGCCCGAGTGCGGCAGGGAGTCCTTCCCCGGGCCCTCGCCCATCTCGCCCTCCACGAGGCCCAGGGGATCGCACGGGAGCTCCGGGGGAGCGGCGGAGTGGTATACTGGGGTGCGCGGCCGTGCTAGGCGGGGAGCTGGCGGTTCCCTGTAACCCCCAACCCGCCACAGGGGGGCTGAATTCCTAGCCCGAGGCGGCGTGCCTACGGGTTCCGGCCCGCGCGGACGGTGAGGAGGGCTGGGTCCTGCGCAACGGGAGCCTGCGAACCCCGCCAGGTCCGGAAGGAAGCAACGGTAAGCAGTCCCTCCCGTGTGCCGCAGGGACACCTGGCCGGAGCTGCGCCCCGCGGAAACCGCCGCGGGTGCGTCCGTCGAAGGTAGGTGCACGGCCGCGCTACCGCCCTGCGTACGCGGAAATCAGGGCCACCAGGTTGTTGGCCGCATGAACCACCACCGCGGGGAGGAGGGAGCCCGTCCGTTCGTACACCGCCGCGAGGACCACGCCCAGGAGCAGAATGGGGAGGAAGTTCACCACCTGGAGATGCACGGCGGCGAAGAAGACTGCAGAAAGCCACGCCGCCGCCCGCGCCCCGTAGTGCCGCCGCAAGGGGGGATACACGAACCCCCGGAAGAAGGTCTCCTCCGCCACGGGAACCAGGACCGCCACCAGGAGCGCGAACGCCACCACCCCCCCAGGATCCGAGAGCGGAGGCAGGGCCTGAAGGATAGGATTCGCGGCTTCCTCCTGCTCCGCCAGCCACCGCGCCCGATCCTGCCCCAGGAGGAGCCCCAGCAGGTACCTGGATGCGGGCTGCACCGCGAGGTGCACCGTGGGAATCACCGCCGCCGCGACGAGGAGACCCGTGCGGAGCCCCACGGGCCAGCGGGCCGCATCGTATCCCAGGGCCCGGAGGGGAAGGCCATAGCGGAGGCGGACCACGTACCCGCATCCCCCCAGGAACACCGCGCTCTGGGCCAACACGGCTCCGGCCAAGGACGGGAGGTCTGGCCGGAGCCCGCCCGCCAGGCTCACCCCCAGAGGTAGGGTCACGATCACGAGACTCGCCACCGCCAGTACCTCCGAGAGATCCCACACCTGCTCTCCGGGCAGGCGTGGACGGACTACAAGGACGTAGACCGGAAAGAGGGCGGGAAAGAGCACCACTGTAGCCAGGGCCCAGGCGAGGGCGGCCTTCCCCATGCCCCGACGCAGGCCGTCCCGGTACACCCATGCGGCCCCCACCCAGGCTGCCACCGCCAGGAGGACCGCAAAGCCCAGTCGGATCCATCCGTCCAAGGAGGTCTCCGGAAGCCTCTGTCGTTCTCCAGGTAGAATAACAGTATCCGGGATCTCCCATGGGACAGACCAACGCGCACGTCACCCTGTACCGGAAATGGCGTCCCACGACGTTCGAGGAGGTGGTGGGGCAGGAGCGGGTGACCCGCACCCTCCAGAACGCCATCTCGCAGGGCCGAATCGTTCATGCCTACCTCTTCAGCGGCCACCGGGGAACGGGGAAGACCACCACGGCCCGGATTCTGGCCAAGGCGCTGAACTGCGTCCAGGGGCCTACGCCGCACCCGTGCGGGGAGTGTGCCCAGTGCCGCACCATTGCGGAGGGAACTTCCCTGGACGTCATCGAGCTGGATGCCGCCAGCAACCGCGGGATCGACGAGATCCGGGAGATCCGGGATAAGGTGCGGCTGCTGCCCGCTCAGGGCCGCTACAAGGTGTACATCCTCGACGAGGCCCACATGCTCACGGACCAGGCGGAGAACGCGCTGCTGAAGACCCTAGAGGAACCTCCGCCGCACGCGGTGTTTGTGCTGGTGACCACGGAACCCCACCGCCTCCCCGCCACCGTTCTCTCCCGCTGTCAGCGGTTCGAGTTCCGCCGGGTCCCTACCCCCCTCATCGTCCAACGCCTGCGGACCCTGGCGGAGCGGGAGGGAATCGTGGTGGAGGAGGAAGCCCTTCAGCGGATCGCCCGCAGCGCGGATGGCGCCCTGCGGGATGCGGAGGCCATCCTGGACCAGCTCATGGCCTGGGCCGGCGACCGCATCACGGGAGAGGACGTGGTACGGCTCCTCGGCACCCTCGAGGAGGATCTGGTGGACCGGGTGGTGGCAGCCCTGCGGGACCGGGACGTCTCCTCCGTGCTGCGCATCGCCGCGGAGGTGGTGGAAAGCGGCCGGGACGTGCGGCAGGTGCTGCGCCGCTTGGTAGAGCACTTCCGGGATCTCCTGGTGGCACGCCTGAGTCCGGACGCGCGGAACCTGGTGGAGGTGGGAGAAGACCGGTACCGGGTGGTGCAGGAGCAGGCCGCGGGGTTTGCGGAGGAGGAACTCCTGCGGGCCATCACCGTGCTCTCCTCCGCGGAGACGGAAGCGCGGTGGACCACTCAGCCGCGCCTGAGCCTGGAACTTGCCCTGCTACGCCTCGCACGGCCCGAGGCGGACCCAGGTCTGGAGGGCCTGCGGGCCCGGGTGGCACGTCTGGAACAGCTCCTGCAGGCGGGTGCGGAGAGGACCGCACCGGAGGTCCTGCCCGCACCGGTATCGGATCCTCCGCCCAAACCCGACGCCCTCCCGGAGCCCCGGCTCCCCTTGGAGGGAGGAGAGGTCTCGCTGGAGCGGGTGATGGACCGATGGAAGGAGATCCTGGAGGGAGTCCGGCGCCGCCGGGCTTACACGCACGCCCTCTTAAGTGACGCGCGGCCCGTGGCCCTGGAAGGGCACGGCCTCGTGGTGGAGGTGACCACGGGTGGACCCTTCGCGGCCACCACCTTAGGGGATCCCCGCCACCGATCCCTCGTAGAGGAGGCCATCCGGCAGGTGCTGGGCGTGGCCCTGCGGGTGCGGTTTGTCGCCTCCCCGCAGGAGGATTCGCCTCCAGGGCCCGAGCAGGACCCCCTGGTCCAACAGGCCACGCACCTTCTCGGCCCCCTCGTGGAATTCCGGCCCTTCGGCTCCCAACTTCCCGCGGAGGAGGAAAGCCGTGTGGAACCTCAGCAAGGTGGCAAAACAGGTGCAGAGGGTTCAGCAGGAGATCGCCCGCGTGCAGGAAGAGCTCGCCCACGAACGCGTGGAGGCCAGTAGCGGCGGGGGTGCGGTGCGGGCGGTGGTAACGGGGCAGGGAGAGCTGGTGGAGGTGCGCATCGCCCCGGAGACCGTGGATCCCCAGGACGTCTCCCTGCTGGAGGACCTCGTGGTGGCCGCGGTGAACGAGGCCCTGCGCAGGGCCCGGGAACTCGCGGCCTCCCGAATGCAGGCCGCCACGGGCGGGCTGCAGATCCCCGGGCTTTTCGGGTAGGATCGTTTCAGGATGCACCTCCCAGAACCCCTCGCGCGGTTGGTGGAGGAACTGGAGCGGCTGCCCACGGTGGGTCCGAAGACCGCCCAGCGGCTCGCCTTCCACATCCTCCGCATGCCGGAGGAGCAGGTGCGCGCCCTCGCCCAGGCCCTCCTCGACGCTCGGGCGCAGATCCGTCCGTGCTCCGTGTGCTTCACCTGGACGGACGTGGATCCCTGTGCCCTCTGCACGAGTCCCAGCCGGGATCCCTCCGTGCTGTGCGTGGTGGAGGACGCCCGGGACGTGCTGGCCATGGAGCGCACCCGGGAGTTCAAGGGTCGCTACCACGTGCTCCAGGGCGCCATCTCTCCCCTGGAGGGGGTCGGGCCGGAGGACCTCCGGATTCGGGAGCTGTTGCAGCGGCTTCAGGGCGGGGAGGTACGGGAGGTGATCATCGCCACCAACCCCAGGGTGGAGGGCGATGCCACGGCCCTGTACCTCACCCGGCTCATCCGGCCCCTCGGCATTAAGGTCACCCGCATCGCCCATGGCCTCCCGGTAGGCGGGGACATCGAGTACGCGGACGAGGTGACCCTCGCGAAGGCCCTGGAGGGCCGCCGGGAGCTGTAATCTGGGAGGGCCCGGGCGGGTGGTCTATACTCAAGGTGAGGATCGCCGTGGAGTACGTGAGCCCGACTTTCGGGCGCCTGTCCTTCGAGGAGATGTTCCGGGCCCTGGTGGCTTTCGTCCATGAGGAACCCGAGCACCCCTACCACCTCATCATCGGTACCGACTCCGTGGTCTCGGATCAGACCTGCTTCGTCACCGCCATCGTCATCCACCGGGTCGGTCACGGCGCACGGTACTTCTACCGGAAACAGTACAACCGGAAGATCACGAGCCTCCGTCAGCGGATCCTGTACGAGGCGGCCCTGAGCCTGGAGATCGCCTCCCGACTCTCCAGCGCCCTCGCCCGCAACGGGTACTCGCAGCTCCCCATCGAGATCCACTTGGATGTAGGGGATCGCGGGGAGACCAAGTCCGTGATCCGGGAGGTGGTGGGAATGGTGACGGGCTCGGGGTACGCGGCGAGGACCAAGCCGGAGGCTTACGTGGCCACCAAGGTGGCGGACAAGCACTCGAAGTAGGGCCTCACCCCAGCACCTCCACCGGGTCTTCCACCCGGACCACACCCCGATTGAGGACCTCAAAGAGGGCTCCCCGCCAGCCGAGGGCCGCGAGCTCGAAGGCGAGCGCCCCCGCCCGACTCCGGAAGAGGACGCAGGGCCGGTGGAGTGTGGTGCTCCGGCGGAGGTGCACCGGGCCTACTCGAACCAGCGTTCCCGGCTCTAGGCCGCCGAGCCGGATGCCCCGCACGATCAGGTTGTCGCCAGGGACCTCGGGAGCGATGCCCAGCAGATCCAGGAACTCCGCGTTGACCGCGCTTACCTCCCGCCCCGGCACCCGCCTCCCCTTCCAGAACTGCTTGGCCGCGTACTCCCCCGCGGGGCCCACACCCGGCAGCAGCGCCAGGGCCTCCACCAGCCGGTGATCTCCAGGCCGCGGGGAGATCACGAGGTGGGTGACCCACCCGATCCTCCCAAACGGACGCTGTTCCAGGGCCTCCAGGAGATCCCTCACCGCGCGAGCTCCCGTCCCGGGATCACCGCCCGGATCCGCTCCGCCACCAAGAGCGCCATCACGGCCTTCAACAGGTCAAACCACACGAAGGGGACCACCCCGATCCGCACCGCGTGCGTCCATGTGGGCACTGCCCCCGAGAGCACCAGTCCCACCACGCCCAGGGCGTAGATACAGGCGATGGCGGCCACCATGCCCGCAGCTACGTTACGCACAAAGCCCTGGCGGTCCATGGCCCGATCCGCCGCCCACCCCACCAGGAGGGCCGCGAGGGGATACGACCATAGGTATCCACCGGTCGGACCCACCAGCACCTGGAGTCCGGCCCGGAAGTGCGCGAACACCGGGATGCCCGCGGCACCGAGCAGCAGGTACAGCAGCTCCGCAAGGGCCCCTGTCCGCGCACCCAGCACGGCCCCCATGAGCAGGACCGCGAACACCTGGAGGGTAAAGGGCACGCTGGTCACGAACGGCAGGGTGAAGCTCAGCTGCGCACAGATGGCGGTGAGGGCCGCGCCGAGGGCGGCCAGGGCCAGGGTTCGGGAGTTCATGGATCGCTCCTCCTCTCGGGTTTCCACCGGAGGTCTGGGAACCGGGCGGCCCGCACCTCGTCCAGTCGCCGCACGGGCATGCTGTGGGGCGCGGTCTTCACCACCTCCGGGTTCTCCCGGGCCTCCCGGTCGATGACCATCATAGCCTCCGCGAACGCATTCAGCACCTGCAGGCTCTCCGTCTCCGTGGGCTCGATCATCAGTGCCTCTTCCACGGTGAGGGGGAAGTACACCGTGGGCGCGTGGAAGCCGTAGTCCAGCAAGCGCTTGGCGATGTCTTTGGTGGTCACCCCGCTCGTCTGCTTCTGCCGGATCCCGCTCGCCACGAACTCGTGCTTGCAGACGCGGTCGTAGGGAATCCTGTAGTACGGCGCCAGGCGCACGCGGAGGTAGTTGGCATGCAGCACCGCATGCTCCGCCACCGCCCGCAATCCCTCCGCCCCGAGGGTCCGCAGGTACGCGTAGGCCCGTACCAGGGTGCCGAAGTTCCCGTAGAAGGCCCGCACCCGCCCGATGCTCTGGGGCCGTTCCCATTCCAGGAGGTACCGGTCCTGCTCCCGCCGCACCACGGGCACGGGCAAAAACGGCTCCAGGTGCCGTTTCACCAGCAGCGCGCACGCCCCGGGTCCTCCACCCCCATGGGGGGTGCTGAAGGTCTTGTGGAGGTTGGTATGCATCACGTCAAACCCCTGGTCCCCGGGTCGGGTGATCCCCAGCATGGCGTTGAGGTTCGCCCCGTCCAGGTACATCTGCGCGCCGTGCGCGTGGGCCAGCTCCGCAATTCGGTCCACGTGCTCCTCAAACAGTCCCAGGGTGTTGGGGTTGGTGAGCATCACCGCGGCCACGTCCGGCCCCAGGGCTGCCTCCAGCTGCCGCAGGTCCATGTTGCCCCGGTTATCGCTGGGCACCGTCACCACCCCGTAGCCCGCCATGCGGGCGGAGGCGGGATTGGTGCCGTGGGCGCTGTCGGGCACGAGCACCTTCGTACGATACTCTCCCCGGTGCGCGAAGTACGCCCGAATCATCAGAAGCGCGGTGAGCTCCCCATGGGCACCCGCCGCGGGCTGGAAGGTCACCGCGTCCATGCCCGTTAGTTCCCGCAGCTCCTCCCCCAGCTCGAACATCAGCCGCAAGGCCCCCTGCGCCAGCTCCTCCGGGGTGTAGGGGTGCAGGCGCGAGTAGCCCTCGAACCGGGCCACCTCCTCGTGCAGCTTTGGGTTGTACTTCATGGTGCACGATCCGAGCGGCACGAATCCCTGGTCGATGGAGAAGTTCCGGTGGGAGAGCAGGGTGTAGTGCCGCACCACCTCCAGTTCGCTCACCTCCGGGAGGGCAGGCGGAGTGCGGCGCCGGGCCCATTCCGGTACCAGCTCATCCAGCGGCACTTCCGGCACATCCGGTTCCGGAAGCCCGTGCGCCCGACGTCCCGGGGTGCTCCGTTCGAAGACGAGGGGGAAGTCCCGCTCCTTCATACCACCTGCCGCAACGCCTCCACGAACCGATCCATCTCCTCCCGGGTTCGGGATTCCGTGACGCACACCAGGAGGCAGTCGCCCAATTCCGGATCGAACCGCCCCAGCGGGACACCGGCCAGGAACCCCTTTCCCGCCAGCACGCGCACGATCTGGTCCGCGGGATGCGGGGTGCGCACCACGAACTCATGGAAGGTGGGGCCCGGAAAGGCAAGGGTATACCCAGGGAGATCTGCAATCCGCCCCTTGAGGTAGTGGGCCTTGCGCACGCACAGCTCCGCCACCCTGCGCACCCCGTCGGGACCCAGCAATGCCAGGTAGATGGCGGCCGCGAGCGCATTGAGGAACTCGTTGGTGCAGACGTTGCTCGTGGCCTTCTCCCGCCGGATGTGCTGCTCCCGGGCCTGCAGGGTGAGGACGAACCCCCGCCGGCCCTCCGCGTCCACCGTGGCGCCCACCAGGCGCCCCGGCATCCGTCGTACGAAGGACATGCGGGTGGCGATGATCCCCAGATACGGTCCCCCGAAGTTCAAGGGGCTGCCGAGGGGTTGCCCTTCCCCTGCTGCGATGTCCGCGCCGACCCCTCCCGGAGGCTCCAGCAGCCCGAACGCCAGCGGGTCCGCGGTGGCCAGGAGGAAGAGCGCCCCGGCCGCGTGCGCCACCTCCGCGAGCGCCCTTATGTCCTCCACCCCGCCGAAGAAGTTGGGCTGCTGTACCACCACTGCCGCGGTGCGCCCATCCACCACCCGGGCCACCGCTTCCACGGGCGTGAATCCCCCCTGGTGGGGGATCTCCACCACCTCCACCTCTAATCCCGCGGTGTAGGTGCGCACCACCTGTCGGTACTCCGGATGCACCGCGGTGCTCACCACCATCCGGTCCCGCCGTGTCAGATCCCGCGCCATTGCCACTGCCTCCGCCAGGGCGCTGGCGCCGTCGTAGAGGGAGGCGTTCGCCACTTCCATCCCCAACAGCTCGCAGACCATGGTCTGGTACTCGTAGCCCGCCTGCAGCGCTCCTTGGCTGACCTCCGGCTGGTAGGGGGTGTAGGCGGTGAGGAACTCGCCCCGGCTCGCCAGCTGCCATACGGCCGGAGGGATAAAGTGGTCATAGGCTCCCGCCCCCGCGAAGCACACCACTTTGCCCGCATGGGCGTTCTCCTCCGCCAGGGCCCGGAAGTAGCGCACCAGGTCCGGATCCGACAGCGACGGTCGCATCCGCAGCGGTGCTTTCAAGCGCACCCGCGGAGGGATATCCGCAAAGAGGTCCTCTACGGAGCGCACCCCGATGGTGCGCAGCATGTGCGCCCGCTCCTCGGGGGTGGTGGGGACGTACCGCACTACCCCTCCCCGATGTGCCGGCGGTAAGCCCCGGCGTCCAGAAGCCGCTCCAGCTCCGAGGGATCCGCGGGCTCGACCACGATCATCCACCCCTCCCCGTACGGGTCCTGGCTGACGAGCTCGGGCTGGTCCCGCAACCGCCCGTTCACCTCCACCACCCGGCCCGTGAGGGGAGAATACAGGTCACTTGCGGCCTTCACGGACTCGATCACCCCGAAGGGCTCCATGAAGCGGACCTCCCGCCCCACCTCCGGGAGCTCCACGTACACGATGTCGCTGAGCCGGTCCGCGGCGAACTTCGTGATCCCCACCCGGGCCCGACCGTCCTCCATCCGTACCCACTCATGCTCCGTGGTATACCGCAGATCCTCTGGAACCACCTCCACCTCCGCATCCCGCGTGCTGTTTACGTCACTTACGCCACACGCCGGTAAAAGGGAAGCCGCACCACCTCCGCATGCACCGTCCTCGTCCGCACCTCCACCGCCACCGGGGTCCCCGGCCCCGCGAGGTCCGCGCGCAGGTACCCCAGGGCGATGCTGCGCTCCACCCACGGCCCCCAGGTCCCGCTGGTCACCTCCCCCACCGGCTCCCCATCCTTCCGGATCCGGCATCCCCGCCTGGCGATGACGCGGTCCTCCACCACGAGCCCGCACAACCTCCGTGACACCCCCACCTCCCGCAGCCCGCGCAGGGCCTGCGCGCCGATGAACGCCCGCCCCTCCAGCTTCACCGCCCAGTCCAGGCCGGCTTCCAGGGGCGAGGTGTGCTCACCCGCATCCTGTCCGTACAGCAGGTATCCCGCCTCCAGTCGCAGCGTGTCCCGGGCTCCGAGCCCGCAGGGCACGGCGCCCGTCTCCAGGAGGGCTTCCCACACCGGCGCCGCCTGATCCCACGGACAGAACACCTCGAACCCGTCCTCCCCCGTGTAGCCCGTGCGGGAGACGATGGCTGGCACCCCTGCTACGGCCGTCCCGGGCACGAACCAGTACCGACGCACCGCGGAGAGGTCCGTGGCCACGAGGGGTTGCAGGGCCTGCTCAGCCCGCGGTCCCTGTACCGCCAGGAGGGCGAGTTCCTCCGTCGCATCCACCACCTCCGAGGCCGCGTGCGCGTGCAGCCACGCGAGGTCCGCCTCGCGCCGGGCCGCGTTCCCCACCATCAGGAACCGGTCCGCGGCAAACCGGAACACCACGAGGTCGTCCACCATTCCCCCGGCCTCATTGCACATGGGGGTGTAGAGGGCCTGCCCGTTCCGAAGCCGTCGCGGGTCGTTCGCCAGCAACCGGCTCAAGTCCTCCAGAGCCCTCGGACCCAGGACCCAGAACACGCCCATGTGGGAGACATCGAAGAGGCCGCAGGAGGTACGCACCGCCCGATGTTCTGCCACGATCCCCCGGTACTGCAGGGGCATCTCCCACCCTGCAAACGCCACCATGCGGGCTCCCAGCTGGAGGTGGTGCGCGTACAGGGGCGTGCGGGCGAGCTGGCCTTCACGCATGGAGGTGCGGTCCACCTTCCGTGCGACGCCAGGCCTCGGAGAGGATCCCTCGCACCTCCTCGTCGGAGACCTGCCGAAAGTCCTCGTAGAACTGCCCCACCGCCATGAAGTACGGATCCTCGTGAACGCACACCACCTCGTCCGCCTCCTGACGGAGGCGGTGCACGCTCTCCGGAGGAGCCACGGGAACCGCCACCACCACCCGGCCCGCCTTCTTCGACCGGGCGGACCGCACCGCGGCGATCATGGTGGAGCCCGTGGCGACCCCATCGTCCACCAGGATCACGGTACGCCCCTCCACGCGCGGGGGCGGGCGATCACCCCGGTAGGCCCGCAACCGACGTTGGATCTCCACCATCTGAAACGCTGCCTCCTGGTCGATGTAGGCCTGGTCCACCCGTAGAGCCCACAGGCTGCGCTCATCCAGGTAGAGGCTCCCGTCCTCCGCCACCGCGCCAATGGCCAGCTCCGGGTTCTGCGGGGCACGCAGCTTCCGGGGTACGATGATGTCCAGCTCCGCCCCCAGCTGTGCGGCCACCTCTCCCGCAACCACCACGCCCCCCCGGGGGATCCCCAGGACCAACACATCCTCCTCCGGCGCGATCCGGGGCCGCAGGGCCGCGGTCAGGGCCCGGCCCGCGTGGTGGCGGTCCCGGAACACCAACGCCTCCTCCTACCGGCCCGCGTGGGTCTGCCGCGTACCCCGGGCCATGGCGATGGCCTCCTTCTCCTCCTCGGAGAGAGGGTGCGAGGGGATTCCGTTCCGGAGGATCTTCGCGTACGCCCGCACCGCCTCCCGGCCGTTGAGGACGCTGAGCACCACGCCATCGCCCCTGCTGTCCAGGAGGGCGAGGGAGAAGGAGACGCGGCCGCCCACATCCTCGAAGGCATCGAACCGCACCAGTCCCACCCGTTGGACGCACCGAAGGAGCTGATCTCCCAGCTCCTCCAGGGACGCGTACACGCCCCGGAGGTCGGATCGGACCTCCTCGAGGGCCTGACGGTGCTCCCGGAGCTGCTCCACCACAGAACCCTCCGCGCTGGCCCGAGCCGCCCGCACCAGCCGCTGCACCCACATGCCCAGAACGCCCACGAGCACCAGGAGGATCCCTGCCGCCGCTCCCAGCATCCAGATCAACACCTGATCCTTCATGACGCTCCCCAGTAGCGTTCGCGGCCTGGTGCGGGCTTCCTACCGGCCCGTAGCTGCCTCCCGGACCACATGCGCGAGATGCTCCCGAAGGAGCTCCCAGCACCGGCGTACGTGCCGGCGCTCCGTGCGCAGGTGTCCGATGGCAAGTCGCAGCACAAAGCGCCCATCCAGCCGGGTATGCGAGAGGTACGCTTCCCCCGTACCGTTCACGGCCTCCAGGAGCCGCTCGTTGAGGACATCCAGAGTTTCCTCCGGGGCCCCCCGGGGGCGGGCGCGGAAGCACACGGTGCTGAAGGGCACGGGAGCCACCCGTTCGAAGTCCGGGTCCTCGTCCACCCAGCCCGCGAACTCCTGGGCGAGGGCAATGTGCCGCCGGATCATCTCCCGTAGTCCCGCGGCCCCGAACATTCGGAGCACCATCCACAGCTTCAGGGCCCGGAACCGGCGACCGAGCTGGACCCCGTAGTCCATGAAGTTCACCGCATCCTCCTCCGGAGTACGGAGGTACTCGGGCACGAGGCTGAAGGCCCTGCGCAGCACCTCCGGCCGGCGGGTGTAGAAGGCGGAGCAGTCAATGGGGACCGCAAGCCACTTGTGCGGGTTCACCACGAGGGAGTCAGCCCGCTCGCAGCCCGCGAGCACCTGCCGCTTTTCGGGAAGTATGGCCGCGACCCCCGCGTAGGCCGCATCCACGTGCAGCCAGATCCCGTACCGTTCGCAGATCTCCGCGATCTCCGGGACGGGGTCCACGCTGGTGGTGGAGGTGGTCCCCACCGTGGCCACCACGCCCGCGGGCCGCCATCCCACCTGGAGATCCTCCTCGATGGCCTCTTCCAGGGCATCAGGTCGCATCCGGAACTCCCCGTCCACGGGGATCTTCCGAACCCCCTCCTGCCCGAACCCCAGCACGATGGCGCCTTTCTCGATGGAGGAGTGGGCGTGCTCGGAGGTGTACACGCGCAGGCGGGGGAGCTCCGGCCTCCCCGCCATCCCCTGCTCCCGGATCCCAAGCCCCAGCGCTTCCCGGGCCGCAGCCAGGGCGCACAGGGAGGCCACGGATGCCGTGTCCATGATGATCCCGAACCTGGGCGGAAGCCCCAGGAGCTGCCGGAGCCAGTCCAGGACCACCTCCTCCAGCTCCGTGGCCGCGGGGCACGTGCGCCACAGCATCCCGTTCACGTTCAGAGCTGCACAGAGCACTTCCCCCAGCACGCCGGGCGCGGAGCCCGTGATGGCGAAGTACGCGAAGAAACCGGGGTGGTTCCAATGCGTGATCCCGGGCAGGAGGATCTCCTGGAAGTCCGTGAAGATGCGGTCGAACGGCTCCGGATCCTCGGGGGGAGAAGGGGGGAGTTTCGCGCGGATCTCCCCGGGCCGCACCCGCGCGAGGACCGGGTAGCGTTCGCTATGGTCCAGGTAGTCCGCGATCCAGCGGCCGAGCCGCTCGAATCCCTGAAGGAAGAGCTCTCCCTGTGGCCGTATAGTACTCATCTACAACCCTCCCGGGAAGCGGGGACGCGCCCCCGCGGCGTTGGAAGGCAGTAGTGGTCCTTCTCCGGGCAACCCCACGGCGCCCTACTCCTTCCTCCAGCCGGAAGGAGGCCGGGGAAGTGCTGCGGGCCACCCCCCGCAGGGGCTACCGGGTATTCGCCGCCGGCCTGGGTCTGACCGGCCTTGTGGCCACCGGGCTCGCCGCACGCGCCTTTCCACATCTTCCCCGCACCTATGTTCTCTTCCTGGTTCTGGCAATCCTCGGGAGCTTTGTCGTCGTCCGGCTGCGGACTGGATTCCTCCTTCTTTTTCTTCAGGTCCCCCTCGCTCCCGTCTGGCTGTACGGCTGGCCCGCCGCCCCGCCCCTCTTCTTCCTTTCCCTGCCCCCGCTGATCCTCCTCCATGGTACGACCTTCTGGCGCGGGTTGGTGTACCTCGGAGGCGGGACCCTCTGGTCCCTCCTCGCGGGGGTTGTGCTCCACCACCCGGGTGTTCGGTCCCGCCCTCCCTGGGGGGAACTCGGCGGCATGGCCCTGGGGGGCGCGGTGTACGCCGCGGGTACTATGCTCACCGCCGCCGCGGCCCACTACTTCGCCACGGGCCGCCTGCCCCCCCTCTCCCCGCGGGGCCTGCCCCTGACGAGCGGGATGATCTTCCTCGTCGCCGTCTTGCCTTCCTACCTGCTGGTGCTGTCCGCCCAGAACCCCTCTCAGCCCCACCTGCTCATCGTGGCCATCTGGCTGCTCACCGCCATGGCCCTGAAAGGGTTCCTGGAACCCCGGGAGGCCAACACCCGGCTGCGGGAGGCTCTCGCGGAGCTCCAGCAGCTCTCCATCACAGATCCCCTCACGGGCCTCTACAATCGCCGCCACTTCACGGACCTCCTGGAACGGGAGATCAGCCGGCACGCCCGGTACGGGCAGCCCTTCACGCTCCTGCTCCTCGACGTCCGCAACCTCAAGCACATCAACGACACCCGGGGACATCCCGCGGGCGACGCGGTGCTCTGCGCGGTGGCGGACGTGCTTCGCAGTCGGCTGCGGAAAAGTGACCTCGCCTTCCGCATCGGCGGGGATGAGTTCGCCGCACTCCTGCCCCAAACGGATCCCCAGGGGGCGTACCGCCTCGCCTGGGGCCTCTACGAACAGCTCCGTGCCCGGAACCCCCTCGCGGACGTCACCATTGGCGTGGCCGGATTCCCCCTGCACGCCCGGGATGCCACCTCCCTCATCGCGGCCGCGGACGCGGCCCTGTACCGAGCCCGGGCGTCGGGGGAGGCGGTGGGCGTTGTACGGGAGGCCTGCGTATGTCCAAGCGGTCTAGACGATATCCGCGACCCGTAGAGGCCCTGGTGGCTACGTTAGGTCACGAGCCCCAGGTGGTGACCATCGCCCTGGATCGGCTTCTCGCGCAGGAATACCGCATCCGCGAGGTCCTGGTGGTGCACACGGATGCCCCGGCCGTGCGGTCGGGTCTGGAAGCACTTCACCGGGAGTTCGCCTCCGGCCACTACCCCGGGATTCGGTTCCGCCCGATCCCCGTGGAAGGCTCCGCGGGACCCCTTGAGGACTTTCGGACCGAGGAGGACGTGGTGGCCCTTCTGCGGGTCCTCTACCGGGTCGTCCGGGATCTGAAGCGGACGGGCACAGGCGTGCACCTCTCCCTGGCAGGCGGCCGAAAGGTGATGGGGGTAGCCGCCATGGTGGTGGCCCAGCTGCTGTTCGGCCCCGAGGATCGGGTCTGGCACCTGCTCAGCGAGGGCTGGGCTCCGGGCAGGGAGCGGCGCATGCACCCGGAGCCAGGGGAGGCGGTATGGCTGGTACCGGTGCCGGTGCTGCGCTGGACCGATTCCGGGGTGATGCTGGCGGCCCTGGCGGACCTCGACGACCCCGTGGAGGCCATCCGCCGGTACGAGGAGATCGTGCGCGGGGAGCGTATGCGCCGGCGGCGGGAGTTCGTGGAGCGGTGGCTCACAAAGGCCGAGCGGGACGTGGCCCGCCTGGCCTGCCAGGGCCTGGACAACGCGGCCATCGCCCGCCGCCTGGGCCGCAGCCCGAGGACCGTGGCCAACCAGCTCAGCGCGGTCTACGACAAGCTGGAGGACTGGTTGGGGTTCGCGGGCCCTCCCGCAAGCCGAGCCCTGCTGCTGGCGGAGCTCGCCCCGTACTTCGCCCTGGCGGAATCACTCAACACGGGGAACGGGGACCGTTCCCTACCCAGAAAAGGAACCGCTTCTCATGCGCGCGGCACGCGAAACCGATAACCTCCTCCCGAACACGCTGTCGGGAGGTGCAGGGCACATGCGGTACTGGATCTTGCTGCCGGTCGTGGCGTTGGCAGCTGCAGGTTCGGCTGTGGCTGAGCCGGGCAACCCCATCGCCGTAGCCGCCGCGTCCCACGCGGGGCTCGTACGGGGGTACACCTGCGGCACGTGGGCTGTTCTCAGCACCAGCGAGCGGACCAGCTACATCCTCGGCGTGATCGCGCTCGCCGACACCCTGTACGCCTCTGACCGCCTGGACTACCAGATGGACCAGGCCGTGCGGCTTCCGCTGAGCGCTGCAGCCTACCGGCCCATGGTGGACGCCGGCTGCCTGTACGTGCCCGCGGCCACGCCCGTGGTGGCGGTCCTGTACTCGGTCAAGTAGGGGGTGGATCGCCTTCGAGATCGGACGGTACTGGTTCCGGTGGGTTTCTGAGGAGGGCGGCTTCCCAGGTTCCTGGGACCCACCCTCCGGGGCGGCCTCGGGCACGTCCTGCGGCGGATGGTCTGCGTGACGCGGCTTCCGGACTGCGCGGGATGCCTCCTCCGGTTCCGGTGCGCGTACCCCGTCCTTTTCCAGCCGTTCGCGCGGGGGCCGTCCTCCGAAGGTGGCCGTTACGGGCGCATGCCGGTGCCCTTCGTGCTGCGGGTGCCCTTCGGAAGGAGCTGGCGGCCCGAGCTCGGCCCGGGGGAGCCTGTGGAGTTCGAGATGGTGTTGGTGGGCCGGGCCAACCTGGACCTGCCCTATTACGTGCTGGCGCTGGCCGACCTCGGCCGGACAGGCCTGGGCCCCACCCGTCACCGCCTCCGGCTGGAGTAGGTCGAGGCCTGGGACGGCAGCCGCTTTCTGCCCGTGTACACCTCGGACGGGGCGCTCCGGACCGACGCCCCCACGCTGACCCTGCAACGGCTGCGGGAGGAAGCGGCTCTGCCGGACCGCACCCGAGTCACGGTTCGCTTCGCCTCTCCCGTGCGCCTGGACCTGCGGGGCGACCTCGTCTACCCGGTCCGGTTCCACCACCTGGTCCACGCCCTGGAGCAGCGCTTTCGCGCCCTCGTGGCCTGCTACGGCGGAGCACCCCCGGACAGGATCTCGCTCGAGGAAGCAGAACAGGCGCGGGTGGTGTCCGACCGGACCCGTTGGGTGGACCTGCAGCGGTACTCCACCCGGCAACGTACAGAGATGAAGATCGGCGGGGCGGTGGGCACCGTCACTTACGAGGCTGAAGACCTCTCCCCCTTCGCCCGACTCCTGGCCTTCGGCGAGTGGCTGGGGGTCGGCAAGCTCACCAGCATGGGACTGGACCGCATGGAGGTGGTGCGCGGATGACCGCCCAAGCGTGGGTCGCGGCCGGGGCCGGCCTGCTGCACGACATCGGGAAGTTCCGGCAGCGGGCCAGGTGGTCCGAGCGCAGGACGCACCAGGTCCACGGGCACGAGTGGGTCTGCGAGCACGTCCTGCCCCGGCTGGCCTTCCTGGACGCCCAAGCTCGCGACCAGGTGGCTCAGGCCGTCCTGCGGCACCACGAGGCGGGGGCTTACGAGCGGGACCTGCGCGTGGTCCGCCTCGCCGACCGTCTCGCCAGCGGCGAGCGGGTCCAACGGTCAGAGGAGGGCACCGGCGACCGTCCGGCGAGCTGCTCCTCCCCGTGTTCAGCTCCCTGGCCCTCGACGGGCGGGGCCTCGGGGAGGCTGACCGCAACCGGTGGGCGTACCCCACTGCCGTCTTGCAGCTGGGCGACTCTCTTTTCCCCGTGGCTGAACTGGGGCGGCAAGGGGGTACGGAGCCCGATGGACGGGTTGCCGTCCAAGGTCGGGGGGTCGAAAGCCGATCCGTGGAAAGGGATGTTAGACTGACCGGCTGGGCAGTATAATGCCCGGCAAGGGGGGTGCACAGGATGGCCGAGACTCAGTCCGGTCGCGCCGTTGCGGGGGAGGGACTCGCGGGCCTCTGTCATCTTAGGCTGACGCAGACAGAGCGTCAGGCCGGTCGGTCTAAATACGAGTTGGGCCGCGTTCACAGGCGGCAATATGCTTCAATAGACTGGGCAGGAGGTGGTGAATGAAAATCAGCGCTCGAGTGCAAAATATGAAGGCCAGCACCACGTCACATTGAGTACCAACGAGAATGTTCACTTTCTATTCCTCCCAGGCCCACTGGTTTTTGGCTCCAGCGTGAATGGCGGCGAGCTGTTGTTCCTGGCCTTCGCCACCTGCTATTGCAACGATATTTACCGTGAAGCAGCAAGACGCAATATCACAGTCGAACGTGTTGAGGTGGAAGTCCAAGTCCAAAGCGATTTCGGGGCCGAAGGCGAACCCGCTCAGAATGTGATTTACCGAGCCACAGTGACGGCGAAGGCGAGCGAAGAGGAAGTTCGGGCGTTGATGATACATACGGACCGAGTTGCGGAGATTCAGAACACGCTCAGAGTCGAGACGCCGGTTGCGCTGACTCACCTTGACATCGTGACAGTATGAACTGTTCGTGTGCGCTGGGGAAGCAATTGCTACAACGTGCTCCAAGGCATGAACGCTGCCCACGTTAGGCCGTGTGCACAGCGCATTGAAGAATGGAAACACAAGCTGGTCGACCTTTCGCGACGCAACCGGTTGCTATTCTTCAGGCCGGGTCGTACGGCGACCCTGGAGATTCTGGAGCCCTCGGCAGCAGAAGTCTTCGAACGCCTCGCCATTCGCGCCCACGAGTGGCGCTTCTGGTCTCCGGGAGCTGAAGAGGGTGTGACGCCGGACGGTCAGGCGGAGGCCCTTGGACTGTTTGCGTCCGAGCCCGACAGAGAACCCATCAAAGCCGTCGAGTCCGCGCATCCGCCAGGCGCAGGAGGCACTTCTACGAGATTTCAGTTTCCATATGACGTGGGGCTGACGAACTTGCCTGCAATGTGCGAGACCCAGCGGACCTGGTTCGGATACTGAAGAACCTTCACAGAAGATCGCGCACAGACTTCGAGGAGCGGGGTGTGCGCATTCTCCATCTCGCCTTTGGCGTGCTGGAGTGGCGGGAAACAGAGAGGAACGAGGCCATGCGCTCGCCTCTCGTTCTGGTTCCCGCGGAGCTCGTACGTGAGTCAGCACAGGAACCATTTGAGTTGCGGGCGGTTGAAGAACGAGCCGTTCTGAACCTGCGCTTGACGCGCAGCTGCGCAACGATTCCCGCATCGAACTGCCCCTATCCCTGAAGACTGGGAGGAGATGGGACTCCAGGAATACTTGAGCACAGTTGCTGGGTGTGTCAAACGTCAAGGTTGGTCGGTGGAGTTCGAGGCGAGGGTCGGCCTGTTCTCATTCCACAAACTTGTTATTTACCGCGACCTCAGTGCAGATAGCCAGGCGATGTCGAACCACCCCATCGTGCGCGGCCTGGCACGCGAGCCGGCGGACGGAATCACCAGTGGCGACGTGCCGGCGACATCGGACACGGACCGTTGGCATAGCCCCAAGGACAGTTTTCTGGTAGTGGACGCCGACAGCAGCCAGCTCGCGTGCATTGAGGCTGTGAAACGCGGGACGAGCTTGGTATTGCACGGGCCGCCGGGCACGGGTAAGAGCCAGACCACTACCAATGTGATTGCGGAGTCTATCGCGGCGGGCAAGACCGTGCTCTTCGTCTCCGAGAAGATGGCCGCTCTCGAATTCGTCTACAAGCGCCTGAGAGAATCCCATCTGGAGCACCTCTGTCTTGAGCTGCATCGCCATAGAGCGAACAAGCGTGTCGTGGTGCATGAGCTTCACCGGTGCCTCGAGGAGAGTCTGGAACCGAGAGGCAGCCTCTCGGCCCAAGAACTGGAGACCCTTGTCAGCCGGCGACAGCAACTGTGTGACTACGTTCACGCCCTTCCCGTGGTGCGGGAACCAATGGCGCTGCGCGCTATTGACGTTCTCGCCGAGCTGTCCGGGTTCCATCAGGCTCCTCTCGTACCGTTTGACTACCCCCGGTGTTGCTTCTCTCTCACCGTCGCTGGTAGCGCGGGTAGAGGAAGCCGCGAGTCGTCTTCAGACTGTCTGGCACGTGGCGCTTGAGGGGGCAGCATTCCCTCGGCTTGGCTGCGCTGAACGGGTATATACCGCGGCGACGCGTACTTCCTACCAGCAGGTGCCAGAGAGATGCGCCAACTCGGTGGCTCAACTTGCCGACGCTTCCCGGTCTGCAGCCGAGACCGTTGGAGTGACATCATGCCCATCCACTTTCGACGGCTGCCGTTGGCTCGTCGAGACGCTGCGGCTTCCTACCGAGAGTCCTCGTCCTGACCCTTCGTGGCTGGTGACCCCTGATCTCGATCCGCTCGTTGAGGAGGCGCGCCACCTTCAGACACTCACACAAACCTATCGCAGCCTCCGCGAGACGGTTCTGGCTCGCCGCGGCCCCGGCTTCCTCAATCTTCCAGTCTCCCTTCGGGAAACGATTGAAGTAGCACATCACAACACAGCCGCCTTGCTTCAGGGGGGACTCCACGGATGAGCGCGCGCTACTCGCCAAGGCGCAGGACATCGCGAAATGGGCCGAGGACTTGGCCAACCAATCCACAGAGTGGGAAACAAACGGGCGCAGACTTGCGGACCTATTCGGCCTGCCCTCCCAAGTGCTGACGACCAAGAGGCTGAAAGAACTCATCCGGCTCGTTGACCTGTGCGCGGCGGAAGCGAAGCCTGACGTGAGTCCTCCGTCAGCCCGAACCACCGGAGCCGCACCCCGACTCCCCCACCTGCCCGGAGCTGGCGTCCTGGGCCCGGAAGTTGCTCCGCTCGCGTGCGTGACGCGCACGTCCGTGGAGCCCTGGGTCTGGCTGCTCCTCGCCCTCCTGCTGGCGGACCTGGCGGTGCTGGCGTGGATCGTCCGGCGCGCCCGCACGCTCCGACAGGCCCGCCGCCACGAGTACCAGGTGTGGCGTGCCGCCCTGGACGCGGACCCCTGGCGGCTGCGCCTGTACCACGCCCACTGGAAGGCCCGGTGGCGCGCCGGGGTGGCGTCTCTGGTGGGCATCCTCCTGTGCCTGGCCGTCACCTGGGGAGCGCTCCTGCTGGCGGGACCGCGTGTCGGGTTCAACCCGTGGGATGGCGTCTCCGACGCGGAGTCCTTCACCGTGGTGCTGGTCTGGGTCCTCTGCTACCTCCTGGTGGTCTTCGGCGGGTTCCGCCTGACGGGGACCACCCCGGGGCTGCACCTGCTCGGCATCGCGGTGCTCTCGCCACACACGGGCCGGCCCGCGGAGCGCTCCGGGATGCGGCCGCCCACCAAGTGGGACTACCGGCGCGACCGGGTGCCGGAGCTGCTGTTCGTGCCGAAAGGGGAGCTCAGGGGCTGGGAGCGGGCTGCCTCAAACCGAGAGGGGAGGTGATGGATGTGACGCCGGGTCTAAATCAAATCACCCGCTCCCCGAGTCGGCTTACCATCACCAACACCCCAACCGCCACCGCGCCCAGCAGGAAGGCAAGCGCTCCCGCGGTGTCCCACCGGCCTGCCTGCACCGCATCGTACAACGCGATGGGCAGGGTCTGGGTCTGCCCCGGGATGTTGCCCGCCACCATCAGGGTGGTCCCGAAGTCGCCCAGGGCACGAGCGAAGCCCAGGGACACGCCCGCCACGATTCCCCTCCGCGCCAGGGGCAGGAGGACGTACACGAACTGGTGGAGCCAGCTGGCCCCGTCCATTCGCGCAGCCTCCAGGACGTCGGCCGGAACCTCCGCGAACGCCGCCCGCACCGTCCGCACCACGAGCGGCAGCGAGGGCACCGCGGCAGCCACCACGGCTCCCTGCCAGGTGAACACCAAAGGCACTCCAAACGTGCCCTCCACCCAGGCTCCCAGCGGGCTCCGGCGGCCCAAAAGGACCAGGAGGTAGTAGCCCAGCACCGTGGGCGGCAGGGTCAACGGCAACGACGCGAGCGCTTCCAGGACACCGCGGCCGGGAAACCTGGACGCCGCCAGCACGTACGCCAGCCCGACCCCGGCCACGCCCGCCAGCAGCGTGGCCGCGGACGCCACCTTCAGGGAGATCCAAAGGGGTGCTGCGTCCAGCTATGGACCCTCCCCCGGAAGGACGAACCCGTACCGCCGCATCACCGGTCGGCCCTCAGGGCCGTTGACGAACGCCAGGAAAGCACGGGCCTCCCGCGGGCGCACTGAACGGGTGACCACGCCTGCAGCCTGGCGGATGGGTTCGTGCAGTCGTTGGGGAACAAGCCAGAACCGCCCTCCGCGGGACACCGGCGGCGCCAGGGCCAGGGACAGGGCTACGATCCCCACGTCCGCGTTTCCCGACTGAACCAGCTGCAGGGTCTGGTTCACGTTCTCCCCGTACACCAGCTTCGGCCGCACCCGTTCGTACAGCCCGGAACGCAGAAGGGCCTGACGGGCGGCTTCCCCGTAGGGCGCGTGCTCCGGGTTGGCGATGGCCACGTACCGCACCCGGGGGTCTGTCAGGACGTTCAACCCCCGCTCCACGGGAAGGCCGCTTTCACGGCGCACCCACAGGACGATGCGCCCGATGGCGTACAGCTGCACCGTGTCCGGTACGATGTAGCCCCGTTCGGCCAGCCGCTGGACGAACGCCTCGTTGGCGGAAAAGAACGCGTCGAAGGGCGCCCCGTGCTCCACCTGAAAGGCCAGCTGGCCCGACGAACCGAAGGAGAAGGTGACGGGGACACCGGCCCGGGAGTGAAAAGCAGCTCCGAGTTCTTCGAAGGCGTACCTCAGGTCGGAGGCCGCGGCCACCAGGAGCGCCGGCTGCGCGGGCGCAGGCGCCGCGTACCCCGCCAGCAGGACCGCACATGCCAAGACCACCAACCGCGTCATCCGACCCCCAGCTTCCGCGTGGTCCCTGCAGGTGTTGGGTCGTATCCCCCGATGGCGCCGAGCTCCTGACGGAACCGCCGGCCGCTGACCACCTCCAGGAGTACCCGCACCAGTTCGTGGTCCGCCAGGTCCCGGGGAATCACCAGGTCGTACCGGTGCTCCGCCAGAGGCAGGAAGTCCAGGCCGTACAAGCGGGCTACCGGCAGCACCCCGGGGCCCACGTCCGCAAACCCAGCGGCCACCGCCTCCGCCACCGCGAGGTGGGTGGGCAACTCACGGCCGTAGCCGGAGACCTTTTCCGGGGGCACTGCCGCGCTGCGAAGCCACTGGTCAAAAACCATCCGGCTTCCTGAGCCCTGCTCCCGGTTCACCACGCGCAGGCCCCTGCGGAGAAGATCCTCAGGGCTGCGGACCCGCACGCCCGGCCGCAGCAGGAGGCCCTCCACCCACCGCGCTAGGGTCACCACCACCGCGGGCATGCGGCCCAGGGTCCGTCGGATCGTCTCCACGCCCTCCGGATCTCCGGGGGGGTGGAGGTGGGTGCCCGCCACGTGCACCAGCCCTTTGCCCGCCGCCTGCAGGGCCTGGACGCTGCCGGTGGGAATCCAGTGGACCCGCACCCGACCCCTGGCCTCCGCCAGGGCCCCCGCGATCCGCAGGGCCGGATCGCACCCGGCCACGAACAGGGTCCGCTCGGGCTCCCCCGTCCCGCTAAGGAGCACCACCTCCCCCCTGTGGCCTTTCCGGCCCGCCACGGTACCGTCCGCAGGCAGCGCAGCCACGGCTCCCCACAGCGGCCAGGCCACCAGCTGGGACCGGACCCTGCCCAACCGGACCCGGGGCGCGGGGCTGTCCCCGGCCAGGCGAACCCGCAGGGGGGAGGAGGCCGGTACCGCAAACAGGTCCTCCACCGTGCAGCCCAGGGCTCGGGCCAGCCGCAGAGCCACCGCGGTGTTGGGGATGTAACGACCCTGCTCGATGGCGCTGAGGGCCTGGCGCGACAGGCCTGCGGATCGCGCCATCTCCGCCTGCGACAGCCCGCGGGACTCCCGCACCTGCCGCAGACGGTTCTCGAACGCCACCTGTGCCCTACGCCCCACGGTGCTCCCAGGGTAGCTTGGATAAGTGACATTGTCAAGTATTCATTACACACCACGCGCGGTCTGCACCGGGAAGCCCACGGCAGGGGATCCCCGGCGGGAGGGCGAACAGGGCTGCGAGGATTCCTTGGAGGGAATCATGGTGTCCAGGGTACAACGCATCCTGCTCCCCACGGATTTCTCCGTAGCCACGGAGTCCGCGGCGCGGTGGGCCGCATGGCTTGCGGAGCAGTTCCGGGCCGAGCTGGTTCTTCTCCACGTTGTGGAGGAGGACAGCTGGACGCTGGGGGCGCTCTCCGACACGGAGCGGAAGCAGGTGGAGGACCTGCACCAGACTCGAGGGCGTCTCATCCGGGCGGAGCTGGAACGCTGGCGGGAACGCTTCGGGGCCCAGCGGGCCGAGGTCCGTACCGGCTTTCCTTCGGAGGTGATCCCGGAGGTCTGCCGGGAACTTGGGGCGGATCTGGTGTGTGGGGACCCACGGACGGAGCGGAATCCGCCGCGTCTTCTTCGGGAGCGTCGCAGAACACGTGGTGCACACGTGCCCCGTCCCCGTACTCACCGTGCGGCCCGATATCCCTCCGCGCCTGCACCGTCTCCTGGTGGCCATGGACTTCTCGCCTCCGGCCCAGCAGGCCCTCGCGTGGGCCCGCATGCTGAGCCGGACCACGGGCGCGGAGATCGCCCTCCTCCACGTGGTGGAGCTTACCCCGGAGGTCTTCGCGACCCTACCGGAGGAGATCCTGGCACCCGCGGTGGGCGACCGGATTCGGGAGCACCTCCTGGATCAGGCCTACCGGAGGCTGGAGGCCACGGCGCGTCCGGAGGAGCGGGTAGAGGTGCGGATGGGTGCGGCGGGGTACCGGATCCTGGAGGCGATTTCGGAGCTACGGGCGGATCTGGTGTGCATGGGGACGCACGGGCGAAGCGGACTCGCCCATCTGCTCCTCGGCAGCGTGGCGGAGCAGGTGGTGCGCCGGAGCCCGGTACCTGTCCTCACCGTGCGTGAGACACGGTGAGGCAGGCTACCCCCAGACCTTCCGGGCTACCTCCACCACCAGCCGCAGCTTGGCCCACTGGTCCTCCTCCGTCAGGAGGTTTCCCTCCATCACGGAGGCGAACCCGCACTGGGGACTCAGGGCCAAGCGTTCCAGGGGCACGTAGCGGCTGGCCTCCTCGATGCGGCGCAGGAGAGTGTCCTGGGACTCCAGCTGCGGCCGCTTGGTGCTCACCAGCCCCAGCACCACGGTCTTGTCCGGGGGAACGAAGCGCAAGGGTTCGAAGGTCCCCGACCGCTCGTCATCGTACTCTAGAAGGAACCGGTCCACCTGCAGCTCGTTGAAGACCTTCTCCGCGATGGGGTCGTACCCGCCCTCCGCGAACCACTGGCTGCGGTTGTTGCCCCGGCACAGGTGGAAGGCCAGCACCGTCCCCCGGCCCCGCAGCCCCTCCAGGCACGCGTTGTCCGCCCGGATGGCTTCCTCCAGGGCAGCCTCCGGCTCCATTCCCATCTCGGTCCGCACGTGCTCCCGCCACCGCGGGTCGATGTAGACGCTGTAGCGGGGCGCATCGATCTGAATGTAGGTGACGCCTTCCTCCACAAGAGCCCGGATCTCGTCCCGGATCACCGGCACAATGTCCCACAGCAGCTCGGAATGGTCCCGGTACACCCGGTCCGTCACTCCCCGCCGGAAGGCGAGCGCGGGGAACTGGTTGGCACTGGGGAGGGTGATCTTGAAGGGTCCCGGGCTGTGCCGGCGGAGGAAGGCCACCTCGTGCGCCGTCAGCCGACGGGTGGGCCGCAACCGGTCCGTGACCACGGCCGTCACCCGGGCAGGCGGTGGTGTAGTCCCCTGCCCCTTCCAGGTACGGGAGGGCCGTGAGGTCGTTGCGTCCGGTGCGCCATCTGGGCGAGGGCCGCCCTCGAGAAGCGCAAACCCCTCCACCGCCTCAAGAAGATCACTCATGAAGTGTCGGCGGCGCAGCTCGCCGTCCGTGTACACGTCCACGCCGATCTCCCGCTGCCTGTGGAGCAGCCGCCGGATGTGCCGGTCCTCGATCTCCCGGAGCTCCTCCGCGGAAGCGCCCCGACTTCGGGCCTCCAGAAGTTCCTGGGGGCGTAGGAGGCTTCCTACCTGATCCGCCCGGATCTCTTCGGCCATCCTTCCTCCTCCTGGCACCGGCGTGTCGCCTGTCATTGTAGCAACCCTCCCCCTACGCCACCACCCGCTCCCGCCGGGTGATCACGATCTCCCCGGCTCGGGCGTCCACCACCGCCACATCCCCCTCCCGCAGTTCACCGGCCAGCACCTTCCGGGAGAGGGGATTCTCCACCAAACGCTGGATGAGCCGGCGCAGGGGCCGAGCCCCGAAGTCCGGGTTGTAGCCCTCCCGGCTCAGGTAGGCCTTCGCCTGGGGCGTGACCTCGATGGTGATCTTGAGATCCTGGAGGCGCTGCTGGAGGTAGCGGATCTGCAGCTCCACGATCTGCTCCAGATGCGCCCGGCTGAGGGGCCGGAACACGATCACCTCGTCGATGCGGTTCAGGAACTCCGGGCGGAAGATGCGGCGCAGCTCCGCCTGCACCTGGACTTTCGCCAGCTCGAAGGAAGGTAGGTCCTCCGGATCGAGATCCCGCAGGTACTGGGAGCCCACGTTGCTGGTGAGGATGAGGACCGTGTTCTTGAAGTCCACGGTGCGGCCATGGCCGTCCGTGAGCCGGCCGTCCTCCATCACCTGGAGAAGGATGTTGAGAACATCGGGGTGGGCTTTCTCCACCTCGTCGAACAGCACCACCCGGTACGGGCGCCGGCGCACCGCCTCCGTCAGCTGCCCGCCTTCCTCATAGCCCACGTACCCCGGCGGGGCTCCGATGAGGCGGGAGACGGTGTGCTTCTCCTGGTACTCGGACATGTCGATGCGCACCATGGCGTCCTCGGAATCGAACAGCACCTCCGCGAGGGCACGGGCGAGCTCCGTCTTTCCAACCCCCGTGGGCCCCAGGAACAGAAAGGAGCCGATGGGCCGGCGGGGGTCTTTCAGACCGGACCGGGCCCGGCGGATGGCGTCGGCCACCGCCTGAACCGCCTCCTCCTGGTCGACCACCCGCTGGTGCAGCCGCTCTTCCAACTTCAGCAGCTTCTCCCGCTCCGTCTCCAGCAGGCGCGCCACCGGGATCCCCGTCCACTTGCTCACCACCTCCGCGATGTCCTCGGCATCCACCTCCTCCTTCAGCAGCCGCTGTGGCCCCAGGGCCCGCAGCTCTTCCTCCGCCGCCTGGAGCTGCTTGGTGCGCTCGGGCAGCACCCCGTAGCGCAGCCGCGCGGCCCGTTCCAGGTCCGCCACCCGCTCCGCCTGCTCCAGCTCCACCTTCACGCGGTCGATCTCCGCCTTGATCTGCCGGATCCGCTGCACGATCTGCTTTTCCCGCTCCCACCGCTCCCGCAGCCCGCGGCTTTGTTCCTGCAGGCGCGCCAGCTCCTGTTCCAGCCTCTGAAGCCGCTCCTGGACCTCGGGGTCCGTCTCCCGCCGCAGGGCTTCCCGCTCGATCTCCAGCTGCATGATCCGGCGGTCGATCTCGTCCAGCTCCGCGGGCTTGCTGTCGATCTCCATGCGGAGCCGGGCCGCGGCCTCGTCGATGAGGTCGATGGCCTTGTCCGGCAGGAACCGCCCCGTGATGTACCGGGCCGAGAGCTGGGCGGCCGCGATCACCGCGGCATCCGTGATCCGCACCCCGTGGTGGACCTCGTACTTCTCCTTAAGTCCTCGCAGGACGCTAATGGTCTCCTCCACGGAGGGCTCGTCCACGTACACGGGCTGGAACCGGCGCTCCAGGGCCGGATCCTTCTCGATGTGCTTGCGGTACTCGTCTAAGGTGGTGGCTCCGATGCAGTGCAGTTCCCCCCGGGCCAGCATGGGCTTGAGGAGGTTGGCGGCATCCATGGCGGCCCCCTCCGCGGCGCCCGCGCCCACCACGGTGTGGATCTCGTCGATGAACAAGAGGATCTCGCCGTGGCTGTCGGCGATCTCCTTGAGGACCGCCTTCAGCCGCTCCTCGAACTCGCCCCGGTACTTGGTGCCCGCCAGCAGCGCCCCCATGTCCAGCTGGAAGATGCGCTTATGCTTGAGCTGTTCGGGCACATCCCCCCGCACGATGCGCTGCGCGAGCCCTTCCACGATGGCGGTCTTGCCCACACCCGGCTCGCCGATGAGCACGGGGTTGTTCTTCGTGCGGCGGCTGAGCACGTGGATCACCCGGCGGATCTCCTCGTCCCGGCCGATCACGGGGTCGAGCTTACCGGCCCGCGCCAGATCCGTGAGATCCCGGCCGTAGCGCTCCAGCACTTGGTACTTGGTCTCGGGCCGCGCGTCCGTCACCCGCTGACGCCCCCGGACCTCCACCAGCGCCCGCAGCAGGGCCTCCTTGGTGATGCCGTTCTGCTGGAGGAGGCGGCCGGCACCGGTCTCGGGTGCTTCGGCCATGGCCAGGAGGAAGTGCTCGGTGCTGGTGTACTCGTCCTGCATCCGCTGGGCCTCCCGCTCCGCCCCGTCCCACACCCGCCGTAGACCCGGGCCCACGTACAACTCGGCAGGGCCCTGCACCCGGGGTAGCGCACGCAGGGCCCGGTCCACCTGCTCCCGGATCCGGACTAGGTCGGCGCCCGCCCGCTGCAGAACTTGGGGAACGACGCCGTCCGTCTGCTCCAGCAGGGCCAGGAGGAGGTGTTCGGTCTCCACGTAGGGATGTCCCGCCTCCCGCGCGAGTTCCTGGGCCCGTGCCAGGGCCTCCTGTGATTTCTCCGTAAGCTTGTCCCACCGCATGGGCTCCCTCCTCTACCGCAGGCCCATGGCCGCCCGCGGGTTCTCCTGGCGCAGCCTGCCCAGCTGCTCCACAAGCCGCCGCTCCTCTGGCGAGAGCCGCTGGGGCAGCACCACCTTCACCCGCACCAGCAGATCCCCCCGCCCGGATCCCACCAGTCGGGGCATGCCCTGGCCCCGCAGCCGGAAGACCTGGCCGTTTTGGGTCTCCGGCGGGATCCGCATCTTCACCTTTCCCCCTAACGTCGGGGCCTCGATCTCCGCGCCCAGCAGGGCTTCCGTCAGGGAGATCGGGATCTCACAGACCAGATCGTCCCCCTCGCGGGTGAAGAGGGGGTGCGGCCGCACCCGGACCTCCACGTAGAGGTCTGCCCCGTCCACCACCCCCCGTACCCGCACCTTCTGGCCATCCCGGATGCCGGGAGGGATCTGGACCCGGATCCGGCGGGAGCGCCCGTTCAGGCTCAGGCTCAGCTCCCGCTCCGTGCCGTGGAAGGCCTCCTCCAGGGAGATCTCCACGGAGGCGGTGATATCCTCCCGGGGGGCGGAGCGGGTGAAGCCGAAAGAGAAGCGGCGGCGACCCGCGCGGGCGAAGGGATCGTGGATCCCCAGGTCTCCGAAGAAGCGGCGGAAGAACTCCGAGAACCCGAAGTCCTCGAACCGCTCGAACACCTCTCCGGGCTCGCCGAAGAGGATGGTCCACTCGCCGGGGCCTTCGCCCCTCGGGCCCGTGAACACCTGGTCCCAGGGGACGCCCCGTTCCCGCAGCTCCAGCACCTGGTCGTAGCGCTTGCGCTTCTCAGGGTCGCTGAGGACCTGGTAGGCCTCGTTGATCTCCTTAAACTTCTCCGCGGCCTGGGGGTCCTTGTTCACATCGGGATGGTACTGGCGGGCGAGGCGGCGGAAGGCCTCGTTGATCTGCTTGGTGTCCGCGTTCCGGGGCACCCCCAGGATCCGATAGTAGTCCTTGAACTCCATGGCCTACTGAGCCACGCGGACCCGCGCGGGCCGTAGCACCTCCTCGCCCACAAGGTACCCTTGCTGAACCACGTCTACCACCGTACCCGGCTCCACCCCGGCCTCCGCGGCGGACACCTGCTCCACCGCCTCGTGGCGGGAGGGATCGAACCGGGCACCCGCGGCCTCCATGGGCCGGACCCCAAGAAGGCTCAGCTGTTCCAGGACGGAGCGGTGGGTCATGCGCAGGCCCTCCAGGATGCCCTCCACGGCCTGATTGTCCCGGGCCTGCTCTCCGTACCGGATGGCCCGCTCGAGGTTGTCGAGGACCCCGAGCACGATCTGCAGCATGGCCCGGCGCACGCGCGCCACGGCCTCCTCCTGTCGCCGGGCCGCCAGCTTCTTGTAGTTCTCCAGGTCCGCGGCCGCGTGCAGGAACTGCTGCCAGTTGCGCTCCGCCTCCTGGCGGTAGCGCTCCGCCTCCTCCCGCAGGCGCCGGATCTCCTCCGGGGGTGCCTCCGCCGGCTCCGCGGGCGCGGGTTCTACGGGGCCATCCCCGCCGGAGGCCGAGGCTTCCTGCGATTCCCCTAGCGGCTCGCTTTGGGCGTTCAGCCGATCCTCACGCTCCGACATCTCCCCAATTCCCCGCCCTACTGGTCGCTGGGCTTGTACTCTGCGTCAATCACATCGTCCGGCCCCTTGCGCTCCCCGGACCCTCCTCCGCCCGAGGGGGCGCCGCTCGCGGCGGCACGGTACAGCCGCTCGGAAACGCGGAAGATCATCTGCTGCAGCTCCTCCGTGAGCTGCCTGACCCTTGCCACGTCCCGGGCCTGCACCGCCTCCCGCAGCGCCCTGGCCTTTTCCTCCAGGGGTTTGCGCTCGCTTTCCGGCGCCGCACTCAGCTGATCCCGCAGGAGCCGCTCCGCCTGATAGGCCAGGCTGTCCCCGCGGTTGAGGGCCTCCGCCTCCTCTCGCTTGCGGCGGTCCTCCTCCGCGTGCTGCTCCGCCTCCCGGATCATGCGCTCGATCTCCTCCCGGGTGAGGGTGCTGGTACCCGTGATCTTGATGGACTGCTCCCGGCCCGTGGCCAGATCCTTAGCGGACACCGCGAGGATCCCGTTGGCGTCGATGTCAAAGGTAACCTCGATCTTCGGCACCCCCCGCGGGGCGGGCGGGATCCCATCCAGGATGAACCGCCCCAGGGTGCGGTTGTCCCGGGCCATGGGCCGCTCGCCCTGCAGCACGTGGATCTCCACCTGGGTCTGACCGTCCTCCGCGGTGGTGAAGATCTCGCTCTTCCGGGTGGGAATGGTGGTGTTGCGGGGAATCAGGACCGTCATGACCCCGCCCAGGGTCTCGATGCCCAGCGAAAGCGGAGTCACGTCCAGCAACACCACCTCCCGCACCTGACCCGCCAGGACCCCCGCCTGGATGGCGGCGCCGACGGCCACCACCTCGTCGGGGTGGACCTCCTTGCTGGGCTCCTTGCCCGTAAGCCGACGCACCAGCTCCTGGATCATGGGCATCCGGGTGCTGCCGCCCACCAGGATGACCTCGTGCAGGTCCCGCTCCGTGAGCTTAGCGTCGCCCATGGCCTGGCGGTAAGGCGGGATGCACCGCTCCACCAGATCCGCGGTGAGCTCCTCGAACTTGGCCCGGGTCAGCACCATGTCCAGGTGCTTGGGCCCGGTGGCGTCCGCGGTGATGAAGGGAAGGTTGATGGTGGTCTGGACCATGGAGCTGAGCTCGATCTTCGCCCGCTCCGCGGCCTCCCGCAGCCGCTGCAGGGCCTGGCGGTCTTGCCGCAGGTCGATGCCGTGCTGCCTGCGGAACTCATCCGCCAGCCAGTTCACAATCCGCTCGTCCCAGTCGTCCCCGCCCAGGTGGGTGTCGCCGGCCGTGGCCCGGACTTGGAAGACGCCCTCTCCGATCTCCAGAATGGAGACGTCGAAGGTGCCGCCGCCCAGGTCCCACACTAGCACCGTCTCCGAGCCCTTCTTGTCGAGGCCGTAGGCCAGACACGCGGCCGTGGGCTCGTTGATGATGCGCAGCACCTTCAGCCCTGCGATCTCCCCCGCGTTCTTGGTGGCGGTGCGCTGGGCGTCGTTGAAGTAGGCGGGGACGGTGATCACCGCCCCGTCGATCTTCTCCCCCAGGTACGCCTCCGCGTCCTCCTTGAGCTTCTGGAGGATCATGGCGGAGATCTCCTCCGGGGTAAACGTGCGGTCCACCGCGGGGATGTACACGCAGGCCATCCCGTGCTGTCCTTCTACCACCTTGTAGGGCACCATCTTCCGCTCCGTCTCCACCTCGCTGTAGCGGCGACCCATGAACCGCTTGATGGAGTAGATAGTGTTTTCAGGGTTCAGGATGGCCTGGCGCTTGGCCATCTGGCCCACCAGGCGCTCCCCGGTCTTGGTGAAGGCCACCACGGACGGCGTGAGCCGGCTCCCCTCGCGGTTGGGGATCACTACGGGCTCCCCGCCGATGATGGCGGCGATCACGGAGTTCGTGGTGCCTAGGTCAATGCCCACCACCTTGCCCATCGCACATCCCTCCTTGCGGGTTCTGGGCTACTGGACCTCCACCCGCACCTTCCGGGTCTGCGCGGCCTCGGCCTTCGGGACGCGGACCTCCAGCACCCCGTCCCGGTAGGTGGCTTTGGCCTCGTTGGGCTTCACCTCCGTGGGGAGCGGCAGGGTCCGCTCGAACCGGCCGTAGCGCAGCTCCCGACGGTGGTAGCTGCGGCCGCGCTCCTCCTTCTCCTCCCGGCGCTCCGCGGCTACGGTCACGCTTCGGTCGTCCACCTGCACGTCAATGCTCTTGGGATCCACCCCTGGGAGCGCCGCCCGGACCACCACATCCGTGTCGGTCTCGTACACCTCCACCGCCGGCCGCCAGATCTCCCGACGGCGCTCCGGAGCCTCGACCTCCGTTCCAAAGTCCTCCAGCATTTCGTCCAACAGACGCTCAATGGTACGCCGCATGCTGCGCAACTCCCGGATCGGATCCCACCGCAGGATGCTCATCTCAATCCCCCCTTTCCCGTGTGATGCGCTTTCCCGCCGACTGCAGGATCACATCCGCCACGAATTCGTACCGCTCCTGGATCTCCAGGAAGAGCTTCACCCCAGCCAGGTTGAGCCCGACCTCCCGGGTGAGGTACTGGATGAGCCGCACCCGCTGGAGGTCGCGGTCGCTGAAGAGGCGGATCCGGTTCCGCCGGGCCGGCCGGATCAGCCCCTTTTCCTCGTAGATCCGGAGGGTTCTCGGGTGGACGCCCAGGAGCTCCGCGGCGATGCCGATGGCGTAGACCGGTGTGGTGTCCGTCTTCACCCTCCGCTGCCCCAACCGAGAACACCTCCTGATCCAACCCCATGGTAGCTGGCCTTACGCTTCCTTGTCAATCCTTTTGACAATGTCATTGTCAATCTCAGCCCACCACCAGCAGGATCACCCCCGCGGTCATCCCGCAGGCCACCAGCAGCCGCCGCCAGGCTTCCTGTTCCCCCAGCACCCGGGTCCCCAGCCAGGTCCCTATGAGGATACTCACCTCCCGGGCGGGCGCGATGGTGCTCACGGGGCTACTGCGGAGGGCGGTGAGCACGAGAATGTAGGAGAGGGGGACCAACACCGCCAGTCCGAAGACCTCCACACGGTGCACCCCCCAGTGTCGGAGGACCTCCGGCCACCGGTACCGGATGAGCGGGGTAAGCAGGAGCCACCGCCCCACATGACTTCCCCAGTCCAGGAGGATCGGAGGGATCCGGAGAGCGCTCACCGCGTGCTTGTCCCACAGGGTGTAGCCCGCGATGAACACCCCCGTGAGGACGCCGTAGCCCAGGGCCCACCGGTCCGGGGAGGTCCAGCGCCGCAGGGATTCCCCTCGGATGAGGCCCAACAGGCTCCCGACGATGAGCAGGGCACCGAGGAGTGCGGGAGGCGTGGGGCGCTCTCCCAGAAAGGCGATGGCCGCCAGGGTGGCCAGGAACGGCCCGGTGCCCCGCGCCACGGGGTACACCACGGAGAGGTCTCCCGCGCGGTATGCCCGCTGCAGGGCGAGGAAATAGCCCAGGTGCAGCACCGCGGATCCCAGCACGGACCCCACTTCCACCCCCCCGATTCGGGGCTTCTGAAGGATCGTGGAGACGATCCCTAGGGGCAGGTACAGGAGGACGGCGAGGCTCTCGAACAGCCACGTGAGGGCCACTCCACCCCCCGCCCGTTTTGCCAGGAGGTTCCAGGTGGCGTGGGAAGCGGCGGCGAGCAGCAGGAGCAGGAGGGCCCCTAGGCGCATCCACGGGCCCTACACCGCTTCCCCGCCCCGGTCGCTCCGGATGCGTCCGGAGGTACGGGCGAAGTGGTAGAGGTGCTGCTGGGCCAGGCCCGCCAGCGTCCCAAACCGCTCCCGCGCCCAAACCCGGATCTCGCGTGGAGTACGGGTACGTCCGCCGAAGTACAGCTCCAGGACCGCCCTCCGCACCCACACGTCCACGGGAAACGCCTCCTGGTGCCCGAGTCCAAACAGGAGCACGCACTCCGCTACCTTCTCCCCCACCCCGGGGAGCTCCAGGAGGGCCTCCCGCGCCTCCTCGAGAGGAGCACGGCGCAGGGCCCCGAGGTCCACGAGCCGATCGGCCACGATCCGGGCGGTGGCCCGCAGGTACGAGGCACGATAGCCGAGGGACGCGCCCTTGAGGATCCGGACGGGGGCCTCCGCGATGCGTTCGGGAGAAGGGAAGGTAAACGCCTCCGTCCGGGCCGAGATCCGTTCTCCCAGCGCCTGGCACAGCCGCTCGATGCTAAGGCGGATCTTGGGGATGTTGTTGTTCTGGGAGATGAGGAAGCTGCAGAGGACCTCCCACGGGTCCTGCACGAGAAGGGAGATGCCGCGGGTAAGGGGGAGGATCCGGCGGAGCACGGGGTCGAAGCACAGCCGCCGCTCCGCCGCCCGCACGGGTCCTCTGCCCAACAGGTACGTCCGCACCGCTTCCGGCCTGAGCGGCTCTCCCTCCGCGTAAACCCGCAGATAGCCTGGCATGGGGTCCAGCCACAGCACCGTGCGCCCCACCACCCCCCGGGCCCATCGCCCCACCCAGGACCACCGGAAGGTCTGGCCGCAGCTCAGGGTGCGCTCCAGGTGTAGTCCCGGCGCCGGGAGCTCGAACGAACTCACCACCTGAACCCCTCCACCACCCGCTGGGACCAGCTCTCCATCCAGGGATAGTAGTCCCGCAGGCGTTCCACGGGGACGAAACCGCCAACCAGCGTCTGGGTCTCCCGCACCCGCACGTCCCCCGCGGTCCGCACCTCGTACACCAGCCCGAAGTGCACCCGGCTCACGGGTGTGCTCTCGTCGTTGAGCACCGCCACCATCCGCGCCTGCCAGGGAGCCGTGAACTCCAGCTCCTCCCCGAGCTCCCGTTGTAGCCCCGCCTCCAGGGGATCCCCCGTGTCCTGCCGGTTGACGTGGCCGCCCACCCCCAGGGCGTACAGGTGGTGCAGCCGCGCATCCCCGCCCCGGTCCGTGCGTCGGAACAGAAACACCTCCTTCCCGCGGCGCACCACCGCGTACGGGATGATCTGCTTCCACGAGGGATCCTCCTCCACCTCCCCGCGGGGGCGGAAAGTTCCGTGTCGTCGGATCCGTTCCAGGAAGTCCGCAAGTCCCTGCCACCTGAGGCCCTCGAAGCAGTCCCCCGCAAACAGCCGCTCCCGAGGTACCACCAGCACCTCTTCTTCAGGTCCCGTCATCCGTCTCCTCCCCTGCAGGGGAACGCCACGGTGGGATTCGGCGTGCTCACCACGAACACCTTGAGGAGGCGCTGCCCGGAGGAGGGTCCATAGCCCCGCAATCAGGACCCTTCGGAGTCTGGCCACTTCGGATCCCCCCTCCCGTGGTGATGCAGCTCGTAGACGGCCTTCGCGAGCAGGTGGGTTCCCACGGGCACGGTGAGGAGGAGGAACCCAGCCACCAACAGCTCCTGGAACCCACCGCCGAAGAAGAGGAGGGAACCCAGCAGCGCTCCCGCGGCTCCGAAGGTGGCTGCTTTCGTGGAGACCTGCTGGCGGCTGTGGGTGTCCGGGGCCCGTAAGAGCCCGATTCCCGCAATCAGGGTAAAGGCGGCACCGCCCACCAGCAGGATGGAGACCACCAGCTCACGCAAGGGGACCTCCCCGCCGGATGAACTGGGCCGCGGCCACAGTACCCACAAACCCCAAGGCCGCCAGCAGCACGGGAACGTCCGCGTAGTCCCGGGTCCGCCACAGCACCCCCAGGGTCAGCACCAGGTTCATCACCACCAGCACGAGGGTATCCGAGGCCACGATGCGGTCGGGGAAGGTAGGCCCCAGCACCAACCGCACCACACAGCAGCCCAAAGCGCCCACCAGGAGCGCGATGGCAAGGGTTGCCGCGGCCGTGATCACTCGAACACCTCCGCCACCCAGCGCTCCAGCCGTCCCCGGATCCGCTGCACCACGGCCTCCGGATCCTCCAGATCGAAGACGTGCACCAGCAACGCACCACGGTCTGGAGTCACGTCCACGGTCATGGTGCCCGGGGTCATGGTGATGGCGTTGGCCAAGGCCGTGATGGCCGCAGGCCGTCGCACCCGCAGGGGGAAGCGGACGAATCCGGGCCGGTTCCTCCTGCGGGGGTTCAGGATGAGGGCGGCCATGGCAAGATTGGCGGCCACCACCTCGTACGCGAACACCACCGCAAGCCCCATGGCTCCCACGAGCCGCCTCACTTCACTCCCCCCAGCACCGCCTCGAAGTACCCCTCCCGGTCCAGGAGCTGGCCGGCCGCAGACCAGGTGAGCTCCCACAGCCACCGGCCGCCCAGGCCCCAGAAGACCGTGAGGGCCGCCATGGCCGCGGTGGGCACCAGCAGCTCCCCCCCTGCCCTCCTGCGCCGAGACACCGGCCCCCAGAAGGCCTGCGTGAAGATCTTCATCATGGATGCGAGGGTCAACAGACTCACGAGGATACTCGTCCAGAGGGCGAGGGGGATCCAGGGGTTCGGTCTCTCCCCGTACGCGGCCACCCCTGCCACCAGCAACCCCATCTTTCCCCAGAAACCCGAAAGGGGAGGGATCCCCGAGAGGGAGAGAGCAGGGATCAGGAACAGGATTCCTAGGACAGGCTGGATCCGGGCAAGACCCGAGAGAGCAGAAAGGTGCCCCGTCCCCCAGACCCGCTCCACGGCGCCGCTCACCAGCAGCAGGGCAGTCTTCGCCGCGATGTTGTGCAACACGTAGAAGATCCCCGCGGCCAGCCCCGCTCGTGTCCCCAAAGCCAGGCCCAGAATCATATACCCGATCTGGCTCACGATGTGGAAGGAGAGGATTCGACGGATCTCCTCCTGGGCCAAAGCCCCGAGGACCCCAAACACCATGGTGCAGCTGGCCACCCCAAGCCACAGGGGATCTGGCCCCCCCAGGGGGGAGAGGGTGGTGAAGAGCCGGTACAGGGCATACACCCCCACCTTGGTGAGCATCCCGCCGAAGTAGGCGGCCACGGAACCCGGGGGGATCGCGTAGGCGTGCGGGAGCCAGAAATACAGGGGGAAGACGGCGGCCTTCAGGCCGAAGGCGGTGGCGAGCAGCACCACCCCGCTCCGCACGAGGGCGGGGGAAGCGTTGGGAAGCCGGCGCGCCAGGTCCGCCATGTTCACCGTTCCCGTGGCCGCATAGAGCAATCCCACCGCCACCAAAAACAGGGTGGACGCTATGAGGTTCAGGGCCACGTAGGTGAAGGCCTCCCGGGCCTGCTCCCGCGAGGCCCCCAGGGTCAGCAGGAAGTACGAGGCGATGAGAAGGATCTCGAAGAACACGTACAGGTTAAACAGGTCTCCCGTGAGGAAGGCCCCGTTCATCCCGCCCAGAAGCAGATGCCACCCCGCATGCCAGTACCGGTGGTACCGAGGCGTCGCTTCCTTCAGGCCGAACCACAGGGCTACGGTGGCCACGTAGCTGCTGATCCCGCACATGAGGGCACCCAGGCCGTCCACCACGAAGGTGATCCCGTAGGGCGCGGGCCAGCCGCCCGCCCGGAGCACCACCACTCCGCCTTGCCGCACCATCCCCACGAGCCACACGGCAGCCCCCAGGGTACCTAAAGCCCCCACGAGGCTGAGCCGCTCCCGCACCCGCTCGGACTCCAGGGCCGCGCACAAAGCACCGACGGCGAGGGGGAGGATCACGGGCACGATGGCCAGGTTCACGAATCCTCCTCCTCGTAGGCGTGCATGCGATACCCCAGGGCCAGCAGGAACGCCAGAACTCCGAACCCGATCACGATGGCGGTGAGGATGAGGGCCTGCGGGAGGGGATCCGCCAAGGGCGGAGGGTTCCCCAGAATGGGGGCGCTTGCGCCCTGCACCCCGCCGGCCAGGAGGATCATGAGGTTGGCGCCGTGGCCGATCAGGGCGAGCCCGATGATCTGCCGCACGATGGAGCGGCCCAGCAGCAGCCACGTGCCCGCGCCGAAGAGGGACCCCACGAAGAGCGGCAACAGGATCGTCATCGGGGCCGCACCAGGATCAGGGTGCGGGCCGCGCTCAGCGTGGCCGCCACCACGAGCACGTACACCCCGAAGTCGAACAGCAGCGACGTGGTGGTCTTCACAGGTCCCAGGAAGACCGGGCCGTGGGTCAAAAACGGACGCCCCAGGGCTGCCGTGAGGGCTCCGGTGCCGTACGCGATCCCCAGCCCCGCAGCAAGCGGCCGCAGCCAGTCCTGCGGGATGGCGTCGAACCCGAAGGCCACGGCCCAGGCGAAGAGCGCCATGGCCGTCATGAGGCCCGCCACGAACCCACCTCCCGGCCCGTAGTGGCCCGTTCCCAGCAGCACCAGCGCGTACGCGGCCACCGCGGGAGAGGCCACCCGGACCGCGGTCTCGAGGATCAGGGACCGTACGGGCGCCACCAGGTGGTGCGCCACGCGCGTGCCCGGCCGGCTCGCCAGGGCAAGCACCCCCAGGGCCGCGATTCCCAGTACCGTGATCTCCCCCAGGGTGTCCAGCCCCCGGAAGTCCACTACGATGAGGTTCACGAGGTTGCGGCCGCCCGCCTCCGGAGCCTTGTGCACGAAGTACGAGAAGAGGTGGCGGGCGGGCGGTCCCGGAAGGATCAGGGCCGCAAACGCCGCGGTGATCGCGCCCACTCCTACGGCCATCAAGAGATCCAGGGCCCAGGCCGGGTGACGCGTGGGCTCCTCGGGGTGGCGGAGGTGGAGGACCACGGCCAAAAATAGCACCAGGGTTACCGTCTCCACCAGGATCTGGGTCAACGCCAGGTCCGGGGCCCGCAGACCGATGTACAGCAACGCCACGGTATAGCCCACCGCTCCGACCGCCACCACCTGGGCCACCAGACTCCGGGCTAGGACCGTGAAGGCCACCGCCCCCAGGCCCAGGAGGAGCACCACACCCTCGTAGGGTGCCGTCCGGATTCCGACGGATGGAAAACGCCCCTCGGAGAGGAGCACGGCTCCCGCGCCCACCACGGGGATCACGAGGCTCACCGCGAGATAGTCCCGGAGCCGGCCCGTGACCGTGTGACGGGTGAGGAACCGGGCGAAACCCAACACCCCCCCATACACCCCCTCGAAGGCCGCCTCCCCGCCGGGAAGCGGAAGGCGAGCGGGGAAGCGCGCGGCCCACCGGGCCAGCACCCCGCCCAGCAACGCGCTCCCGACCGGGACGGCCGCCTTCTCCGCGGTGAGCCCGGAGAAGACGTTCGCCTCCGGATGCAGGAACCCAAGGGCCTGTTCGTAGAGCGCTGGATACAGGCCGAGCACGAAACCGGCCGCGGCCAGCACCAGAGCCGGCAGGAGGAGCCATGGGGCATCGTGGCCCCGCGGTGCTTTCCTCGTTCCCCAGAACACGCTGCAGAACCGGAGCCCGTAGGCCGCGGTGAGCACCCCACCTGCGAGCACCGCCTCGTGCACCCACCCGTGCAGGGCCTTTTCCGCGGCTTGCTTCGCCACAAACCCCGCAAACCCGGGAAACCCCATCAGGGAGAGCACCGCCAGCACCGCGGTGCCGGCGGTGAGGGGCATCCGCCGGGCAAGGCCCCGCAGCTCCGAGATCCGTCGGGTTTTCACCTCGTGCTCCACCGCCCCCGCCACCAGGAACAGTGTTCCCTTGTATGCCGCGTGGGCAAGGAGGTAGGCCATAGCGGCAAACATGCCCTCGGGGCTCCCGGAGCCCACGAGGGCGGTGGCGAGCCCCAGGGAGGCCACGGTTCCATAGGCCAGGAGGGCCTTGAGATCGTCCTGGAACAGGGCCAAAAGGCTCGCGAAGAGGTACGTCACGATCCCCGCGGGCACAAGTCCCTCGCGCCAGGCTTCTGCGCCGCCCAGGAGGGGAGCCAGGCGCAGGAGCAGAAACACCCCGGCCTTCACCATGGTGGCGGAGTGGAGGTAGGCGCTCACGGGCGTGGGCGCCACCATGGCGCCCGGAAGCCAGAAGTGGAACGGGACCTGGGCGGACTTGGTGAAGGCCCCCAGGAAGACCAGACCCAGGATCCAGGGATAAAGGGGGCTTGTGCGGATGCGATCCGCGTGCCGCTCCAGCTCCGAGAGCTGCAGACTCCCGCCCACAGCCCCGAGGAGCACCACCCCGCCCAGCAGCCCCAGCCCTCCCACCACCGTCACCAACAGAGCCCGGAGGGCTGCCTGTCGGGCCTGAGCCTCCTCGTGGTGGAACCCGATGAGGAGGAAGCTGCTGAGGGAGGTGAGCTCCCAGAAGACGTACAGGACCACGAGGTCGTCCGCCAGCACCACGCCCAGCATGGCCCCCATGAAGAGCAGGAGGAAAGCGAAGAAGGCGGGTGTGCGTCGCTCGTGTGCCATGTACGGCATGGCGTACAGGATGATGAGCACGCCCACCCCCGCCACCAGTAGGCTGAACAGCACGCCCAGTCCATCGGCCCGCAGGGCGTACCACACGCCGATCCCCGGGAACCACGTCAGGGAGACCTCTATCGCACGCCCCTCCGCCACCGGGGGCACAAGACTCCCCACGGAGGCCAGGGTCGCCATGGAGACCAGCAGGCTCACCCAGCCCGCACTTCTGGGCGTTGTGGCGGAGGCCATTAGTCCCCCCAGGACGGGGAGGAGCGGAATCCAGGCCAGCGCACTCTCCATGGTGGGATGCTGGAAAACCACCCAGCCAAAACCGCTCCCAGGCTACCCGACAGACCTCCGGGCGTCAAACCGCATGCCAAGATAGAGGTGTGAGCACCCTCTTTGTGGACCTGGGACTGCTCCTGGGCGCGGCGGTGGCGGGAGGATTGGTCGCCCACCTCCTGCACGCACCGCCCGTGGTAGGGTACATCCTCGCGGGCGTCCTGGTGGGACCCGCCACTCCCGGACCCACCCTCCGCGCCCCTCAGACCTTCGAGCTCTTTGCCCAGATCGGATTGATCCTGTTGCTCTTCTGTGCGGGACTGGAGTTCTCCCTTCAGGATCTGTGGCGGGTCCGGCGGGTGGCCCTGTACGGCACGCCCCTCGGCATGGCCGCCATCGTGCTGATGGCCACGGGATTCGGCGCCCTCGTGGGTTGGCCGCTCCCTTCCCGTCTCGCGGTGGGCGTAGCCCTCAGCGTGGCGAGTTCCACGGTCCTCCTCAAGTTCCTGCAGGATCGCCACGAGCTGGGATCCTTGCACGGCCGGATCCTGATGGGCATCAGCCTCGCCCAGGATCTCATCGTGGTGCTGGTGCCCGCGATCCTCCCCGCCCTCGCCCCTGCGGGCCAGACAGGAGCGGATCTCCTGCTCCGGGGATTCCTGCAGGCCGCGGTGGTCCTGCTGCCGCTTCTGTGGCTGGCCCGGCGCGCGGTGCCCCACCTTCTCGCCCGGATCGCCCGCACCCGCAGCGCGGAGCTCTTCCTGCTGGCGGTGGTTGCCCTGGCGGTGGGGACCGCGGCCTTCACCGCCCATATGGGGCTCTCCCTGGCCCTGGGGGCGTTTCTGGCTGGGCTGGTGGTGAGCGAATCGGAGTTCGCATACGAGACCCTGAGCCGGGTGCTGCCGCTTCGGGACGTGTTCGTGGCCGTGTTCTTTGTCTCCATGGGGATGTTGCTGGACCCCGCGACCCTGGTGGAGCAGGCTGGGGTGATCCTGGGACTGGTGCTCCTGGTGGCCGTGGGGAACGCCCTGGTGTGGGCCGTGGTGGTGCGGGCCGCGGGCTACCCCCGCGGGATCGCGGCGGTGTGCGGGGTGGGCCTCGCGCAGATGGGGGAGTTCTCGTACCTGGTGGCGGGCACAGCCCGCGCGCAGGGCCTTCTCCCCGAGTCCCTGTACGAGGCTGTGCTCGCCGCTTCCCTCCTCACCATCCTCCTCAACGCCGCGGCCTTCCGCCACCGCCCCGGCTGGATGGAGCGGATGGTGGGGATGCACGGTGTGACCCCGAGGGTGGTGGGCCGGGGAACGGACCGCCTGACCGAACACGTGGTTCTGTGCGGATTCGGCCGGGTGGGCCGGGAGGTGGCAGACGCTTTGGACGCCTTCGGAATCCCGTACGCGGTGGTGGACCTGGACCTCGAGGCCCTCCAGGCTGCCAGGGCCCGTGGGGCACGGGCGGTGTTCGGCGAAGTCGGCAACCCTCTTGCGCTCCGGCGGGCGGGGGCGGAGCGGGCGCGGATGGCGGTGGTGGCCGTCCCCGATTTCGGGGCCGCGTACCGGTGCGTGCGGGCCCTGCGGGAGCTCAACCCGAACCTGCCCATCCTCGCCCGGGTCCACGCATCCCGCCACCGGGCCCTCCTCCTCGAAGCCGGTGCCACGGAGGTGATCCAGCCGGAGGTGGAGGCGGCCCTCACCATGGTTCGGCACAGCCTGGATCGGCTCGGCATAGATCACGAGGCGGGGAGGGCGTACCTCAAGCGGGCCAGAGCCCACTGGCCGGAGGCCCTGCGGATGGAGGGGCTCCCGGAGGGTTTGCAGGTCCGGGAGGTGGTGGTGCGCAACCCGGACTTGATCCACCGATCCCTGCGCGGGGCGCGGCTCGCGGAGCGGACGGGCGCCCTGGTTGCCGCCCTCACCCATCCGGACGGCCAGGAGATCCGCAATCCGGGACCGGAGGAGATCCTCCAGCAAGGCGACCGACTCCTGGCCATCGGGGAACCCGCGCAACTGGACGCCCTGGAGCGGATGTGCGACGAGAATCCGCGGGAGGATTCTTAAGCACGGGTGGCGTGCGGGCCCGATCCTGTGCCAACCTGGAGGTGCCCGGAGGCGGGCCGAAAGGAGGGGGAAGGATGCTGTGCCGGGAGCGGCTCCAGCGGATGCTGGAGGAGGCAGGGATTTCCTACCAGGTGATGATACACCCTGTGGCGTACACCGCGCAGGAGGTGGCGGCCCAGCTGCACGTGAGCGGCTACCAGGTGGCCAAGGTGGTGATGGCGAAGGTGGACGACCGGCTCGTGATGCTGGTCCTGCCCGCTCCGTACCGGGTGGATCTGGAGCGGCTCCGCAGGGAGATGGGAGCCGCCTCCGCCCGGCTCGCGCACGAGGAGGAGTTCGCGGAGGTGTTCCCCGACTGCGAGGTGGGGGCCATGCCGCCGTTCGGGTACCTCTACGGGATCCCCGTGTATGTGGACCGCTCCCTTACCCGGGATCCGGAGATCGTGTTCAACGCGGGCACCCACCGGGAGACCATCCGCATGCGCTACGCAGACTACGAGCGTCTGGTGCAGCCGCAGGTGCTGGACTTCGCGGTGGGCCCGTAGACGTCGTCATCCCCAGACCCGTTGCGCCGCAGGCTCCAGGCTGAAAAGCGTGGATCGTCTACCGGATCGAGCAGAGAGAACAGGCGGTGGAGGTGTTCACCGGGCCACCGGCCGTGGGCGTGCGCTCACGGAGCAGGCAGAATGGGCGCTGCCTTCTGCGCTCGCTGCTTGACCGGTGGCGCGTTGACGGGTCGGCTCCGCCACCCTACACTGGTGGCACGAAGCCCTTCGATGGGGGGGCGTTTGGGGCCATGGACCCTGAGCTGCGGGTTGCGGCGGAGCCCGGGCAGATCCTGGAGGGTACTGTCGCCCGGATTGCAACCTACGGTGCGTTCGTGACCCTGCCCGACGGCCGCACGGGGCTTGTGCACATCTCCGAGATCGCGGATACCTTTGTCCGGGACGTCCGGGAGTACCTGAGGGAGGGCCAGCGCGTGCGGGTGAAGGTTCTCGGCACCGATGCACGGGGCCGGCTGGATCTTTCCCTCCGACAGGCCCTCCCGCCGGAGGAACGGACGAGAGCGCAGTACCACCGCACCACTTTCGAGGAAAAGCTGCGGGCGTTCCTGCGCGAGAGCCAGGAGCGCCTCGCGGATCTCAAGCGGAACACCAGGGCCAAGAGGGGCGGCCGGCGTCGCCGCTAGACCTCCCCGTACCCCAGCAGGGTCAGGACGCGCTCGAAGGTCTGCCAGACTACCTCGTCGCGGGCGAGGCGGCGGGAGCTCTCGCGGATGTCCGTCCGGGCCTCGAGGTCCGCGAGGGCGGCCTGCATCTCCGCGAGGGCATCCCGGATTTGCACCAGCTCCGGGCGAAAGGCCGCTTCCGGCAGGAGCGCCGCCACCCGCTCCAGGGCTTCCCGCTCCGTCTGGCGGGCCAGCTGGTCCATCTCCGCGGCTCCCAGCTGGGTGTACGCCACCAGGCCGCGCCGTTCCGCCACCGCCTCCCCGATGATGGCTCGGATTCGGGTCAGGATCTCCTGCTCGCTGTGCATCCTCCCTCCTCCCCCCCTATCGGATCCCCCCCGGGACCGGATGGGCCTGCAACCGGTACAGCTTGGCATAGATGCCGTCCCGGGCCAGGAGCCGCGCATGGGTCCCCTCCTCCACCACGCGGCCCCTGTGCAGCACCAGGATCCGGTCCACATGCTGGACGGTGCTTAACCGGTGCGCGATGAGGAGCACGGTGCGGTTCCGGAGAGCTCCCCGCAGGGCCTCCCGGACGAGTCCCTCGGCCTCCGTGTCCACGTTGCTCGTAGCCTCGTCCAGGACCACCAGCACCTCCGGGTTGTAGGCGAGGGCGCGGGCCAGGGCCACCAGCTGCCGCTGCCCCGCGCTGAGCCGCACCCCTCGCTCGCCCACCTCCGTCTGATAGCCGTTCGGGAGCTGGTCGATGAACCGATCTGCGCCCACCAACCGTGCCGCGGCCTCCACCTGGGTATCCGGGATGTCCGGATTGAACAACCGGATGTTGTCCGCGATGGTGCCGCTGAAGAGGAAAGTGTCCTGCAGGACCAGCCCCACGTGCCGCCGCAGGTCCCGCTGCCGCATCCGCCGGACGTCCACCCCGTCGAGGAGCACCTGCCCCCGCTGGGGATCATAGAACCGCAGCAGGAGGTTGACGAGGGAGGTCTTGCCCGCTCCCGTATAGCCTACTACGGCCACGTGCTCCCCCGGCGCGATGCGGAAGGACACCCCGCGCAGGGCCCATCCCGCACCGTCCCCGTCCACCGGAGCCTCCCCGTATGCGAACCACACGTCCCGGAACTCGATCTCCCCCCGCACCCGCTCGAGCAGTACAGGGCTTGGGGGGTCCTGCACCGCCACGGGCTCGTCCAGCAGCCGGAAGATGCGCTCGCTGCTGGCCATGGCCTGCTGAAGGAGGTTGAATTTGTCCGCGAGCTCCCGCACGGGCTCGAAGAAACGCTCCGCGTACTGGATCATGGCCACCAGTACTCCCAGGGTCGTCACGCCCCGGATCACCTGCCCGCCCCCGTACCAGATCAGCAGGGCCACGGCCAGGACGCCCAGGAAGTGTACCGCGGGGTAGAATCGGGCCAGGGCCGCGAGGGAGCGCAGGCTTGCGTCCAGGTAATCCCGGCTCAGGGCATCGAAGCGCCTCAAGGCCCGGTCCTCCTGGGTGAACAGCTGGACCACGGGCATCCCGCTGATGTGCTCGTTGAGGAAGGCATTGATCCGGCCCAGCTGTGTTCGCACCGCCCGGTACGCCTCCCGAGCCTGCCCGCGGAACCGACCCGTGACCCCGTACACCAAGGGGAGCACGCAGAAGGCGACCACGGCGAGGCGGACGTCCAGCCAGAGCATGGCGGCCATGATGCCCACCAGGGTCAGCACGTCCCCGAAGGCGGCCACCAGACCTGAGGTGAGCAGCTCGTTGAGGGTCTCCACGTCGCTCGTCACCCGGGTGACGAGCCGCCCCACGGGGTTTCCCTCGTAGAAGCGCAGGGGCAGCCGCTGGAGGTGGGAGAAGAGCTCCGAACGCAATTCCGCCATGGCCCGTTGGGCCACCGTCTGCATCAGGTAGTGCTGCAGCCACCGGGCGCCGAAGCCTGCGGCCAGGGCGAGGAGGTAGAGGAGGGCGAGGGCGGAGAGGGTCCCCCGATCCACGGTACCGCGCTCCAGGGAAGGAACGATGGCCCGGTCGATGGCAATCCGGTACAGCTGCGGGCCCGCCAGCTCCAGCAGGGAGGCGAGGAGGAGGAGCACGAGCGCTGCGGCCACGGTGGTCCGGTAGGGAAGCATGTAGGCCAGCAGCCTCCGCAGGAGCCGGTGGTCGTAGGGCCGATCCAGGAGCTCCTCCTCAGCCAGCCGTCCGCTCACGGTTCCTCCGCCTCCAGAACCTGCCGCAACCGCTGCTTCTCGTAGAGCTCCACAAACATCCCCCCGCGCCGCAGCAGTTCCTCCGGAGTGCCCTGCTCCACGATCCGGCCGCCGTCCAGGACTACGATCCGATCCGCGTCCCGAAGGGTGGAGACCCGGTGGGAGACGAGCAGGACCGTCCGCGACCGCAGCACCGGCCGCAGGGCCTGCAGGATCTCCTCCTCTGTCTGGGCGTCCACGCTGCTCAGGGCGTCGTCCAGGATCAGAATCCGGGGATCCCGGGCCAGGGCCCGGGCCAGAGCCGCCCGCTGCCTCTGGCCGCCGGAAAGGGTGACCCCTCGTTCCCCCACCGCCGTCTCGAATCCGTGGGGGAACGCGGCCACATCCTGTACCAGGCGGGCGATCCGGGCGGCCTCCTGCACCCGTTTTCCGTCCCCGGAGTCCGCCCCGTAGGCGATGTTCTCCCACAGGGTGTCGCTGAAGAGAAACGGGTCCTGGGACACGAGTCCCACGGCTTCCCGCACGGTCCGGAGCGGCAGCCGCCGGAGGTCCACCCCGTCCAGCAGGACCTGTCCGGAGGTGGGATCCAGCAGACGCGGGATCAGGAGGAGAAGCGTAGACTTGCCCGAACCTGTGGGACCCACGATGGCCACCGTGCTCCCTGCAGGGATCCTCAGACTGATCCCCTGCAGCACGGGCCTTCCCTCATACGAGACCCACACGTCCCGGAACTCGATCTCCCCCCGCACGGTCTCCAGCCGCACGGGATCCTCCGGGTCCGCGATGGCGGGCCGGATCCGGAAGATCTCTTCCAGGCGCTCCATGGACGCCCGACCCTGTTGCCACAGGCTCAGCACCCACCCCGTGGCGATCACGGGGAAGCTCAGGCGGGCGAGGTAGTAGGAGAACTGCACCAGCTGGCCCAGGGTGATGCGTCCCCGGATCACCTCCCCTCCCCCAATCCACAACAGGAGGACCGCGGACCCGCCCAGGAGGAAGCCTACTGCGGGCCACAAAAGACCCTGGATGCGACTGAGCCGCACGTTCGCGTGGGCGAGCGCCTCGCTCTCCCTCCGGAAGCGCGCCACCTCCGCCTCCTCCTGGGCAAAGGCCTTCACCACCCGGATGCCGCTGAAGTTCTCCTGTGCCCGGGAGGAGAGGCGGCCATAGAGCGCCTGGACCTCCTCGAACCGCCGGCGGATCTCCCGGCCCAGGATTCCAAACAGCCCGGGGATGAGGAGGAGGACGGGGAGGGTGGAGAGGGTGAGGAAGGTGCTCATGCGCAGCATGAAGGCCACGGAGAGGGCCACCATCACCGCAGTGTGCACGGCCCGCATGAGGCCCATTCCCACAAACCGCTGCACCGCCCGGAGGTCGTTCACCGCCCGGGCCATGAGGTCTCCCGTCTGCCACCGGTGGAAGAAAGCCGGATCCATGCGCTCCAGGTGCTGGAAGAGCTCCCGGCGGAGCTCGGTCTCAATGCAGAGCGCTGCTCCGAGGATCTGCATGCGCATGGCGTAGCTGAGGGCCGCCTCCAGGAGGGCAACCGTCGCCAGGCCCACCGCGGCTTCCAGCAGGCGGCCTTCCCCCCTCTGGATCCCATCCACCGCGGCCTTGAGGATCCAGGGGGCGAGCTGCGCCATGCCGATGGAGCCCAGGGCGGCCGCGTATCCGAGGAGGTACCGGCGGCGGTGGCGGTGGAGGGCAGCCCAGAACCGGGAGCGGAACATCCCCGCGGGCGCCTCAAGCCCCCGCGGCCCGGGCCCGCTCCTCCTCCGCGAGGACCCGGCGCAGAACCTTTCCGATAAGGCTCTTCGGGAGCTGGTCCCGGAACTCCACCATCCGGGGGACCTTGTAGGGCGCGAGTTCCCGTCGGCAGTGAGCAATCAGCTCCTCCGGGCTCACCTGCATCCCCGGCCGGAGGACCAAGAAGGCCTTCACCACTTCTCCCCGTTCCGGGTCCGGTACGGGGATCGCGGCAGCCTCCTGCACCGCGGGGTGGCGATACAGGACCTCTTCCACCTCCCGCGGGTACACCTTGAGCCCGCCCACGTTGATCATCTCCTTCTTGCGGTCCACGATATAGAAGAAGCCATCCGCATCCCGCCACGCCATATCGCCCGTAAACAACCACCCTTCCCGCAGGGCCGCCGCGGTCTCCTCCGGTCGGTTGAGGTAGCCCCGCATCACCTGCGGCCCCCGCACCACGAGCTCCCCCACCTCCCCCGGCGGCACTTCCTCCCCGGTCTCCGGGTCCACGACCCGGGCATCCGTGTCCGGCAGCGGCACCCCGATGCTGCCGGGCCTGCGATGGCCGAGGATGGGATTGCAGTGGGTGACGGGCGAGGCTTCCGTGAGCCCGTAGCCCTCCACCAGCCTGCCGCCCGTGGCCTCCTCCCACCGCCGCTGCACCTCCTGGGGCAAGGCCATGGCCCCGCTGATGCACACCCGGATGCTGCGCAGGTCGTACCTCGCAAGCTCGGGGTTGCCGAGCAGGGCCATGTACATGGTGGGGACTCCGTGGAACATGGTGGGCCGGTATCTGCGGATGGCCTCCAGCACCATCCGGGGCTCCCACCGAGGGAGTAGGATCACCGTCACCCCGCTCCAGATCCCATAGTTCATCACCGCGGTCATCCCGTAGCTGTGAAAGAAGGGAATCACCGCCAGGGCCCGCTCCTCCCCGGGACGGAAGTCGCTGTTCCACGCCGCGGTCTGGAGGCAGTTACAGACGAGGTTCCGGTGGGTCAGCACCGCGGCTTTAGGCGTTCCCGTGGTCCCGCCGGTGTACAGGTACACCGCGGGGTCGTCGGGAGCCACCTCCACAGGCCGCGGGGCTCCATCCCGCACCAGTTCCCCAAACGGCCGGACCCCTGCCTTCCGCGGGACCTCCACCCACTGCCCCTCCCGTCGGGCCTTGAGGGGATACAGCAGGCGAAGCAGCGGGGGCATGTACTCGTGAATCCCCGTGTACACGATCTCCCGCACGCGGCTTGTGCGGGATGCGGCCGCCACCCTGGGGTACATCAGGGAGAGGGTGATGGCCACCTCCGCCCCGCTATCCTGAAGCTGATGGGCGATCTCCCGCTCTGTGTAGAGGGGGTTGTGGGGAACCACCACCCCGCCCGCCTTGAGGATCCCGTAGTAGGCGATCACGAATTGGGGGCAGTTGGGAAGATGCAAGGAGACGGGGGTTCCCTTGTGCACTCCAAGCCGCTGGAGGCCCGCGGCGAACCGATCCGTGAGGACATCGAGCTCCCGAAAGGAGATGCGCCGGCCGAAGAACACCAAAGCGGTGCGGTCCCCGTACTTCCGCGCCGCCTCCCGCAGCAGCGCCCCGAGCGGGAGATCCGGATACCCTAGGGTGGCCGGAACCCCGGGATCGTAGAACCGGATCCAAGGCCGTTCAAACCCCGCCTCCGCCTGAACCGCCATCCCCTCACCCCCTCACAGCGGATACCCCTCCGCCGCCACCACGGCCTGTGCCACCTCCCGCCCCAGCCGCACGAGGTTCACGGGCGTGTACCGCAGCAGCCGGCGTAGCCCCGCGAGCGCGGTGCGCAGCTCGTCCCCTTCCTGCGACGCGGCGAGGATGCTCCGTGCGGTGGCCTCCACCCGAGGCAGGCTCAGGTGGAGGTAGGCGCGGGCCAGGGTGGCATGGATCGACGAGCGCGGGTGCTGCCGCAGCATAGCCTTCTGGGCCCGCAGCACCGCGCTCTCCGCGGCGAAGACCTCCATGGCGAGATCCGCCAGCCACCCCACGATCTCCTGCTGCTCCTCCAGTTCCATCAGGTACCTCCGCACCGCCACCCCGGTGCTCAGCAGGGCCACCTGTTTGATCCCCTCCACAAGGGCCGCCTCCTCCGCGAGCGGTCCCTCCCCGGGGGCCTCCAACCCCTCCGGGGACGTGAGCCCCTCTGCCACCCGCTGGACTGCTGCCAGGAGGTCCAAACGTCCCCGCTGGGCACGCTTGCTGAGCATGTCCACGATGAGGAGCCGGTTGATCTCGTTGGTCCCCTCCCAGATGCGGTTGATGCGGGCATCCCGGTAGGCCCGGGCCGCGGGGTAGTCCTCGATGTACCCGTAGCCGCCGTAGATCTGCACCAGCTCGTCCACCGCCCGGCCCAGCATCTCCGAGGCGAAGACCTTGTTGATGGAGGACTCGATGGCGTACTCCTCCAGGGCCCGTACCACCTCCGCTCCGTCCCGGATGCCGCCGATGGAGCCCTCCACGAGCCCTCCGGTGCGGTACACCATGCTCTCCGTGGCGTAGATCTCCACCGCCATGCGGGCCAGTTTCTGGCGGATGAGTCCGAACTCCGCGATGGGCCGACCGAACTGAACACGCTGCAGGGCGTACTTGGTGGCCAGCTGCAGGGCGTACTTCGCCGCGCCCGCACAGGAGGCTCCGATCTTGAACCGGCCCAGATTGAGGATGTTGAAGGCGACGCGGTGTCCCTTGCCGATCTCTCCCAGGAGGTTCTCCACGGGCACCCGAGCGTTCTCGAAGAACACGCTGCGGGTGCTGGACCCCTTCATTCCCATCTTGTGCTCTTCCTCTCCCAGGCTCAGGCCCTCCGTGTCCCGATCCACGATGAAGGCGGTGAAGTGCTCACCGTTCACCTTCGCGTAGGTGATGAACACGTCCGCGATGGCCGCGTTGGTGATGAACTGCTTCTGGCCCACCAGGAGGTAGTGGCGGCCATCGGGGCTGAGCACCGCCCGGGTCTGAATGGCCATGGCGTCCGATCCCGCCGTGGGCTCCGTGAGGGCATAGGCTCCGATCTTCTCGCCCCGGACCATGGCCGGGAGGTAGCGACGCTTCTGCTCCTCCGTGCCGAAGAAGGCGATGGGCAGCATTCCGATGCCCACGTGCCCCCCGAAGGTCACGGGGAAGGAGCCCACGCAGATCTCCTCCGCGATCACCAGGGAGGTGAGGTGATCGAGGCCACTGCCGCCGTAGACCTCCGGGATCCCCACGCCCAGAAATCCCAGCTCCCCCAGCCGGCGCAGCAGCTGCCGGGTGACCTCCCAGTTCTGGTGCTCGATCTCCTCCACGCGGGGCAGGACCTCCCGCTGGAAGAACTCTGATGCGGTCCGTCGGACCAGGTGGTGCTCCTCCCCCAGGTCCTCCGGGGTGAACACCGCCTCCGGGGGTGTGCGCGCGAGGAGAAACCCCCCTCCGGGAAGCGCCGCCTTGGCCTCCATCTCCCTCACCTCCTAAGGCCGTAGGAACACGCCTGCGGCTCCCATACCTCCGCCCACGCACATGGTGACGATTCCGTAGCGGACGCCGCGCCGGCGCATCTCATGCAGCAGGGTGGCGGTAAGCCGGGCGCCCGTGGCGCCGAGCGGGTGCCCCAGGGCGATGGCCCCGCCGTTGGGATTGGTGCGGGCAGGGTCCAGTTCCAGCAGGCGCATCACCACCAGCGTCTGGGCCGCGAACGCCTCATTGAGCTCCACGAGGTCCACCTCCGAGGGGTCGATCCCCGCGAGCCGGCATGCCCTGGGCACGGCCTCCACCGGACCGATCCCCATCAGCTCGGGAGCCACCCCAGACAGCGCGAAGGACCGGAACACCCCCAGGGGCTGCAGCCCCAGGCTCTGCGCCTTCCGGTCGCTCATCACCACGCACGCGGCGGCCCCGTCGCTCATCTGGGAGGAGTTGCCCGCGGTCACGGTCCCTTCCTTCGCGAAGACGGGGGGGAGCTTCGCCAGAGCCTCCAGGGAGGTGTCGGGGCGCACGCCCTCATCCACCTCGAAGGTCACCTCCTCGGCCCGCGGCCGTCCGTCTGCCTCCGTCCACCGCCGCACCCGCACGGGCACGATTTCCTCCCGGAACCGGCCCTCCCGGATCGCCCCCGCAGCCCGGCGGTGGCTTTCGAGGCTGTAGCGGTCCTGCTCCTCCCGCGAAACTCCGAACCTGCGGGCCAGCACTTCTGCGGTGTTGCCCATGGAGAGGTACACCTCCGGCCAGCTCTCCACAAGCCCTGGGTGCGGGGCGAAACGCCACCCCGTCATGGGAATGAGGCTCATGCTCTCCACCCCACCCGCCACCACCACCTCCGCCCAGCCTGCGCGGATCCGCGCGGCAGCTTCTGCGATGGCCTGCAGTCCGGAAGCGCAGAACCGGTTCACGGTAACCCCGGGGACGGACTCCGGCAGCCCCGCCCGCAGCGCGGCAACCCGGGCCACGTTGAACCCCTGCTCGCCCTCGGGGAACGCGCACCCCAGGATGACGTCGTCCACCTCCCGCGGATCCAGCCCCGGGGTGCGCTCCAGAGCGGAGCGGATCACCTGGGCGGCGAGCTCGTCCGGCCGCGCGTCCTTCAGCGTGCCCCGGCGAGCCTTACCCACCGCGGATCGCACCGCGGTCACGATCACCGCTTCCCGCATGGTCTCCCCTCCTAGTTGCGCAGGGGCCTTCCGGTGTTCAGCATGTGCCGAATCCGATCCTGGGTCTTCCGCTCCCCCAACAGGCTCAAAAACGCCTCCCGCTCCAGATCCAGCAGGTACTCCTCCTCCACCCACGTGCCCTCCGGAGCATCTCCCCCCGTGATCACGTACGCCAGCTTGCGTCCGATGTGCTCGTCGTAGTCCGTGATCTGTCCGCCTACCCGCAGGTTGTACAACCCCGCGCACAGGGCAGCCCGCACCCGCTCCCCGCCCACCCGGATCTTCCGGCGCAGGGTCGGCCGGTACCCCGTCTCCAGCAGGGTCAGGGCTACCCGCTTGGCGTCTGCCAGGAGCCGGTCGGGGTTCGCGGTGATCCCGTGCCCCTCCCGCAGGTACCACAGCCTCCGGGCCTCCTCCGCGGAGGTGGCCACCCGCGCAAGGGCGATGGTCTCGAAGGCGTACCGCACCAGGGGGAACAGGTCCACCTCCATCCCTTCCGGGAGGCGCTCGGAGGCCCGCAGGGCCATCTCCTTCGTCCCGCCGCCCGCGGGGATGAGGCCTACTCCGACCTCCACCAGCCCCAGATACGTCTCCTGCGCCGCCTGCACCGCAGGAGCGTGCAGCACCAGCTCACACCCTCCCCCCAGCACGCGACCGTGCGGAGCCACCACCACGGGTCCGGGGGCGTACTTGATGGCCAAGTTGAGCTGCTGGAAGGTGCGCACCGCCCGCTCCAGCTCGTCCCAGTTCCCCTCCTGGGCCTCCAGCAGGAGCAACGCCAGGTTGGCGCCCGCGGAGAAGTCCGGGCCCTGGTTGCCGATCACCAAGGCCTCAAACCGGTTCCCGAGCTCCCGCAGGCCCCGGTGCAGCATCACCAGAGTATCCTCTCCGATGACGTTGCGCTTGCTGTGGAACTCCACGCAGCCTACGCCATCCCCCAGGTCCACCAGGCTCGCGCCCGCGTTGCTGGCCACCACGGCACCCTGCGCTTTTCGTTCCGAGAGCACGATCACCCCCGGAGGCCAGAGAACCGGACGGTACGCCTTCTGCAGGGGATCGAAGACCTCGAGCATACCGTCCCGCCGCCGGTAAAACGTCCCCTCTCCGTGCTCCAGCACGTCCCGCGCGAGGGGGGGAACGGGGATGCCATGGCGTTCCAGGCGGCCGACGAGCTCCCGCCCCCCTAGGGCGTCCCACAGCTCGAACGGTCCCAGCTCCCACCCGAACCCCCACCGAATGGCCCGGTCCACGTCCACCACCTGATCCGCGATCTCCGGAATCCGGCGGGCGGTGTACGCCAGCACGCCCAGGAGAATCCGTTCCACAAACCGCGCCGCGCGATCGCCGGAGGCAAGCAGGGCCCGCAGCCGGCGGGGAAGGTCGTCCATGCCCCGCACCAGCTCCACGCTCCCGAGGTGCGGCCGCTTCCGCGGCCGGTAGGTCAGGGTGGTGTAGTCGAGGACGAGCATTTCCCCGTCCTCCCGACGATAGAACCCCTTTCCGGTCTTCTCCCCAAGCCATCCCCGCCGGATCATCTCCTCGAGGAACTCCGGCAGACGGAACACCTCTCGGGCCTCGTCTCCCCCTAGTCGCTCGTAGGCGTGGCGGGCCACGTGAGCCAGGACGTCCAGGCCCACGAGGTCCGCGGTGCGGAAGGTGGCGCTGCGGGGCCGTCCCAGCACGGGGCCGGTGAGCTCGTCCACTTCCTCTATGGAGAGTCCTTCTTCCACCATCACCCGCACCGTGTGTAGGAATGCGAAGGTGCCGATGCGGTTCGCGATGAAGTTGGGCGTGTCCTTCGCCCGCACCACCCCCTTGCCAAGACGGCGGTGGGCCACCTCCTCGACCCACCGCAGCACTTCCGGATCGGTGTCCTCGGTTGGGATGACTTCGAGCAGCCTCAGGTAGCGGGGTGGGTTGAAGAAGTGGGTGCCGAGGAAGTGCGCCCGAAAGGCGGGCGAGCGCCCCTGCACCATCTCCCGGACGGGGAGGCCGCTGGTGTTGGTGCTCACCACGATCCCGGGCTTCCAGTACCGCTCCACGCGCTCCAGCACCGCCCGCTTTACCGCCAGATCCTCCACCACCGCCTCCACCACCCAGCCGCACTCCTGGATGCGGGGGAGGCCGTCCTCCAGATTGCCCACCTCCACCAGCCGCGCCCGCTCCGGGACCGTGAAGGCCGCGGGCCGCATGCGGAGGGCACGCTCGAGCCCTTCCCGGGCCAGCCGGTCGCGGGCCTCCGGGTCGCTGCTCTCCTCCTCGGAGAGCTCCGGGGGCAGGATGTCCAGCAGCAGCACCGGGACCCCCGCGTTCGCGAAGAGGGCCGCGAGCTGCGACCCCATGGTCCCGGCCCCCAACACCGCGGCGCGCTGGATGGCGACCCTCATGCCTCCCTCCTTTCCAGCCCCCGCAGGAAGAGGTCCGAAAACCACCGGGCGAAGTGGGCGTGCCCCTGTGGGCCGTCCGGCCGGAACCACTGGGTGAACCAGTTGCAGGCCCCGAGGAGGGCGAAACTGGCGGCCTTGACGTCCACCTCCCGGAACTCCCCGCGGGCAACACCCTCCTCCAGGACCTCCCGGAACAGGGCTTCGTACCGATCCCGGCGTGCCACCATCTCCCGGCGGCGTGCCGGAGAGAGGGACTTCAGCTCCACGTGGAGGATGGTGAGCTCATCCCGGAGGCTGGCGGCCACCGCCAGGTGGGCGGCGATGGCGTCCTGGAGGCGACGGGCGGCGGAGGAGGGAGCTCTGGCGATGGGCTCTACCGCGCTCATCAGACGCGACATGGCCCGGTCCATGATCTCCCACAGCAGATCCTCCTTGGCCGCGATGTAGTGGTAGAGGCTTCCCCGCTGGATCCCGAGGGCCTCCGCGAGGTTCTGCATGGAGGTGGCGTGGTACCCGCGCTCCCGGAACAGCCGCACCGCCGCGGCCAGAAGCTCCTCGTGGCGGGGACGGACCAAGCTTTGGACCACGGTGTCTACCGAACGTTTGGTAGGACCATGGTAGGACCACCCGGGGGTCGTGTCAAACACTGCAGACCTTTCCTGAGGCGCGGCTCCAGCCGGGCCCGCGCTACAATGGGCCGGAAGGCGGAGGGAAGAGATGGAGTGCGGGGTGGTGGGAGCTCTCCGGGAGGCCCTGGGGCCCGAGAAGGTCAGCACCACGGACTCCGTGCTGGACGCCCACGGCCGGGACGAGGGGTACCCGGAGGCGCGGCCGCCCGTGGCCGTGGCGTTCGCGGAGCGGCTGGCGGATGTGCAGGCGGTGCTGCGGGTGGCGCGGGCGTTCCGGGTGCCCGTGATTCCCTTTGGGGCCGGCACGAGCCTGGAAGGCGCCCTGGTCCCATTGGGAGCCGCCATCAGCCTGGACCTCTCCCGCATGAACCGGATCCTGGAGGTGCGGCCCGAGGATTTCCTCGCGGTGGTAGAGCCCGGCGTCACCTACGTGGCTCTCAACCGGGCCGTGCGGCGGGCTGGGCTCTTCTTCCCCGTGGACCCCGGGGCCGAGGCAACGCTTGGGGGGATGGCGGCCACCAACGCCAGCGGCACCATGACGGTGCGATACGGCGGGATGCGGCAGAACGTCCTGAGCCTCCAGGTGGTGCTGGCCTCCGGGGAGGTGCTGGAGCTGGGACGGGGCGTGCGCAAGACAAGTTCCGGATACGACCTGAAGGACCTGTTCATCGGCTCGGAGGGGACCCTGGGGGTGATCACGCGCCTGGTGGTGCGCCTCCACCCCCTACCTGTCCATGTGCACACCGTGCGCGCATTTTTCCCCTCCGTGCTGGAAGCCGCTCAGGCTGCGTACGCCCTCATGGCTTCGGGCCTGCCCGTGGCCCGGCTGGAGCTCCTGGATGCGGCGGCCATGGCGGCCATCAACGCCTTCCTCCACCGCAACTACCTGGAGCAGCCGGCCCTGTTCGTGGAGTTCCACGCCAGCAGCGAAGCGGCCATGCGCCAGGAAGCACAGACCGCGCTGGAGCTGGTGCGCAGCTGCGGGGCGACGTCTTTGGACGTGGCCCGCACACCGGAGGAGCGGTCGGCCCAGTGGGAGGCCCGGCACCGGGCGTATTGGGCATTTACGCACCAGTTCCCCGGCCACCGGTTCCTCACCACGGATGTGGCGGTGCCGCTCTCCCGACTGCCCGAGATGGTGGCCTTCGCCCAGGCCCTACTCCGGGAGTTCCGGCTGCCGGGCAGGATCGTGGGGCACGTGGGGGATGGCAACTTCCACGTGCTGGTGGCGGTGCGACCGGAGGAGTACGATCGGGCGGAGGCCTACAGCGAACGGCTCGTGCGCAGGGCTCTGGAGGTGGGCGGGACGGCCAGCGGGGAGCATGGGGTGGGGCTGCGCAAGCGGAAGTACCTGGAGGTGGAGCATGGGCCGGCGCGCGAGTGGATGCGGCGGATCAAAGCCCTCCTGGATCCTGATGGAATTCTGAATCCAGGCAAGGGTGCGGGGTAACTTGTGCCCTCCGGATTCCCAAGACCGGTCTCCCCAGCCTTCTAGGCTCCTTCCACCACCCGCAATCGGTCCGGGGGCACGTCTACGTACACCTCCTGCGCGGTCTGTAGCCGCAGGTCCCGCGGCACGTCCACCAACCACCGCGACCCGTCGGTCTCCACCGTGCATCGGCGGACCGAGCCCAAAAAGGTGATGGACCGGATGTGGCCGCGCAGGAGGTTGGGGCTTCCCTCGGGCGCGTCCACGTGGACACGGACCTCTTCGGGCCGGACCGCCAGCACCGCCCGTGCCCCCGGGGCTCCCACGTCGGCCACCTGCAGCACCACACCGCCGGTTTCAAACCGTCCCGGCCCTACCCACCGCCCCTCGAGGAAGTTGGCGAGTCCGACGAACTCTGCCACGAACCGGTTGCGGGGTCGGAGGTACACGTCTTCCGGTGTCCCCACCTGCAGGATTCTCCCGTCGTTCATCACCGCGATACGGTCCGACAGGGCCAGTGCCTCCTCCTGATCGTGCGTGACGTAAATGGTGGTTTGCCCCAGTCGGCGCTGGAGCTCCCGTAACTCCTCCCGGACCCGGAGACGCAGCTTCGCGTCCAGGTTGCTCAGAGGCTCGTCCAGCAGCAGCACCTCGGGTTCCACCACCAATGCGCGGGCGAGGGCCACCCGCTGCTGCTGGCCTCCGCTTAGCTGGTGGGGGTACTTGCGCTCCTGCCCGGTAAGGCCCACCAGATCGAGGATCTGGTGCACCCGTTCCCGCGCCTCCGTCCGGGGCACGCGGCGCATCCGCAGGCCGTAGCCCACGTTCTCCTCCACCGTCATGTGGGGAAACAGGGCATACTCCTGGAAGACCATAGCCGTCCCGCGTGTGTGGGGGGGGCAGCTGGGTGATGCGGCGGTCCCGCAAATATACGTCGCCCCCGTCCGGCAGGTGGAACCCGGCCACGATCCGCAACAGGGTCGTCTTCCCGCAGCCCGAGGGGCCGAGGAGGGTGAAAAAACACCCTTCCTCGATGTCCAGGGAGACCCCGTCCACCACGGTAGTCGCGCCGAACCGCTTGACCACGTCCACCAAGCTCAGGTGCGCGGCCACCACTACCCCATCCCCACGGGTCGCAGCGCCCGCCCCGCAGCCAGGCGGGCCAAAGCCAGCCCGGTGAAGGTCACTACCAGCAGCATGGTGGTGAGTGCTGCAGCCCCACCCCAGATCCCGTTGCCGATCATGTTCAGGATCGCGAAGGTGGCTACCACATTCCCGGGAGAGACCAGGAACACCGCGATGCTTACGTTCGTCACCGCCCGCACGAAGGACAGCGTGAAGCCCTCTGCGAACGCTCGGGCCAGCAGAGGCACGTACACCTCCCGCGGCAGGTGCAGGCCTCGGGCCCCAAGATTGCTGGCAGCTTCCTCGATAGAACGGTCAACCTGCTGTAGTTGAGCCATGGCCGCCTGGTAGCCCAACGGCAAATGCTAGAAGCTCACACTGCTGTGAACGCTCCCGCCAGCACTCCCAGGTAGACCAGTAATACAAGAAGGCTTACCCCGCTGCAGATCGCGAACGCAGCCCACTTCAACGGGGGGGGGAGGTGGGGGGTCTTTCGAGTCCGCCGCCACGGCCGGTGACGGTGGTATACCGCCTTTGCCCGACCCCGTAGCGCTCCAGCAGGAACAGCACGATGGTGGGGACGACGAGCATTGCCACTACCAGGGAGGCGCCTCTCAGATCGGCCATCCCCTCCATTCGAAACCACGCCTCGGTGGCCAGCAGAGGCCACCCGCCCGCGATGACGACGGCGTTCCCGAAATCCGCGAGCGCCGAGATGGCCACCACCAGAGCCGCTCCCGCGACACCCGGCCGAGCTAGAGCCAGGGTGATGGAGCGTGCTACCTGCCACTCGTCGGCGCCCAGGCTGCGGGCCGCATGCTCCAAGCTGGGGGGGATACTCTCCAGCACGCCCGCGATGACGAGCATCGCCAGGGGGGAAGAACGCCACTGTCTGGACGAGCCAAAGCCCGTGGAGACCGAAGATGTTCGCCTCCAGCCCCAACAGATGACGCGTGACCAAGCCCTGGCGACCGAACAACAGGACGTACGAAAAGGCCACCATGAACGGCGGCGCAAACAGCGGCAACAGGGCTACGGCTCGGAAGAACCGCCGGCCGGGCATGTCCGTCCGCGTAGTGGCGAAGGCGAAGACCAAGCCCACCATTACCGCAGTGGGGGTGGACAGGACGGTGCTCACAAGGGTGTTGCGGGCCGCCTGTATCCAGCGGGCGCCCTGGGGGAGGCTGAGGTAATCCGGAATGCTCGGGTAGACCAGCACCCGCACGGTGGGGTACAGCACGAACAGGCCTAGGGCGGTCACCCCCACGAAAAAGGCCAGAGCCAGTCCCGGGTCTGCCAGCTGCCTCCTGGCCTCAGCTCCGGCTCCCACGCAGCCCTCCCGCCCTGACCCGGGGTGACCGGCGCCGCCTCCTGGGGATCAGCGCTTGTGCTTGGCTGTCCTGAGACGCGGGCACCCTCTGTTCAGCGGCCAATCTCGCGAGACCACCGCTCCCGGACCCTCTCTATGTTCGCGATCGCCCACTCCCGGTCATACCGGACGAACTTCACCGAGTCAAAGGGCGGAGCTCCCGCGGGGGGTTCTACATCAGCCCGCACGGGGTAGCGGAACCCGTACTGGGCATTAATGTCCTGGGGCGTTCGGGTCATGAGGAAGTCTACATACGCCTGCGCGCCTTCGGGGTTCGGTCCACCGCGGAGGATGGAGACCGCACCGATCTCGAACGCGGTGTCCGGGGGCACGATCAACTCCAGGGGCTGGGAGCGCATCCGTCGGGCCCCGATGCCCTCGTGCGCCCACATCACAGCCACGATGGCCTCGCCGCGCTCCAGCAGGGTGACGGTGCCGGGCGCGGTGGGCGTGTACTGGACAGCATTCCGGTTCAGCTCCCGGAGATATGCCCACGCGCGGTCCTCCCCCAGCCGGAAGATCTGCCCAGCCACGAAGATGTACTCCGCTCCGGTCGTAACGGGACTCGGCATGATGAACTGACCGCCGAAGTCCGGCCGCAGCAGGTCATCCCATGTGGCCGGTTCGGGGACCCGGCGCGGCGTCATCTCCCGATCCCACCGCTCGGTGTTGATCAAGATGGAAAGGATGCCCAAGTACCAGCCATGCCAATAGCTATCCCGATCCAGGAACGCCGGGCTGATCCGCGCCTCGCGGGCTACGGGGGACCGGTAAGAGACCACCAGGCCCTCCCGAGCCAGAGGAGCATGGAAGTCCGCGGAACCTCCCACGAAGACGTCCGCCCGGGGCCGGTCCCGCTCCGCGCGAATCCGGGCTGCCAGAGTCCCCGCAGCCGCGACACTGACGGCTTCCACGGCGATCCCGGTTCTGCGAGTAAACTCCCGGTTGATCAATGACGTCTCCAAGTCCGGCAGCGCGGAGCACACCACGATCCGTCTTGCCTGCCCGCTCGCAGGAACCGCGGACGCCACCAGAAGGAGCCACACGAGCGTCCACCACCGCCGCACCCTCTCACCTCCCTCTTAGGTCGTTTCGCCTGACGGTCCAACGGGATTCGATGGGTCTCCCGCCCCTCTCCGGAGTGGACAATTTGGGCCATCCTGGAGCAAGACTCTCAGTCTGCTTCGCTGGCGAATTGTTCGTTGGAGAGGACCGTCACGGCCCTGCACGTACTCCGGCTGAGTGCTCGCAGGGGATCAACCCTCCACGGCTGTTCTGGCTATCTAGGCTCCCGGCGGGCCCGTCGGCCGGTACGAGGGAGTGACGAGAGGCCCACACCCGGCCCGCTGGCTTCCCGAATCGGCGAGCCGGGAAAAGCGAGGCCCGCGTCCCCTCCCCCACGGTCATCAGAGTCGCCCTCAGAGCGTCGGGAGGCCTAAGGCCTCCCCGTCCGCCGCGGCGCCACTCCAGGCATGGTCAAAGAGCAGGGGCCAGCTCGAGGAATGCGGCGCGCTGATCGGGAGTTGGGAGGGCCCTGCCCTTTCGCTCCGGAGGAATCCCGCAGGCCTAGCCCGCTGGGGTCGCGGCGATCCAAGACCGACCCCACTGTGCTGAGTCTCGCATGCGGTCCTCGACCGGCAGATGCCCCCGGGAGGGACCTGTGCCTCGGTGAATCTACCGTGAGGGACGGCGCTGAGCCGCCCGGATAGCCCTGTAACGATCCAGGGCCCGTTGGCGGGAAGCGGCGAGGTCGACCACCGGCCTTGGATAGTCGCGTCCGACGCGGCAGCGGTAGGCAATCTGGTCGTCCCGCGGAAGCGTCCAGGGAGCGTGGACGTACGGTGCGGGCACCCGTGCGAGCTCGGGGATCCACCTTCGAACGTAGGCACCGGCAGGGTCGAACCTCAGCCCCTGGAGCACGGGGTTAAAGATTCGGAGGTAGGGCCTCCTATCGGTTCCAATCCCAGTCACCCACTGCCAGTTGCCGCTGTTAGACGCAGGATCGCCGTCCAACAGGTGCTCGAAAAAGTACTGTTCCCCCCACCGCCAATCCAGGAGCAGGTTCTTCACCAGGAAGGAGGCAACCACCATGCGGGCCCGGTTGTGCATCCATCCGGTTTCACGCAGCTCCCGCATGGCGGCATCGATCAGGGGATAGCCTGTCTGGCCCTCGCACCATGTCCGGAAGATCTGCTCGTCGTTGTCCCATTCGGGCTCCTGCAGGTCCTGCCGGAGGGGCTCTCGGCGACTGTGCGGATAGTGAAACAACAGGTGTGCGAAGAACTCCCGCCACAGGAGCTCGTCCAGCCAGCGGGCAGCACCCTTCCGGGACTCGGAGTTGTGCGCGGCGTCCATCGCCTGACGGGCGAGATGGAAGGCCACGCGGGGGGAGAGCACTCCGAAGCGCAGATAGGGAGATAGACGGGAGGTGACCTCCAGATCGATCCGGTCACGTTCCCGGTGGTATTGAAAAATGGGACCTGCGATGAAGTCCTTGAGCCTCCGGAAGCCTGCCTCCTCACCGGGCGGCCATGGGGGCGGGACCTCCGGCAGGGGCTCCGAGACGACCCCGTGGGGCGGCAGCCGGGCAGGAGGGGGGAGGGGCTCAGGGAGGGTGAGGGAGCTCAGTCGCTGATAGAACTGTCTGTACACGGTATAGCCCCGCCCCCTCCCGGTCCGAATCGCAGGTGGCGGAACCATGCTCGGCCAGCCCACCAGCTGAAGACGCACGTGGCGAGCGACTTCGGACTCCTGTCGCCGAGCGAAGGGGGAAACGTCCGCGTGAGCATACACTGCCTGGGCCCCGGTCTGCTCGACGAGTCGGGGGAGGATCTGGGAGGGATCGCCGTGGCGGACAACCAGGGAGGATCCGAGAGTGCGCAGAGCGCGATCCAGGGTGCGGAGGTTAGCGATCAGGAAGCTTGTTCTGCGCCGGCTGAGGGTGAGCAGGCGGGGATCTAAGATGAATACGGGGATCACTCCGCCGCTCTGCAAGGCTGCATGGAGTGCGGGGTTGTCATGTAGCCGCAGATCCCTGCGGATCCACCAGAGGTTCACGGTTTCCACCAACTCGTCCCCGTCCGCTCCTTCCGGTTCGTCCACAGGGTACCGTATCTGGAGCCTCCTTGCGGCGGCCGGCACCGGGACCCTTCGTCGGTGTTTCCGCCCGGGAGGATCCGCCGCGGACAATGCACATCCCGCAGCCGATCCCCCGACGTCTGGAGAGAGACACCTAGGGGACCCTTAGGCCCCAACGGGGAAACAGCCACAGGCAGGCGAGGGCGGGGGGGATGTGGAGCAGCGCCAGTCCCATGGCTAGTGGCCACGTGGCCTGGGGGAATCGTGGAGAGCCGGGGAGGAGGATATTAGGTACCCACGAGACGAGCAACGCTGCCAATGCCAGCCATCGGTAGGTCCGGACGGGTTCTCTGGCCCACCGGACCACCAGGACGAAGGTCAACGCGCCCGCTGTTACCCCGACCGCTGTCAAAAACAGCACCGCCGGCCGCGTGAAGGGCTCGAACGTGGGTGGAATGTCCAGCAGTCCTTCCAGGATCGACCGGAGCAGCTCGTTCACCGATGCGGAGGCGACCAAAGCCACTCCCCAAGCCCGCACGATTCCTCCTGGTACGAGCACCCTTCGCATGGCTCCCTTCCACGCCCAGCCCCTGTGCCTCGAGTACTCTTACGCGAGATTCTTCACAAAGTCTTCCGCTTCCTCCTGCGGCCTTCCCGTGTCCTTTCAGCGCCGTCCCCTCCGGCCAGATTGGACTCTCACCCCCTGGATACCTCGTAGACTCCCGGGAGTGGCACGGAGTGTGCAGGGCGAGGGAGCGGAGGTGATTCCATGCAGGTCCGTCCTGTGGATTATGAGCCGCAGCCACCCGGCCCTGCTTCCGGCCCCGGATTCCTCTACGCCCTGCAGCGGGTGCGGGCTGTGGGAACCGTCGGTCTTGTCCCGTCCTCCAGCACCCCTCGCACCGGGCCTGGAGCCCCCCAGTTCACCACCCCTCCCACCCCACAGTCCCCCGCACCCCCCGTATTTTTGGATCGGCTGCTGAGCTGGCTCTACCAGACGGTTCGGGGCGCCCTGGGCCTGGTGTGGTCCGGACTCGGGGAACTGGCTCGCTGGCTCCGGAAGTAGGCCGTGTGGCGTTCCCCCTCTGTCTCACCTATCGGCCGAACCCACGCTGCACGAGGTAGGTTCGCAGCCGGAGCAGGGCCTGTGCGTGGATCTGGCAGACCCGGGACTCCGTGAGGTCCAGAATCTCTCCGATCTCCGCCAGGGTCAGGTCCTCGTAGTAGTACAGGCCCACCACCAGCCGCTCGCGCTCGGAGAGCGCTCCCAGGCCCTGACGCAGGGCCTCCAGCAGCTCCCGCTGCTCTGTTGCCTCCTCCGGTCCAGCGTCCGACGCCGCAGGCTCCCCCCGCTCCGTGGCCCGCCGGACCAGGTCCTCGAAGGAGGCCACCACGTATCCGTGCAGCCGCTCCAAGTCTGCGAGGATCTCCTGCGGGGAGCAGCCCACCTCCGCTGCGAGCTCTTCCCGGGTGGGTTCTCGGCCCAGGGAGGTCACGAGCCGTTCGTGCGCCCGCTCCAACTCCCGGGCCCGCTGCCGGTCCGCTCGGCTGGCGGGGTCCAGGCTGCGGAGGTAATCCAGGATGGCACCGCGGATGCGATACCAGGCGAAGGTCTCGAACCGTACCCCGTGGGAGGGATCGTAGCGGTCCAGGGCCTCCAGCAACCCCAGCATCCCACAGCTCTCCAGATCCTCCCGGGGCACGTGGGAGGGAAGCCCCGGAGCGAGTTGCTGTACGACCGCGCGCACGAGCCCCGCATACCGCAGAACCTGCGCCTCTCGCTCCGGGGAAGCCGGCCGCGGCATGTCTACAGCTCCCGCTCCGGCCCGCCCGCGGTGCGCACCACCAGCCGGCCCGTGCCCACGTGCAGGGCCACCGTCCGGCTCACGCTTCCGCCCACGTCCTCCGCATGGGGCCGCAGGCCTTGCTTTCGCAGGGCTTCCCGGACCGCCTCCACGTTTCGGGCGCCCAGGTTCAGGACGCTGCTGGCTGCCATCCCGAACATCCCAGCGCCCCCTACAACCCAAACCACCGCGGAGGCCGGGTCTCCGCCGGCCCGCCGGAAGGACTCCAGCAGGGCGGGGATCGCGGTGTCCGCGAACTTGAAGGGCGCCGTGTCCCATCCGAAGGATTGAGGGAGCATCACGTGGGCCATGGCGCCCACGCGGGGGCATGGAGTGTGCAGCACCACGGCCACACACGAACCCAACCCGCCCGCTAGGAGCACCGCCCCCGCATCCCGCTCCACCACCCCTTCCCCCATGCCGACCCGGATCACCCGCCCCTCACGCACCGCTTCTCCTCCCCTGGGCCTTTCGGTAGAAGAAGGGGTACAGCGGCTCAAATCCCATCTCCCGCGCGGCGAAGATCTGCTCCGCGGCGCCCACGAAGAGGTACCCGCCGGGCGCCAGGGCCTGGTGGAACCGGCGGTACAGGTCCTGTTTGGCCTCCTCCGTGAAGTAGATGACCACGTTCCGGCAGAGGATGAGGTGCCAGGGGCCGTTGAAGGGGTCGGAGAGGAGATCGTGGCGCCGGAACCGCACCCTTTGCCGGAGCTCCGGGCTTACCCGCCACCGATTCTGCTCCCGTACGAAAAACCGTGCCCGCCGCGGTGGCGACACGTTCCGGATGTCCGACTCCTCGTAGAACCCCTCTTCGGCCTGCCGCAGGACGCGGCCATCGATGTCCGTGCCCAGCACGGACCATCCTCCCGAGGGGTTCAGCTCCAGGAGGAGGATCCCCACACTGTAGGCCTCCGCGCCGTGGGAGCAGCCCGCGCTCCACACCCGCAGCTCCCGGAAACGGGCCAGCAGCTCCGGGAGGACCCGACGCTGGAGCACCGCAAAGAGTTCCGGATTCCGGAAGAACTCGGAGACGTGGACGGTGAGGCGATCCACCAGGTCCGCGAGCAGAGCAGGGTCCTGCCGGGCCCGGGACACGAACTCCTCCGCGGAGCGCAGGCCCATGCGGTGCAGGGCACCCACCAGCCGCCGCTCAATCTGGTCGGGTCGGTATCGAGCGAGGTCCAGGCCCGTGCGCTGCTTCAGGAGATGCATCAGGGTCGCGTACTCACGCATGGGGAGCTCCCAGGGCGCGCGCCAGCTCCTCCGCCGCGGCCCGCACTGCCCGTTCCTCCGCCTCCGTGAAGACCCCTCCCACCCGTCCCAGCACCACCACCGCCACCCGCTGCCCGGCGTGCTCCGCGGGGACCGCGAGGAACCCCCGGAGGGAACCGGCGCGAAGGCCTCGGCCCCGGGAGGGGACGCGGATGGTCTGCCCGGTCTCGAGGATCCACGCCCGGAGGCCCATCCCGGCCTGGAAGGGGATCTGCTCCAGGAGGTCCAGGGGACGCCCTATGGAGACCGCGGGGATGGTGCCCGCGTGCGTGCGGAGCCAGACGGTCCCCAGGTCGAAGGGCACCTCCGCCCGCAGGCGCCGTAGGGCTTCCCGACACGCGCGGACCGCGCGCTCCCTCATACCCCCTCTCCCACGATCCGGGCCACCTCCTCCCCGATGCGCTCCAGGGGCAGCACGAAGTCCGCGAGCCCCGCTTCCACCACGGCCCGCGGCATCCCGTACACCACGCTGGTCTCCTCGTTCTGGGCGATTACGAGCCCGCCCGTCCGCTTGATGCGCCGGCAGCCCTCCAGCCCGTCCCGCCCCATGCCTGTGAGCACCACCCCCAGGACCGGGGAGTAGGTCTCCGCGAGGGAGGAGAAGGTGATGTCCGCGGATGGTCGGAGGATCTCCGAAGGTTCTGGCTCCACCACGGCCCACCGACCGTCCCGCACCACCAGCTGCCGTCCGCCGGGTGCCACGTAAGCCACTCCGGGCTGCGGTGCGACCCCGTCCTCCGCCTCCTCTACCCGGATCCGGCCCACCTCGTGGAGCCGCCGCGCCAGGCTCGCGGTGAACCCGGGGGGCATATGCTGCACCACCACCAAGGGGAGCGGGAGGGGCGGGAGGTGGGAGAAGAATACGGTGAGGGCCGCGGGACCCCCCGTGGAGGCGGCCACGGCCACCACCCGCACCCGGGCCTTCTTCTGCCGCCGGGGAAGGCGGGCCTGGGCCGCGGCCTTCACCTTCTGCACCAGCGGGTGGAGATCCCGCACCGACAGGGGGCCCGAAGGTTTCGCCTCCACCTCCACTGCCCCCGCTTCCAGGGCCTTGAGGGCGAGATCCGCCCCCCGGACGGTGTGGGCGCTCAGCACCACCACGGGAGTCCAGAGCTCGCGGGCAAGGGTTCGCAGGGCCACCAACCCGTCCATTACCGGCATCTCCAGATCCAGGGTTACCACGTCCGGTCGCAGCCTCCGGACCAGCTCCACGGCCTGGGCACCGTGGGCGGCTAAGCCCACTACCTCCACCTCTGGATCCTGCTCCAGGGCGGAGCAGAGCAGTCCTCGAAAGGTAGGGGAGTCGTCGACCACCACCACCCGGACCCGCCTCATCTCCTGGACCGCCACATCTCCTCCCGCGTCGTGAGAACCCTCCGGGCCGCGGCCGCGCTTAAGGGATCCCACTGGATGCCCACCGCGAAGGACCGAGCCCGATCGAACTGCGGCCGGCTCCACACCACCCGGCCTACGAGGGAAGCCCCCGCCCGTCCCGGAACCGTGACGAGCACCTGCTCGCCGGGTCTGGGCTCCGGCCAGGGGTTCACGAGCTCCAGGCGACACCCTCCCGCGGAGAGATCCACCAGCCACGCCTCTACGAGTCGCGTGGGGTGCTGATCCAGGCGGGCCATGTACACACGGGCGGACAGAGGCCGACGGGGCAGAGCCCGCCGATCCACGGGGCGCAGCGGTCCCGCCAGTCGCACGCACACCGCCTCCACGGGCAGCCGCACGCACTCCGTTACGGTCCCCTCGAACTCCCAGGCCCCACCCTCCCCGTACAGCCGACCCCGCACCCGGGTTCCGGCGGGCAGCAGGAAGGGCTGTCCTCGCTCCATGGGGGCGCTGAGGAGAACCTGGCCCGCGCCCACTTCCTCCACCCGCACGGGGTAGGCTCTCCCGCCCACCCACAGCTCCACCCGCTGGTTCTCCCGCAGCTCCATGGCTTATCCGTCTATGCTGACCATCCCCAGCTTGTGGAGGTTCAGGTCCGGCTCCAGCTCCTCGAAGGCAATCACCGGGATCTGCGGGACCACGTGCTCCACGAGCCGCCGCACCGCGCTGCGCACGACCCCGGAGCACAGGAGCACGGGGTGGGGGCTTCCTCGAGAGGCGGCCTCCCACGCGGTTCGGATGGCTTGTTGCAGCCGATGCAGGACCTCCGCATCCACCCGCTTGCCCTGGGCGCCATCCACGAGCGCGGCCTCCGCACTGGGGTCCAAGACCAGCACGTGCAGGCGGCGTGCTTCATCCAGCAGGTGCTGGTAGAGGCCCCGACCCAGGGCCCGCCGCACGAGCTCCACAAGTCGTTCAGGCTCCTTCACGGATCGTCCATGATCCGCCAGGGTCTCCAGGATGGTGACGAGGTCCCGGATGGGCACACCTTCCTGCAGGAGCAGCTGCAGCACCCGCTGCACCTCGCCCACGCTCAGGACTTGAGGCACCAGCTCCTCCACCAGGGCCTTCTGCCGCTCCCGCAGCCGATCCAGCATCTCCTGGACATCCTGCCGGCTCAGCAGGCGCCACCCGTGGCGCCGCACCACCTCCGCGAGGTGGGTGGCCACCACCACGGAGGGCTCCACCACGGTGTAGCCGCTCGCCTCCGCCACCGCCCGCTCGTGCTCCGAGATCCACACCGCGGGGGTACCGAAGGTAGGATCCGTGGTCTGTACGCCGGGCAGTTCCGGTGCCTCCGGGGCGGTCCGGATGGCCAGTAACCCCCCGGGCATTACCTCCCCCCGGGCCACCTCTACGCCCCGGAGGAGAATCCGGTACTCCCGGGAACCCAGGGTGGGTTCATCCCGCACCCGGACGGGCGGGATCACGAGGCCCATCTGAGCGGCCACCTGCCTGCGCAGGGCCACGATGCGCTGCAATAGATCCCCACCCCGGGTGGGCTCCACCAGCTCGATGAGGCCGTAGCCGATCTCCACGCAGAGGGGATCCACCTCTGTGAGGCCGTGCACGGCCTCCTGGGGGGGCGCGCTCGGCGCCTGCGGCTCGGGCGGGTTCTGCGGGGCCCGCAGTGCCCACCCCACCGCGGCCAGAACCCCTCCCACGAGCAGAAACGCCAGTTTGGGGAGGCCTGGAAACAGCCCTACTGCGGCCACGATGCCGCCCGCGGCCAGAAGCGGTCGCCACCGGGCCGTGAGCTGGGCCACGAGGTCCGCACCCAGGTGGTCCCCACCCGCGGTGCGGGTGAGGATGAGGCCGCTTGCGGCGGAGAGCAACAAGGAAGGGATCTGGAGCGCGAGCCCGGCCCCCACCGCCTGGAGGGCGAAGGCCTGCGCGGCCTCCCCGGGCGAGAGGCCGCGGCCCAGGCCGACTCCGAACCCGCCCAGGAGGTTGATGGCGGTGATCAACAGGCCCGCGATGGCATCCCCCCGCACAAACTTGCTGGCCCCGTCCATGGAGCCGAAGAAGTCGGACTGTCGCTCCACCTGCCGCCGCCGCTCTCGGGCCGCCTCCTCCGTGAGGGTACCCGCGTTGAGCTCCGCGTCGATGCTCATCTGCTTGCCGGGCATGGCGTCCAGGGCGAACCGGGCCGCCACCTCCGCCATGCGGCTGGTGCCGTTGGTGACCACCAGGAACTGCACGAGGAGCAGGATGGTGAAGATCACCAGGCCTACCACGAGGTTTCCGCCCACCACGAGGCCCCCGAAGGCGGCCACCACACTCCCCGCGGATCCCTGGGTGAGGATGAGGCGGGCCATGGCCACGTTGAGACCCAGCCGTCCCAGGGCCGCGGCCAACAGCAGGGAGGGAAACACCGATAGCTGCAGGGGATCCGTGACGTACGCGGTGGCGAGCAGCACCACCACGGAGAGGGCCAGGTTCGCGATGAGCAGGACGTCCACGAGCGGGGTGGGAAGGGGAACCACCAGGGTGGCGGTGATCAGCAGCAGGCACGCCACCAGTCCCAGGTCGCTGCTCTGCACGAGCCGCCGGCCGAAGGTCACCAGGGCACCTCCCGCAGCTGGCCCGAGCGGTACAGCGCCGCGAGCAGTTCCGCCACCGCGTGGTACAGGGCGGGTGGGATCATGCGGCCCAGCGCGACACCCCGGTAGAGGGCCCACGCGAGGGGCGGATTCTCCACGACCGGCACCCGGTGGCGGACTGCCTCTTCCCGGATGCGGTCCGCCATCTTCCGAGCCCCCTTCGCGACCACCACGGGCGCGGGCGCTTCCCGCGGAGCGTACCGGAGGGCCACGGCCACGTGCACGGGGTTGGTGACCACTACCGTGGCCCGGGCCACGTCCCGCAGCATCCGGCGTCGCGCGAGTTCCCGGGCCCGGGCCCGCTGTCGGGACCGCACGAGGGGATCGCCCTCCGTCTCCCGCAGCTCCTCCCGCACCTCCTGCTTGGTCATGCGCAGGGCGCGCTCGTGTTCAAAGCGCTGGTAGAGATAGTCCAATCCCCCAAGAAAGGCCAGGGCAATAGCCCCCCGCAGGGCCACCGCGTACACCGTCCTTCCTATCCAAACGGCAAGTGCCGAGGGAGAGAGGATCGCGGGAGGTGTCTCCAATACAGCCTTCTGGAGCGGCCCCCACACCGCCACGGCCACCGCGGCCACCTTGAGCAGGGCCTTCAAGCCCTCCACCACGGAGCGCAGGGAGAAAAGCCGCTCCAGGGCTCGCAGGGGGTTGAGGCGGTCCAGGCTCGGCTCCAGGGGCTTGCCGCTGAACAATCCCCCGGTCTGCGCCACGCCCGCCGCGAGCCCGGCTGCAAGGGCCGCGCCCACCACGGGACCCATAAGCCACACAGCGGCCACCACGCCCTCGGCCACCAGGGCCGGGAGCTGATGCGGATCCGGGGAGCTCAGCACGCGCCGGGTGTACTCCGCATACGCTCCGAACCCACCCGGAAGGGCAAGAGCCCCCGTCGCCACCGCAGCCAGGAGGGCCGCGCCCTGTGTGAGGTCGTGGCTCCGGGCCACCTGCCCCCGGCGTCGGGCCTCCTGGCGCCGCCTCGGGGTCGCGGGTTCCGTGCGCTGGCTCGCCATGGCACCTTAAAGGGGTATGCAAAGGTCGTGCCGGGACCTAGGCGAGGTCCTCGGTGGCAAAGCTCGAGACCTCCACGAGCAGGTCCGCGAGCCCCACCAGCAGGAGGGGGATCTCGTCCGCGCTGAGCCCCAGACGCCGGAGGGCTCCCTCGCTGCACCGATGCAGCAGCTGATCCGCCCCCACGCCCACTCCCAGCATGAGGCACAGGATGTCCGCCACATGCACCGCATCCGCAAGCCCGGGATCTTCTGACTCATCGGGCCGATGGTGGTACGCGATGGCGGTGATGAGGGAATCCGGTAGGTTCCACCGCCGGGCTGCCTCCGCGCCCACCTGGGCATGGTCGCAGCCCAGCACAGCCCGCTCCGCCTCTACGAAGTCCATGCCGCTTGCCACGGCTTCCAGCACCGCCGGGTATTGCTCCTGGAGGGCGCTGCTGAGGGCCAGCTTGCCGATGTCGTGCAGCAGCCCCGCTACGAAGGCGGCCTCCCCATCCCGTCCCCGGCTTCCCCCCAGGTGGCGCGCCACGGTGGCCACCGCCAGGGAGTGCTGCCACAGCTGCACCCGGTCCAGGCCGTAGCCGGGGGCCCCGGATCGGAAAACATCGTAGGCCACTGCACTCGCCAGCAGGCTACGCACCGCGGCGAACCCCACCAGCACCACCGCCTCCCGCAGGGTCGCCACGCGTCTGGCGCGGAGGTACAGGGCGGAGTTCGCCAATCGGAGCATCCGGGCCGCCAGCACGGGATCCCTCCCGAGCACCGAGGCCACCTCCTCCGCGGAGGTGTTGAGATCGTCAAGGAGCCGCATCGCCTCCACCACGTGCGCGGGAAAGGGCTTCAGGGTCTCGAACGCCATCAGGATCCGGTCGGGGATGCGGCTCACGGCCCCCTCCGCAGGAGCTGTGCCGCGGCCCACAGGGTCCGGGTGAACTCCGCTTCCATGCCCCCGAACAGGTACGGCAAAAACAGCCCCACCAGCACCAGTCCCACTCCCACCTTGAGGGGGAGGCTTGTAAGGAACACATTCACCTGCGGGGCCGCCCTCGCCACCAGGGCAATCCCCACCTCCACCGCGAGGGAGGCCACGAGGAACGGCGCGGCGAGCTGCACCCCGCTCAAAAAGCTCGCGGCGGCCACCTCTACGGCCCACCTCCCCACCGGGCCCGCGGGCAGGAAGGCCGTGGGGGGAAGCCGGTGGAAGCTGGTCCCCACCAGGCGCAGGGCATGGTGGTGGGCGTCCGTGGCGAGGTACAGGGCAGTGGCCAGGACCGTCCACAGCTGTGCGAGGACCGTGGACTCCGTACCGTGTACCGGATCCACGAGGTGCCCCGTGCCGAGCCCCAGGCTCAACTCCGCCACCTGGGCCGCCACCTGGACCGCGGCGAAGGCCAGGGCCACCCCCCATCCCAAGAAGAGGCCTACGCTCACCTCCTTTACCACCAGGGCCCCGAACACCGAAGCGGCCTCCGGGACCGGTACCCGGGCCGCGGGAACGGTGGCGGCCAAGCATAGGCCGAGCCCTACCCGGGCCGGGACAGGCACCCGGGGTCCCCCAAGGATCGGAAGGGCCAGGAGAAAGCCAGACACCCGGGCGGCCCCCAGCAGCAGCGGCAGCAACCCTCCCGAATCCGGCATCACCGCACCAGCTCCGGAAGCGCCCGAAGGAGCGCAGCGGTGAACCCCAAGAGCCGCTGAGCCATCCACGGCCCCAAGAGGACTGCCACCACGCCCACCGCCACCATCTTGGGGACGAAGGATAAGGTAGCCTCCTGCACCTGGGTGAGCACCTGCAGGAGGCTCACCGCCACTCCCACCAGGAGGGCGGTGAGCAGCATGGGCAGGGCCACCAGGGCAGCCACCGTAGCGGCTTGCTGGGCAAGGGCCATCAGGGTGTCCAGGCTCATCGGAAGCTCCCCACAAGGGCCCGGGCCACTAGGTGCCAGCCGTCCACGAAGACGAACAGGAGCAGCTTGAAGGGCAGGGAGATGAGCACGGGGGGTAGCATGAGCATGCCCAGAGAGAGCAGCACGCTGCTGACCACCATGTCCACCACCAGGAAGGGGAGGAACAGCAGGGAGCCCAGCAGGAAGGCGGTGCGCAGCTCGCTCACCACGAAGGCGGGGATGAGCACGTAGGTGGGCACGTCGTCTGGCCGGCGGGGGCGCGGAAAGCGCCCCATGGAGAGGAAGAGGGCCAGATCCTCCTCCCGGGTCTGCCGCAGCATGAACTCCCGGAAGGGCCGGAGGGTCCGGTCCAAGGCCGCTTGCTGGCCCAGTTCCCCCCGGAGGTAGGGCTGCAGGCCCTCTCGGTTCGCGCGGTCCAGGGTAGGCGCCATGGTAAAGAGGGTTAAAAACAGCGCCAGCCCTACCACCACCTGGTTGGGCGGGATCGTGGGCACCCCGATGGCGCTGCGCACCAGGGAGAGCACGATCACGATGCGGGTGAAGGAGGTCATGAGGATGAGGAGGGCGGGGGCTGTGGCGAGCACGGTGAGCAGCAGGAGCACCTGCAGGGTGCCGGAGACCTGTTGCGGGGAGTCCGAAGCTCCCACCCGCAGCTCCACCACAGGGAGCGGCGCAGCAAAGGCGGGCGCTGAGAGGACCAGTACGCTCAGGAGCACGAGAACCCCTCGTCTCACCGTGGCTCTCCTCCCACCCGCCGCAGACGTCGCGCGGCCGCCCGCAGCTTCTCCCCGAAGCTCTCCGTCTCTTGGGCAGGCGCGGGCCCCAGCTCCGCGAGCACGGAGAGGTGGCTTCCGAGCAGCAGCCGCCTCTCGCCCACCTCCACCACGTACAGCACGTGGTGAGGGCTCAACCGGGCCACCTCCCGCAGCCGCACCGTGGAGGAATGCCCCCCGGGCCCCATCCGCATCAGGAGGTAGCGGGTAAGGAGCACAAGCCCCACCACCAGGACAAGACCCGCCAGGGCCCGGAGGAGCAGGGAGGCCGGGTGGATCTCCGGGGCAGGGGGTGAGGCCGCAAGCAGCAGGCTCACGGACGGTCCTCCGGGCCTCGGCTCAGGGTGCGCAGGCGCTGCTCGGGGCTGAGGATCTCCGTAACCCGGACCCCGAAGTTCTCCTCGATGACCACCACCTCGCCCCGGGCAAAGAGCCGATCGTTCACATACAGGTCCACGGGCTCCCCCGCGGCCCGCTCGAGCTCGATCACCGCCCCGATCCCCAGGGAGAGCACGTCGCGGATCCGCATCCGGGTGCGGCCCAGCTCCACGGTGACCTGGAGGGGGACGTCCAGCAGCAGGTCCAGGTTTCGGTCGGGGCTGGTGGTGCGCCGCGGTTCCAGGGGTTCGAACTCCACGGGCCGCACCGCAGGGGTATGAGGTGCCGCAGGGACCTGTGGGGGAGGCGAAGGAGAGCCCGCCACGCGTCGGGCAGCTTGGGCGCTCCGCTCCACCAGCTGCGGGAGCACGGAGGCCTCGTAGATCTGGTAGAAGGTGGTCTCCAGAAACCCCTCCATGTCCAGGCGGAAGGTCACCAGGACCACCTGGTCTGCCGGCTGGAGGAGCCGCTCCACCGCTTCCTCGGTTTCCAGCACCACCACTTGAGGCGGTGAGATGGTGACGGGGGAACCCAGAAATTCCGCGAGGGCGGTGCTCGCGGAGCCCATCATCTGGTTCATGGCCTCCCCGGCCCCGCTCAGCAGGAGCTCCTGATCCAAAGGCCGGGCCACGGATCCATCCCCGCCCATCATGAGATCCACGAGCACCCGGACGTCCTCCTCCCGCAGGAGCAGGTAGCTGCGGCTCGTGACGGCTCCGGAGGTGTGCACGCATACCCCCACGTGTCCCACCAGGGAGCTCCGATCCACCTCGGACCAGCGGAGGAGCTCCGCCCTGGGCGCGGTGATGCGCACCCGCCGCCGCACCAGTTGCGAGAGGGTGGTGGCCGCGGAGCCCATGCCGATGTTGGAGAGCTCCGCCAGCAGGTCCAGGGGGTCCACCGGGTACGGATTAGCCATGGCGGGAGCTTGCCTCCTGCGCCAGGATCTGCACCGCGAGCCGGCCTCCCATCCGGCCCGGCCTAGCGGAGAACACCGGGATTCCCTCCACCAGCACCTCCAGGGGATCGTGGGCCCGGCGGTCCAAGCGGATCACGTCGTTGGGCCCCAGGCTCAGGAGGTCTCCCAGGGGAACCCACGCCCGGCCCAGCTCCACCTGCACGGGGACGTGGGTGTCCTCCACCGCCCGCTGCAGCAGCTCCGTCTGAACAGAGCGGGAAGGCGCCCGGAACAGGGTAGTGGCGCTCAGCAGGCTCAGGATGGGCTGCAGCAGGAGATACGGGAGGCACAGGTTCATGCGGTAGGACTGATGGGAGGTGTCTACCTGGAAGTACACGAGCAGTACCACATCCGTGGGGCCCGCGATGTGGGCGAACTGCGGGTTCGTCTCCAGCCCCAAAAGGACGGGCCGCACGTCCGCCACGGACTGCCACGCGTCGTGCAGCAGCGGGAGCAGCCGCTGCATGAGCCGCTCCACCAAGCCCCGCTCCAGCTCCGTGAGGGGCCGCAGGGGCTGATCCGCCCGACCGGGGCCGCCCAGGAGCCGGTCCACCATGGCCAGGGCCAGGCTGTTGCTGAACTCCAGCAGCGCCCGCCCCTCCAGGGGCTCCAGCCGGAACAGCACGATGACCGTGGGGGAGGGGATGGAGCGCACGAACTCCTCATAGCTGAGCTGCTCCACGGATCGCACGCTGACCGCGATGGGGCTCCGGAGGTGCACGGAGAGGGCCATGCCCGCCATCCGGGCGAAGGCCCCGTGGAGGACGGACACCGTGCGGAGCTGATCCTTGGAGAACCGGTCCGGACGGCGGAAGTCGTAGGGCCGGATCCGGCGCTCTTCCTGGGGAGTCGTGGATTCCGGGGCCACCTGACCCGATCGGAGAGCCGAGATGAGTTGATCGATCTCCGCCTGCGAGAGGAGTTCGTCCGTCATTGGGCCACGAACTCCGAGAAGTACACGGCCTTCACGTGGAACCGATCGGCCTGAGCTTCCTCGTTGAGCCGGCGCACCAGCTCCTGCTCCATGCGCTCCTGGCCCTCCGGGGTGCGGAGGGCGGAGTACCGTTTCCCGGTAAGGGTCCGGACCACCACGTCCGACCACCGGTACCGCGCTTCCGCCGCGGCCTCCTTAAGGGCTTCTCCGCCGAGCGGGGTTTCCACCTCGAGGGCGAGGGTGACCTTAAGGTAGCGGAACCCGTCACCGGGATCCAGGTTCACCACGAAGCTTCCAAGGGGGACCGTGGCGTGGTTCAGTTTGGGCTTGGTCTCCCCCCGGGGTCGTGCGAGCAGAGCCCCTGCGGCCACGGCCCCTGCCAGGAGCACCACCATGCCCGCCACGAGCCCCAGCTTCGCGGCACCGCGCTCGGACCGCATCCCTTCCCTCCGGCCCGAGACTATGCAACTTCCGTGCCGGACCTAGTCCATGCTCTCCCCTGTCAGTCCGGTCCCCCCTTACCGTACCCGGTAGAGGAGCCAGACACCTAGCCCGTAGGCTGCGAGCATAAGCAGGCTACCCCATTCGAGGAGAAGAAAGCGCCTCTCCGCGCGGTAGACGACGGCGACGAGACCGAGGCTCATGAGCGTGATCCCCACAAGCCCCGAGAGAACGTGGTCGGGATCCGCAGCCGCAAAGAGGCTTGCCGGCTGAACCAGGTCCAGCGGCAGGAAGAGGGCCATGTTGAACGCGTTGGAGCCGAAGAGGTTGCCGATCGCGAGGTCGACCGCACCCATCCGAACTGCCACGATAGAGGTGACCAGCTCTGGCATCGATGTGGTCAGACCCACAAGCCATGTCCCTATGAACGTGTCCCCTAGACCGGTGATCTCGGCGATCCCATGGGCGGACCAGACGAAGACCGGGGCCACCCCCAGCAGCCCGATCGCGGCGAGAGTCCACCCGACCACAGCACGCCGCAATACTAGCTGCGTTTCTACTTGCCAGCCGGGCGCATACAGCTCTGTCCTCGCGCTCTGGTACCTGACGTGGTGATGGATGGCCCGGGCCCCGGCCAGGTAGACAAGGAACAGCAACAGCGAAGCAAGGTCGATCCAGAAAACCAAGAGCTCAGGGCGTGCGAGCACGAACACCGTAGCTAGTGCGGTGAGGAGTATCGCGAGACTCACCGTCAGCACGTGATCAAGGGTCGCTCGCCTCAGCACCTCTTTTCGCGGAAAGAGCAGATCGAGCACCGCGAGGATCAGCATGTTGGCCATGCTGGAACCAAAGAGGTCGCCCACGGCAAGGTCAACCGCGTCCAGCCTGACCGCAAAGATATCCGTAGTGAGTTCCGGGAGTGATGTTGCCCCAGCCAGGAGCACTGCTCCCACCCACATCCGGCCAAGCCCGGTCGTCTCTGCGATGGTCTCTGAATACCAGGCGATAGCCACTCCGGCTAGGACGATGAGGCCACCGCTGGCCACGAACGCAAGCACGGAAGTCAATGGGATCTCCATAACGCTTTTGTCGCAACCCTCTGGCTCGATCCCTCCTGCATCCCCCTGCCTGTCTAAGTATATCCCGCTCGGACACGGTGCCTGCGTTCTGCGGGGACCTGGTCATAGACCAGGTCCAAGGAGTCTCCCTGTACTAAGTCCCTGCTCCAATTTTGGCCGACGAGTGAACCGGGGAAAGCCCGGTGGGAGCGCCACGGGTGACCCTCAGGCCCGGGGCGGAGCGGCTAGGGGCGCAGGAGGAGGATCTCCACCCGGCGGTTGCGGGCCAAGTCCTCTGAGGAGGTGCCGCGGCGGACGGGGCGGCTGTCCCCGTAGCCCACGATGGTGAACCGGGTGCCGTCCGCGCCGGAGAGCTGCATCAGCCGCCGCACCACGGCTCCGGCCCGGGCGCTGCTGAGCTCCCAGTTGGAGGGGTATCGAAAGGTACGGATGGGGCGGACGTCTGCGTGTCCTTCCACCCGCACGAGGAGCTCGGGTCGGGTCCGGATGGCCCGGGCCACCGCCCGCAGTACGGGCTCTGCCTCGGGCCGCAGCTCCGCACTCGCGGTGTCGAAGAGCAGCGGTCCTGCCATGGAAACCCGCACCCCTTCCGGCGTCACCCGCACCTCCACCTGCGCGCCTAGGCCCGCGGCGGTAACCTGCTGAAGGATTCCGCTCGCCAGGGCCCGGAAGCTCTCGGAGACCGGATCGGCTGCAGGGGCGGGACTGGGAACATCGAGTTCCAGAACCCCGCTTCCTCCCGGCAGCACGCCCTGACTCCCGTCCAGCATGCCCAGGGAGGCGGTAGCTGCCCGGAACCCCGCCACCACCTTCCGGAACTTTGCGAGGTCCAGCTGGGAGAGGGAGTACACCATAATGAAGTAGGCCATGAGCAGGGTGATGAGATCCGCGTAGGTGATGAGCCATCGTTCATGGCCACCCCCCCCGTGGCCGTGCCCCCCTCCCGCCGGCGCGCTGCTCCGTCTGCGCCTCACCGTGCGCCCACCGTCGCCGCTCCCGGGCTTCGGGCGGTTCCTTCCTGCATCGCCGCCTCCCGGCCCACCTTGGCGCGGAGAGCAGGTGGCAGGAAGGCCCGCAGCTTCTCCTCCACCAGGCGCGGGTTCTCCCCCGCCTGGATGGCGAGAACCCCTTCTGTGACGATCTGCCGCAGTAGGGCCTCTTCCTGGGAGCGGGCCCGGAGTTTGTTGGAGAGGGGAAGAAACACAAGGTTCGCGAGGGCCACACCGTAGAGAGTGGCGATGAAGGCTGCCGCCAGCATGTGGCCGAGCTTAGACGGGTCATCGAGCTTCTGCATCATGTTGATGAGACTGATCACGGTGCCAATGATGCCCAGGGTGGGCGCGAATCCTGCCATGGTGCTGTAGATCCCCTCGCCCACCCGGTGCCGTTCCTCCATGAGCTCGATCTCCGTCTCGAGGATCTCCCGCACCACCGCAGAGTCCGTGCCGTCCACCACCAGCCGCACGCCCTTGGTGAGGAACGGATCATCGCCCTCCCGCAGCTCACCCTCCAGGCTCAGCAGTCCCTCCCGGCGAGCCCGGTCCGCGAACCGGATGAGGCGGTTCATAGTGCCCAGCACATCCGGAGGCCGGTGGAAGAAGGCCCGCAGGGTCACCCGGGGCAGATCCAGGATCTGCTTGAGGGAGTAGGAGACCATGGTGGCGCCCAGAGTACCCCCGAACACGAGGAGGAAGGCGGGGATGCTGATGTAGTACTCGGGCTTGCCCCCCTTCAGGATGGCTCCTGCGCCCACGCTGGCCCACCCCACCACCAGGCCCAGCAACGTTGCGAGATCCACGGCCCATCACCCCATGGGATCCGGTACGCATTCCGCCGAATCGCTGGAACGACAGCAGGCCTTCCGGTACGCGAGGACCCGGGCCACCACCTCGTCCACGGACTCCTGGACCACGTACCGGTGTCCCGTGGTGAGGGAGATGACGGTATCCGGGGTCCCCTCCACGGACTCGATGAGCTCCGCGTTGATGACGGTCTCCGTGCCGTTGAGCCGTGTGACCTTGATCATGGCCTCCGCCACTCCGGTTATCGGCGCAGGGAGATCAACTCTTGAAGGAGCTCGTCCGAGGCGGTGATCACCCGGGCGTTGGCCTGGAAGCCCCGCTGGGCCGTGATCATGTTCGTGAACTCCTGCGCGAGATCCACGTTGGACATCTCCAGGGCCCCCGCCACGAGCGTCCCCCGGCCCCCCGTGCCCGCGGCCCCGATGGAAGGGGCTCCGGAGTTGGCGGACTCCGCGTACAGGTTGTTCCCCGCCTTGAGCAATCCCCCGGGGTTGGTGAACAGGGCCAGGGCCACCTGTCCGATGACTTGGGTGCGGCCGTTGGAGTACAGGCCCGTGATGACCCCGTTGCCATCGATGGCGAAGGACTCCAGGCTGCCGCTGGGGTACCCGTCCTGACTACGGAGGGTGGCGGTGGACGGCGCGGCGTACTGGGTGAGCTGGGAGAAGTCCAGCTTCAGCTCCAGATCCGCGGAGCCCAGCTCATCCGGGAGGTCCACGGTGACCTCCTCGGGCTCCGTGGGCGAGGTGAGCTTCCCGGTTTCGTCGAACTCCAGGCTCCCGCTGGCCACCTCATCGTCCCCGTAGAAGAGCTGCCAGTCCCACTGGTTCGCATCCGTCTTGGTGAACACCAGCCGGAGCTGGACGGCGTTCCCGAGGGAGTCGTACACGGTAATGGTGGTGGTCCAGGTGCCGTCCACCTCCATGGCAGCGTCCAGGTTCCCGCCGAACACCACGTTCTCCGTGGCCTTGGGCGGGATCTCGACCCCCACGGGGATCTGGATGGGCACCAGCTCCCCACTCGTATCCACCTCCCCCGCCTCGTTCGCCCGCCAGCCCATCAGCCGCAGGCCCGTGCTGGCGTGCACGAGGTTGCCGGTGCTGTCCAGCACGAGGGCTCCGTCCCGGGTGTAGAACCGCCGCAGCCCATCCCCCACCACGAAGAACCCGTCGCCCTGGATGGCGAGGTCCGTAAGGACTCCCGTGTACTGGAGGTTGCCCTGGGTGAAGAGGGTGTCCACGCTCGCCACCTGGACCCCGAGCCCTACCTGCATGGGGTTCATCCCACCCCGGGCCTCCGAGGGTGCCTGGGCGCCCCGGATGGTCTGCGCCAGCATCTCCGCGAAGTTCACCCGGCTGGCCTTAAACCCTACGGTGTTCACGTTCGCGATGTTGTTGCCGATCACGTCCATGCGGACCTGATGGCTCCGCAATCCCGACACACCCGCAAACAGACTCCGCAGCATGCGCTCTCCCTCCTTTCGGTTCTCTCCTTACCCAGCGACTTCCACCAGCTGGTCCAGGGTGTACTCCTCCCCTCCCACCAGCAGCACGAACCGGCCCTCCCGGTGGCGGACGCCCGCCACCACGTCCTCCGTCGTGGTGCCGTCCGCGTTCTGCACCACCACCCGCCGACCCACGAGCTGCACCGCGGTGGCGGCCTCCTGCCGCCACCGGAGCTCCTGTACCGCCTGGCTCACGTTGTACATCTGCTCCAGGGCGCTGAACTGGGCGAGCTGGGCGATGAACTCCCGGTCGTTCATGGGCTCGAGGGGATCCTGGTTGCGCAGTTGGGTCACCAGGAGCCGCAGGAAGTCGTCCTTCCCGAGGACGCTGGACCCCACCCGCACCCCCGTGTCCTGCTGTACTGCCCGGATCTCCATCACCGCACCTCCTCACACCACGTAGTCCACGGCTCCCGCCATCCCCCGCCCCGGCCGGCCCGGGCGCGGGGTGCGGGCCGGCCGGATCCGCCAGCCTTCGGGGGGTTCTGGCACGCCCGGGGGCCGGCCGTCTTCCCGGGCCAGCACGCCCACCTCCAGCCCCACCAGAGCAACGCCCCGCTCGCTCAAGGCTTGGTGGAGGGCGGATTCGTGCACGCGCACCGCCCGGGCCACCTCCGGGCCTCCCTCCACTCTCGCCCACACCGCGTCCGACCGGCCCCGCACCTCCACCCGCACCGGCTCTCCCCACCGGTCCGAGAACTCCAGCCGAAGGCGGTTGGGAAGTGGCGCGTACTCCGGTCGCTCTCCGGGAATCTGGACCCCCTCCGTCCGGCCCTGCACCTCCACCCGATCGCCTCCCCGGGCCTGCCTCTCAGGGGCGCTGGCCGGAGGGACCTCGTGGGGCCTAGCTCCGACGTCTTCCCGGAATCCAGCCTTGCCACTAGGGGGGTCTGACCGCGGCTCCTTCCGCATTCCGCTCGGACGCTCAAACCCGCGCTCGCCTTCCCCCTTTTCCCCCCCAAAAACCGCCGGCACGCCCTCAGACGGTGGAGGCGGTTGCGTGCGGCCTCCCTCGGTCCCTTCTACCCTCGGGACTGCGGACACCCCCCGGGGCACTACCTCCGGCTTCTCACCCTCCCACTCCCCCCCAGGCTCTCGCGCGGCCTCTCCTGGGCGCACCGGGGGAAATCCCCCGGAGATGGGTGTCGGGGAGTTCTGCCTCCCGGGGATTGAGGAGTCCGGCACCCTGGCTTCGGCCGGACGCCTGCTCGCAGGTGACACCGGTTCCCTGTGGGGCGCATGAGGAGCATCTTTCCCGGATCCCGCAGGAAACTGAGGGGGGAGTGCTGTTCCGGGAACTAAAGGCTGGGCCGGCAGTTTCCCAGAGGCTCCATCCGGCTCCTCGGCTTTCGGCCTCCCGGAGGGCCGCCCGGACTTCTCCGTCTCCCGGACCTCGAAGAAGGGCTGGACCGCCGCTGGGGCTCCGGTGGGGGCTGTGGTCTCCGGGGCAGGAAGCGGGTCTTTGCCCACCACCGTGGGCGGACCTGTGAGGGCCTCCGGAGGCGGTTCCGGAGCTCCCCTGCCAGACGGAATAGCCCGCGGAACTGAGGTATCCCCGGTTTGCGGCTGCGGGGTTTCCGATCCATCCGAAGCCTGCAGGTCTGGCGGTCCCCCGGTGAGCTCCTTCCTTTCGGTTCCCCCCAGTGCCCGCCGGACCTCCTCAGCTTCCTCTGCCTCCGGCGCCTGGAGGCGCTCCTCCCTGCTCGACGCGGGAAGGACCCACGCGAGCGGCTCCTCCGACCCTGGGAGGACGGCCGGGGGCAGTTCGTGGCCGGGATGGACCCGTGGATCCCCCAGGAGGACCACCCGGGCCAGCACCGAGGGGAAGGCCGCGGCGTACATCTCCGCCACGAGTCCCGTCAGGGTCGTCTCCGGGGGGAGAGCGTCCTTGGGCAGCAACCTCACGGGTTCCCTCCGGATTCCACGGAGCGCATCCGCTGCCAGGTACCAAGCACCCGCTCCACGTAGTTCCGGGTCTCCGGGTAGGGCGGCACCCCGCGGTAGCGCTCCACGGCTCCAGGGCCCGCGTTGTACGCGGCGAGGGCCAGCCGCACGTCCCCGAACCGATCGAGCAGTCCCCGGAGGTACCGGGTGCCCGCCTCCACGTTCTGGGCGGGGTCGTAGGGATCCCGGACGCCCAGGGCCCGGGCGGTGGCGGGCATGAGCTGCATGAGGCCCTGGGCTCCCGCCGGGGAGGTGGCGGAGAGGTTGTAGCCCGACTCCGCGTGAATCACCGCGTGCACCAGGGCGGGATCCAGCCCGTAGCGGCGGGCCGCCTCCTCCACCAGCTCCCGGAAGGGCTGCTGGTTTCTCCGCGCTTGCGGCCGGGGGGGAGAGAAGCCCGAGCCAATCCCCTCGGGTCCGCCCAACCGCCGCTCGATGGCGCGGATACGGCTCAGGGTAAGCAGCAGGTTCGGGCTCATGGTCTGCGCATCGAGCGCAGCAGGGCGGCTTCGTCCGCCTGTACCTGCTCGCGCCGCTCCTCCTCCCGGCGGTGCTGCAGCAGCCGCCGCTCCCGCAGCCGCTCCACCACCTGCCGCTCCGTCCTGACCTGCAAAAACCGTGCCCAAGCCGCCTCCACCTGGGTCCTCCATTCCACCATCCTCTGCTCCGCGGTTACGGCCCCCAGCCGGGCTCGCTCGAGAACCGCGGCGGCCACGCGCAGGGCCCGGGCATCCTGGGCCTCCCGCACGCGCGCCTCCGCCTCCCGAACCTCGCTGCGGGCCCGCTCCAGCCGCACCTCTGCCTCCCGGAGGGCCCGGAGGAGGTCGCTGAGTTCCCGGCGGGCCTGCCGCTCCCGGATCATCCGCAGCCGCCGCAGGCCCTCCAGCCGGAACCGGAACCGCCGCATGCCTACTCCGCAAGGCCCCGGAGCTGTTCGAGGGTCTGCTCGAAGGGCGTGCGCTCGTGGGGGAGCTGACGGAGGAACGCGCGGATGGCCTCGATGCGGTCCAGAGCCGCGTCCACCCTGGGATTCGTACCCCGGGTGTACGCCCCCAGGTTCACCAGATCCTCCACCTCCCGGTAGGCGGCCAGGTACGCCCGCACCGTCTGAGCCCACCGAAGGTGCTCGGGACGGACCACGGAGGGCATCACGCGGCTTGTGGACTCCAGCACGTCGATGGGCGGGTAGTGCCCCTGGGCCGCGAGGGCCCGGGAGAGGACGATGTGGCCGTCGAGGATGCTGCGGGCGTGGTCCGCCACGGGCTCCATGAGGTCGTCCCCCTCCACCAGCACCGTGTACAGGGCGGTGATGGAGCCTCGTTCAGAGGTCCCTGCCCGCTCCATGAGCTGCGGCAGGAGGGCGAAGACGCTGGGGGTATAGCCCCGGCTGGTGGGAGGTTCACCGACCGCGAGCCCGATTTCCCGCTGGGCCATGCAGAACCGGGTGACGGAATCCATCATGAGCATCACGTCCATCCCCTGGTCCCGGAAGGCCTCCGCCATCGCCGTGGCCACGAAGGGCGCCCTCGCCCGCACGAGGGGCGGCTGGTCCGAGGTGGCCACCACCACGACGGAGCGCACAATGCCCTCCCCCAGGTCGTTCTCGATGAAATCCAGCACCTCCCGGCCCCGCTCGCCCACCAGGGCGATGACGTTCACGTCCGCGCTGCTGTGCCGGGCGATCATCCCCAGCAGCGTGCTCTTCCCGACCCCGCTTCCCGCGAAGATCCCGATCCGCTGGCCCCGGCCGAGGGTCAGCAATCCGTCGATGGCCCGCACGCCTGTGGCAAGGGGGGTGGTGATGCGGGGCCGGTGGAGGGGATTGGGGGGATCCGCATGCAGCGGCCGAAAGCCCTCCGGGGAAAGGGGCCGGCCATCGAGTGGTCTTCCCAGCCCGTCCGTCACCCGACCCAGCAGGGACCGGCCCACGGGCACCCGCATGGCCCGGCCGGAGGGGATCACCGCGCTCCCGGGGCTTAGACCGCTGAGAGGCCCCAGGACCATCATGAGGAAGCGGTCGTCCCGGAACCCTACCACCTCCGCGGGCACCTCCCCCTGGGGGGTTTGGACCGTGCACCACTCGCCTACGTGCACCCGGGGTCCTCTGGCCTCAGCCACCAAGCCCACCACCTGCACCACCCGGCCCACGACCCGCACGGGATCCGTCTGGTGCACCGCGCGGATCAGGTCCTCCAGGGGGAGCTCAAGGAAGCGGTTACCCACCGAGCACCTCCTCCAGCCGCTCCCGCAAGCTGGTGAGCTGGGTCGGCAGGCTCGCGTCCACGGTCCCCGCGTCGGACTCCACCACGCACCCTCCTTCCACCTGGGGATCCGGCACCCACCGCACCCGCAGCCCGGGTCGTTCCACACCCCCGGCCCGATCGCCCAGCAGCGCCAGATCCCGGGGGTTCAGCCGCACCACGAGCTCCACGAACCCGTGGAGACGCCCCGCGGCCTCCTGAACCCACTGCAGGAGGATCTCCGGTTCCAGCTCCACCGCCCGACGCACGATGCGGCGAGCCACCTCCAGGCTCAACCGCACCACCGCGGGCGCGGCGAAGGAAGCGAGGGCCGCGGGCCCCTGGCTGGCCAAGTCGTCCACCACCCGATCCAGCCGCCTGAGCCGTTCCTGCCAGGCGGCTTCCCCCTCCGCGCGGGCTTCCTCCCGGGCCTGCACCACGGCCCGGGCCACCTCCACCCGGGCCTCCTCCCGGATCCGCCGGGCCGCTTCATAGGCGCTGCGCAGGACCTCCGCGGCCCGCACCTCCGCTTCCTCCGCTCCCGACTCCGGACGACCGACGGCGGTGGTGATGCGCACCAGGGCCTCTTCCCGGGGCGCCTGCTTGATCACCGCGCGCACCGTCTCCCGCACCGCCGCCTCCTAGACCAGGATCTCCTCCGATCCACCCCGCACCAGCACGATCTGCCCGCTCTCCTCCAGCTGCCGCACCACGGTAACGATGCGGCCCTGGGCCTCCTCCACATCCCGCCGCCGCACCGGCCCCATGAGCTGCAGATCCTCCCGCAGGGCCTCCGCGGCCCGCTGGCTCATGTTGCGGAAGATCTTCTCCCGCAGCTCCTCGCTGGCCCCCTTGAGCGCGAGCGCGAGGTCCTTGCTGTCCACGTTGCGCAGAACGAGTTGGATGGAGCGGTCGTCAAGGCTCAGGAGGTCCTCGAACACGAACATGAGCTTCTTCACCTGGGACGCCAGCTCCGGATCCCGCTCCTCCAGGGCCTCCAGGATGGCACGCTCCGTGGCCCGGTCGGACTGGTTGATGATGGAGACCAGGGCCTGCACTCCGCCTACTGCGGTGAACTCCTGCGTGGGCAGGCTCACCAGCTTGCTCTCCAGGGCCATCTCCACCTCCCGGATGGTCTCCGGGGTGGTGCGGTCCATCACCGCCACCCGCTGCGCCACCTCCACCTGCAGCTCCCGGGGGAGGGAGGCGAGAACCGCGGCTGCCTGTGCGGGCCTCAGGTAGGCCACCACGAGCGCGATGGTCTGCGGGTGCTCCTGCTGCAGGAGGCTACTGAGCTGTGCAGGATCCATGCGGCGGAAGGCATCGAAGGGCGTGATCTGGAGGGAGGAGGTGAGGCGCTCCAGGATCTCCGCGGCGCGCTGCGGCCCGAGAGAACGTTCCAGCAGCTCCCGTGCGTACTGCAGCCCGCCCAGGGAGACGTACCCCCGGGCAAGGGCCAGTTGATAGCACTCCTGGATAACCTCCTCCCGCTCCTCCGGGGTGACCTGCTGGAGGCTGGCGATCTCGAAGGTGAGGGCCTCGATCTCCTCGTCGCCTAGGTGCCGCAACACGTTCGCGGCCGCCTCCGGGCCCAGGGACACCAGGAGCATGGCCGCCTTCTGACGTCCGGACAGGGTGTTCCGGCCGGGCATGGCCTACTTCTCCGCAAGCCAGCTCTTGATCACCGCGGCCACCTCCGCGGGCCGCTCCTGCGCCAACCGTTGCAGCTCCTGCCGGGCCGCGCTCTCCTCCTCCTCCTGCCGCTCCCGCAGCACCTGGAGCACCCGTTCCTCCTCGTCCTCCTGGGGCTCGGGCAAAGCCGGCGGGAGGGGATGTTGCACCGCCTCCACGGTGACCGACCACCGCCTGCGCCGCAGGAGTAACAGGGCCAGCAACAGGAGCAGGAGCAAGGCCCCGCCCGCGGCCGCCAGCAGGAGGGTCAGGGAGAGTTTTCTGCGCGCCTCGGCCGGAGCAGCAGAAGCCTGGGTTTCGGAAGGAGCCCGGGCAACGGGGAACTCCACCGCCTGCACCACCAGCACATCTCCCCGACGCCGGTCCAAGCCCACCGCGGCCGCGATGGAGGGCTCTAGTGCCCGAACCGCCTCCAGGGGAACGCGGCTGTCGACCAGCACCGCAACCGAAAGCCGGCGGATCCCGCCCGTGCTCACCGCCCGTTCCAAGCGCCGGGTCACCTGGTAGGTGGCGCGGGATTCCCGCCTTCGGTACTCAGCCCCGCCCTGTGCCGCGGGGTTCGTGGCGTAGGAGGGGATCGAGCTGGTGGCGGGCCCGCCAGGCGGAAGCCCTCCACGGCCCGTGTAGGACTCCTCCACGGACACCTCGGAGGTCGGGGCCCGCTGCTCCGGACTGAAGCTCTCCTGCTCCACCTGCCGGCGGCTCAGGTCCACCTCCGCGCTTACCCGGGCGATGGCCCGGCCCGGACCGAGGAGCTGGTCCAGCATGGTCTGCAGCCGCCCCTGCAGGGCGGCCTCCACCTGCGCCCGCTCGTCCAGCTGGGTGGCGATGGCCCCCGTGGGATCCTCCTGCCCCGGGGAGAGCAGGCGGCCCTCCGTATCCACCACCGTCACCCGATCGGGAGAGAGCCCCGCCACCGCGCTTGCCACCAGGTGTCGGATGGCGCGCACCTGCGCCCCGGCCAGGTGCGCGCCAGGGCGCAGCCGCAGCACCACGGAGGCGCTGGGCTGGATGCTCTCCTCCTGGAACAGCCGATCCTCAGGCAGGGTAAGGTGCACCCGGGCGGATTCCACGACCTCCAGGGTCTCGATGCTGCGCACGAGTTCCCCGGCCAGGGCCCGCTGCAGGTTCACCCGTTGCACGAGCTCCGTGGCGGCGAAGGAGCTCCGATCAAACAGCTCCCACCCCGCGCCCCCGCTTCGGGGGAGCCCCTGGGATGCGAGCTGCAACCGCGCGGAATACAAGCGTTCCCGCGGGACCTCCACCGTGGTGCCTGCCCCCGACAACCGGTATGGGATTCCCAACTTCTGGAGGGCCTCCACCACCCGGGCGGCCTCCTCCACCTCCAGCCGGCCGTACAGCGGCACGTACTCCGGCCGGCGCAGGAAACTCCAGGCGCTTATGAGGGCCACCACCCCCAGGCCCACCGCCACCAGAATCCGCCGGTGGCTTTGGAGCTCGGTGGACCACAACCGCCGCAACGCCTCCATCGGGCAGGTGCCTCCCTCACACCTGCATCCGGATCAGCTCCTGGTAGGCCTCCAGCAAGCGGTTGCGCACCTGGATGGCGAGTTGCAACGCCAGGTTCGCCTCCTCCATGGCCACCATCACCGCGTGTACATCGTCCGTGCGGCCGTCCGCGAGGGCCGCGGCCGCGGCATCCGCGCGGCGCTGCAGCTCGTCCGCGCTGCGTACTGCCCGCTCCAAGGCCTCCGCGAACGCGGAGAGGGCCTCCCGGAGCGGAGAGAAGGAAGCCGGGGAGAGGGGGCCGACCCCTTGAAGCTCCATTTCTACCTCCTGCCGATCTCCAGGGCCTTCAGGATGGCCTGCTTAGTGGTGTTGAGCGCGACCACGTTGGCCTCGTAGGCCCGGGCAGAGGCGATGAGGTCGACCATCTCCACCGCGGGGTTCACGTTGGGCAGGGTCACGAATCCCTCCGGGTCCGCATCGGGATGCCCGGGATCGTACACCCGGCGGGGCGGGCTGAGGTCCTCCACGATCCCCGCCACCACCACGCCCCGGGCCTCTCCTACGGCCACGGGGCCCAGGGAGGCCAGGAACCGGTTCACGAGAGGCGCGAAGAGCACCACCTTCCGCCGGTACGGGCCTTCAGGACCGCGGGTGGTGTTCGCGTTGGCGAGGTTACCGGCGATCACCTCCATGCGCACCCGCTCCGCGGTGAGGGCGCTGGCGCTTGTCTCCATGGCCCGGAAGAGGGACACGGCACACCTCCGTCCTACCGCCGGCCCTCCAGGATGGCCGACCGCAGCATCTCCAACTTCGCGGAGAGCAGGGTGGTGAGGGCCATCATCAGGAGGCCCGTGCGTGCGATCTCCACGCTCTCCAGTTCCGGGTCCACCTCCGTCCCGTCCTGGCGGACGAAGGCCACCCCCTCCGACGGCGCCCCGTCCGCAGGCACCTCCTCCCACAGGGCCCGGAGGGTGGCCCCGAAGTCCACGTCCGCCCGCACGTAGCCCGGGGTGTGGGCATTGGCCAGGTTCGAGGCGAGAAGGGCCTGCCTGCGGCCCAGAGTCCGCAGGGAGGCCAGCAGGTACCGGCCCGTGGGATCCAACATAGCCACCTTCGAAGCCTTGCAAGATCGGTGCCGGAAATCCTAGAGTCTACGCAGGCGCGGGCGGGAAATTGCGGCAGGGATCTTGCAATTCCGCGGCCACAAAGCGCTGGAGGCGAGGGTGAAACGCGCAGCTTCTTCCCAGGACCGTCTACGGATCCTCCTTGCGGTGGCGGAGCACCTGAACCGGCACACGGAGCTCCAGCCCATGCTGGATTCCGTCCTTCCCTTGATCCTGGGTCTCGTGGGGGTACCCGCGGGGTGGATCTCCCTGCGAACCGAGGAGGGGTTTCAGCTCGCGGCCGCGGCAGGCCTCCCGTCTGGACTGGAGGCAGAGGACCGCGCCGCCCTGCGCTGGTCCCCTTGCGCATGTCAGCGGATGGCCCTGGAGGGGCGGCTCGTGGAGCCCGTGAATCTCCTGGAGTGCGAGCGGCTCCTGGGCCTGGCTGAGAAGGCGGAGGGGCTGCGCCTGCACGTCTCGGTCCCTCTTCGAGCCAGGGACCGCATCCTCGGCATCCTCAACCTCGCGAAGGCCGATCCAAAACCCCTCCACCAGGCGGAGCGAGACCTGCTGTGGATGATCGGGGAGCAGCTCGGGGTGGCGGTGGATCGGGCCCGGCTCCTCGCGCGGATGCAGGAGATGCGGGAGCGGGAGGAGGAGCGGATCTCCCGCTTAGCCCAGGAGCTCGTGGACGCGAACACCCTGGAAGAAGTGGCCCAGGCGGTGTTCGAGGTGTTGCGGGAGGTCCTCGCGCCCGACCGCTTGGCCCTCCTGGTGGTGGATCCCTCGCAGACCTACCTGGAGCCGGTAGCGGGGTGGGGTTGGCCGGGGGAGCGGTTGGAGTTCGTCCGGCTCCCCATGCGGCCGCCGGACGCCAACGGTCCGGCGTGGGCCTTGCACACGGGCAAACCCCTCCTCGTGGATCTGGACAGCGCCCCCTATCGGGTCCCGGAGCGGTTGCGCCAGGCCGGGGTGCAGGCCGTTCTGCTCCTCCCCATGCTCTCCGGGAAGGAGCCCATCGGGGTTCTGACGGCCCACTACTTCTCCCGCCGGGAGGTTCCGGATTCGGTTCTGCAGTTCTGCATGCTCATCGGTCGCATCGCCGCGGGGGCCGTGGCTCGCGTACGGGAGCATCTCCGCTACCGCCTGCTCTTCGAACGGGTCCCGGTGGGGCTGTACCGGTCCACGCCCGCAGGAGAGATCCTGGACGCCAACGAAGCGCTCGTGCACCTTCTCCGATACCCAGACCGGGAGACCCTCCTGCAGACGAACGCCGTCCAGCTCTACGTGGACCCCACGGATCGAAAGCGGTGGCGGCAACTCGTGGACGAGCATGGGGTGATCTCAGGGTTCGAGACGCGGTGGCGCCGCTACGACGGGTCAGAGATCTGGATCCGGGAGAGCGCCCGCGCCATCCGCGACGCCTCCGGGACCCCGGTGTACTACGAAGGGAGCGTGGAGGACATCACGGAGCAGAAGCGCTACGAGCTGGAGGTCACCTACCTCGCGAGCCACGACCCCCTCACGGGTGCTCTCAACCGTCGGAGCTTCCAGGAGGCCCTGGAGCGCAGGATCTCCCTGGGCCGGAACACAGCTCAGAAGGTTGCCCTGCTGTTCCTGGACCTGGACGGATTCAAACACGTGAACGACCGGCTCGGACACCAGACCGGGGATACGGTACTCCGGGTGGTGGTCCACTGCATCCGCACCCGGCTGCGGGAGGCGGATCTCCTGGGGCGGCTGGGTGGGGATGAGTTCGGGGTTCTCCTCTACCCCGCGGATGAGGCAAGGGCCTGGACCGTCGCAGAGCGGATCGTGCGGGCGGTGCGGGAGTGGGCGCAGGCGGAGCTCGATGCCCGCCTACGGATCACCTGCAGCTGCGGCATCGCCCTTTTCCCGGACCACGCCCCCACCGCGGACGGCCTCCTCACCGCCGCGGACGCCGCCATGTACGCGGTGAAGGTCCGGGGCGGGGATGGGGTGGCGGTGTTCGCCCAGGAGAACCCGGTTTTCACCGGCCCCCTCTGGAAGGACTCTGAGCCACAAAGCCCCCCTCCCTGAGCCCGCTCCCCTCGATGAACTGAGGCTCACCCCCTCGGAGAGTCGGGTCGGACTCTTTAGCGCGCGGTGGGCGCGGTCTACTTCCGGACGAGGAAGGGGGCGTGAGGGGCAGGTGCTTCACGGCCTGCGGGAGGGGAGGAGGAGGCGGAAGGGACGTGGGGGTGGTACGGTTCAGGATTGCAGACGGCTTTGGGGTGGCATGAGGAGCCTGCGACCCCCGGAGGATGTCCGGAAGGCCCGCCATGGGTCCTCCTTCCTTCGTCTCCACCTGCGGCTCCCGTGAGGATCGGGCCACCAGGGTGACCTTCCCGGAGTGCTGGGCCAGCACGACCCGGGGGACCGAGGAAGCCGGCACCTCCAGGGTCACCGCCACGGTGCCCGGCACACTCGGTTCCTGTCCTGTGGACCGGTCCACCCGGATCACCCTGGCTCCCCGGACAAGAACCCGGGTGACCGGGGAGGGCCGCGTGAAGGTGCCGAGCACGTCCACCCGATCCCCCGGGAGAAGCCGGCCCATGACCGCGTCCGTGGCGGGCACCACCACGGTGACTGCCTGCATCCCCTCCTCCACGGAGCCTGCCACGTCCACCACTCCTCCGGGTCGCTGGAGGGCGTCCGTGGTGAGGATCTCTCCGGGCGCGATGGGGCGCCTCGCTGCCATGCCCGCGACCTCCTCGAACCCCGAGACCGCGTTCGGAGGCACCCGGTCGCGCGGCAACCGCTCCTGCCGCACGGCTTGAGGAAGGATTGCTTCACCCGGGGAGATCCCGGATGCTGCCACGAGCACCTGAGCCTCTGTGGGCGGTTCGTGGGCCGGCGAGGCCAGCATCCACACCCCGGCTGCCGAGAGGGCCAACACGAGGCCCGAGAGGGCCATCCCTGCGGGCACCAGCACCTTGTCCAGCAGGGGGCCGAGTCCGTCGGTCCGCCTGGGCACCGGCTTCACCTTTCCGCCTTCCCGCTTCGCCCCATCCAAACCCATCCTCACTGCCCTCCGGGTTGGGAGTCCTTCCAGGGCCGGATCTGGGCGATCACCCTCCCGTCCACGTACACGAGGATCACGCACGGCCCCGGGCAGGAGACGGGTACCCGCACAGAGGTCGCGCCCCGGTGCTCTGCCTCGTACAGCACCCGGGAGCCTTCTCCCTCTGCCACCACCACCCGAACCCGGGCCGTCCGGCCTACCTCGAGTTCTATCTCCCCGGTTCCCGCACGGCCCCCGGGCCTCCAGGCCACCCTTTCCCCCAAGCCCTCCCCGGGCCTGCCCGCCGAATCGGAGGGGGGACGAGGTTGGCCCAGGGGGAGAGCAGGTGCCTGCTCTACGGCCCGGGCCGCGGCATCCGCGAGCCTCACTCCCGAGCCCTCCAGGGCCGCCCGGAGCTTCGAGAGGGCTTCTGACCGGCTCTGCCACCCGAACACCACCACGCCCTCATATATCCCAACACCTCCCTCCTGCCCGACCCGATACAGCTCCCCCCTGCCGTAGACGCCCTCGAAGGCTCCAGCCCCGGCCGCGGGATCCATCTCCATCTGCAGCCGCTCTCCCTCCCCCCACACCCGCAGGAGGATCCTCCCCGCGGGCAACCGGACCTCCAGGGTCCCTTCCGGAGGGCCCTGCTTTGTCATCATCACGTACCGCTGCCGCATGGCTAACCGCCCCGACGCCTGCATTCCCAGGAGTTCCACCGTGGCCTCGTGCTCATAGATCAGGGTGGCCGGCAGCACCGGGAGCCCGATCAGCAAAATCGAGACCGCGGAGGGCGCCCAGGCCTCCGACCAGTTGGTCCCCGTATACCGGAGGCGGAGCCGTACCAACAGGCCAAGCCCTTGCCCAGGGGGCACCACGTCCTCTTGGGCCCGGGCCTCCGGTTGGGGAGAGGGTTGCACAACCGGTGCCGCAGGCGGGGAGGCCGTGGGTTGAGGGAGCGGGACCGGCGTGGGAGTGGGGGGTGGAGGTTGCGGGCTTGGAGGAGGGGCGAGAGGCCTCTGGGCCCGCGGCCGATGGGTAGCCGCAGCGCTCGGGGTCTTCTGGGGCGGGGAGGTCCGGGGGGCAGCAGGCCGGGGCGGAGCGATCTCTACCACGTCCGCGGTGCGGCGGCGGCCCACCTTCACCCAGAACACCAGGAGTTGTCCCCCCACCCGCACATGGAGGTTCGTGGCGCCGGCCCGTCCCACCGCGTACAGGGCCACGGTTCCCTCCCGGGCCCGCACCCACGCCCGCACCACCCGCTGGTTTCCCACCGCGATGTACTCCACGGGGCGTGGGAAAAGCAAAAACAGCGTGTAGCCGGGCTGGACCGTAAGAGGGACGCGCTGGCCGGGCGAAATGGCGAGCCTGAGCCGGGCCGGAGGCTCCGGGGGCGGGGCGGCCAGCACGGGAATGGCCAGCAAGAACGCGGCAACCACGGCCGCGGCCCGGAGGCCGGTGCGCCGGTTTCTCAGCCCTCCCATGGCGGTCCCCTCACGGGGTGGTGTACGTCACCTGCAGGGAGGGGGCGAAGAACTGCTCAAGGTCGTCAGCACCGCCGGGGGTCGGGATCACCGCGAAACGGAAACGAATCCCGATGTGGCTCCGGGAGAGCTGAGCCCGCACGAGGCTCGTGGCGTCGAAGGAGAAGGAAACCGGTGCAAGCGCCTGCACTCCCCCGAAGACCGCGATCGCGGAGGCAAGGGGAGAAGCGAGGTAGTCGTCCGGAGCCAGGATCCCGGGGGAGGAATCATCGAGCCAGGCCACCCCATCGGCCCAGAGGTTGTTTCCGGCACCCCATGGATTGCCAGTGACCGTCTGCCGCTGGCCGGTATAGACCGCGCTCACCACGTTCGCCCCGGGAACCTGGAGCTCCGGAGGGACCCGGAAGGCAACAAAGGCCGCGGCAAGGGCGTTCGCCCCCCCGCACGGGTTCTGCCCCGCAGCGTCAAAATCCTCTCCCGCCATCATCACAGGGGAGACCGCTCCGTTGCTGCACACTGTTCCCGCCACCACGGGCCCAAGCACCACGGTGACAGGGGCAGAGGGAGCCCGGGTGGTGAACCGCCACGTGTACGGCTGCAGCAGGACCCGGCCGTCTACGGCTTCCACCCCCGGCTCCACGGTCACCGTGTAGGAGGTGCTGTTCGCGAGCCGCAGCCCACTCAGCCGCACGCCCTGCCCGCCGGAGGTGAGGGTGCAGGAAGTTGGGCCCGCGAGGGGAGGGGGGTCGATGCTGATGGACAGGCACGCGGTGGTGCGTCGGATGATGTCGCTGAAGAGCACCACGATCTCCGTGAGCGGAGAAACTCCCGTCTCCCCGTCCCGAGGTACCGTGGAAACCACCTGAAGGAAGGGTGGGGGAGCCGGGGTGATGGGAGAGGCGGTGGGGGTTGGGGTGGGTGCGGGGGGCGGATTCGTCGCCGCCAGAAGCGGCAGGAGCCCACACCCAGACGTCAGGAGAACCGCAAGCAGGGCCAGGGAAAGCCTTCCGGTGCGGTGCACCTCGCCCCCTTGAACCTTTTTACGGTTATCGTCCGAAATCTTACGAGTGACCCCGGCGTGCGTCAAGCGGACCGCATCCGACGCCGCACCCGTGCGGAGGGGATCCCCGCCAGTTCCCGGTACTTGGTCACCGTCCGCCGCGCCAGGCAATACCCTTCCGCCCGCAGCCGCGCCACCAGATCCTCGTCCGTGAGGGGCCGGTCCAGGGGCTCTGCGGCCACCAGTTCCCGGATCCGCTCCCGCACGGGGAGGCTTGCGTCGAAGAACACCTCGAAGGAGACCACGCGACCATCGGGCATCTGCACGAACTTGCCCGTAACCGCCCGGCTCACCGTGGATTCACAAACTCCCAGTTCCCGAGCCACCTGCGTGAGGGTGAGGGGGCGGAGGTACCGGGGGCCGTGGTCGAGGAATGCCCGCTGGTAGCGGGCGAGGAACTCCGCACACCGGTAGAGCATGGTGTTGCGCCGGCGCACCGCCTCGATAAAGAGCCGGCCCCGGCGCAGGTGAGCCCGCAGCCGATCCCGCTCTTCAGGCGTGAGGTTCGCGGCCAGGAGCGCCCGCCGCACGAGGGGGTTAATGCGGAGGGTGAGGGCACCGCTGGCCACGAGTTCCACCCGGTAGCCCTCCTCCGTGCGGGTGATCACCACGTCCGGAACCGCCAGTTCCTCAGGCCGTACCTCGCGCCCCTCATGCTCCGCGTGGAAGGCCTCCGCGGGCGCGGGAACCGTGTGGGTCCGCAGGTAGCGAAGGATCTCGTGCACGGTCTCCGGCCGCACCCCCAATCGCGCGGCCACCGCCTCGTGCCGCCCCCGGGCCAGATCCTCCAGGTGGTGAGCCACCAGGGCCTCGGCCAGCCCGCGGAGCGGGTGGTCCGGAAGCCGCTCCAGTTGCAGCAGCAGGCACTCCCGCAGGTCCCGGGCCCCGACGCCCGCGGGCTCCAGGGCCTGCACGGCCCGCAGGGCCTGCTCCGCGAGCGCCTCGGGGATCCCGAGCTCCGCGGCCACGTACCGGAGCTCCCCGTCGAGGTAGCCCCGGGGATCCAGGTAGCCCAGCAGGTGCAGGGCCACCCGTTGGATCTTCGGGTCCCGCACGCTCACCCGCAGCTGTGCCTCCAGGTGGTCCAGGAGGTTCGTGGGCGCCCGGGCAAACTCCAGGGGGGATGGACGTTCCTCCCGGGCGCCCGGATCCCTCCGCTCCCACCCGAACCGGGCCGAGCCGCCCAGGAGGCTGTAGCCGCACCGGCCGCACGAGATGCCCTCCGCTTCCATGCCACACTGGGGGCAGATCCACGGCACCCGCTCCAGCACCGGGTTCTCCGAGAGCTCCTGCTCCACCCGACTCACCAGCTCCTGAAGGGAGAGGGGCAGGATGGCGTTCGCCGCGAGCACCACTTGCAGGGCTCGGGCCTCAGGCTGAACCACCGCTACGGGTGCGAGCTCCAGGCTGACCATACCTTCCTCCGCTACCGAAGGGCCCTCCGGATGGCCTCCACCAGGCGTGCCTGATCGAAGGGCTTTACTACGAAGTCCCGGGCACCCGCCTGGATGGCCTCCACCACCAGGGCCTGCTGTCCCATGGCGCTCACCATGACGATGCGGGCCGCGGGATCCCGGCGCAGGATCTCCCGCACCGCCCGCACTCCATCCATCTCCGGCATGGTGATGTCCATGGTGACCACGTCGGGTTTGGTCTCCTCGTACCGCTCGATGGCTTCCAAGCCGTTGCTGGCCTCCCCCACCACCTGGAAACCACTGTTGGTGAGGACCTCGCGGAGCATGGCCCGCATGAAGGCCGCGTCGTCCACTACCAGGACCCTAGCCGACATGCGCCAGTTCCTCCTCTCGTACCGCGAGGCGCACCAACCGCGCGGGGTCCAGGATGAGGGCCACCCGCCCGTCCCCTAGGATGGTGGCCCCCAGCACCCCGGGCACCTCGCCGAGGTAGTTCCCCAAGGGTTTCACCACGACCTCCCCCTCGCCCACCACCCCGTCCACCCACAGCCCCACCCGCCGCCGGCCGAAGCTCACCACCACGCACAGGAGCCGGTCTGGGTCCGGAGGTACGGGAAGATCCAGGATCTCGTGCACGGACACCAGGGGGAGCACCGAACCCCGCAGCACCGTGGTGCGGCACGCACCCACCCGGTGTACCCGGGAGGCCGGGATCTCCACGATCTCGTGCACCGACGAGATGGGGACCACATAGCGCTCCCCCCCGCAGGTCACCGTCACAGCCCGCACGATGGCCAGGGTGAGGGGAAGCCGCAGGAGGAATCGGGTGCCCCGGCTCCGCTCCGTCTCCACCTCCAGGCTTCCGCCCACCGCCTGCACGCCAGCCCGCACCGCATCCATGCCCACGCCCCGGCCGGAGACGTCCGTGACCACCGCGGCGGTGCTGAGCCCCGGGTGGAAGATGAGTTCCACCGCCTCCCGCTCCGTCAGGCGCGCGGCGGCCTCTGGGCTGAGGATGCGCAGCTCCACGGCCCGGCGGCGCACCCGATCCGTGTCGATCCCCCGACCATCGTCCTCCACCACCACCACGATCCCGTCCTCCTGGTAGGCCGCCAGGCGCAGCCGGCCCGTCCGCGGCTTTCCGAGCCGCTCCCGCTCCTCCGGGGACTCGATGCCGTGGTCCACCGCGTTGCGCACGAGGTGCATGAGCGGGCCGCCGATCTGCTCCAGGATGGACCGGTCCAGCTCTACGTCCTGCCCCTCCAGCACCACCTCCACCTCCTTGCCGGACCGTCGTGCCAGGTCCCGCACGTACCGGGGGAAGCGGCTGAAGAGGTGCTCCATGGGCAGCATGCGGGTCTTGAGCACCTGGGCCTGCAGGTCCGTGGCCACGCGGCCCAGGTGAGCCGTGGCGTCCAGGATCTCCTCTAGGAGGCCGTGGGCCCTCTCGCCCGCGCGCAGTCGGTGGGCGATCTGCTGGAACCGGATGCGATCCACCACCAGTTCCCCCACCAGGTTCATGATCCGGTCCAACCGCTCCACATCCACCCGCACGGTGCGCAGGGCGGCCCGCCGGCTCACCTCCGGATCCTGCAGGAGCTTGCCCCGAGCCTGCGGGCCCAGATCCAGCCACCGTTCGTCCCGCGGGGCCTCCGAAGCGGGCAGGACCCGTACGGATTCCACGTCTGCGCCCGAGAGGAGCTCCAGGAGGACCTCTGGCTCCCGCACCCGGGCCCGGCAGCTCAGCTCCAGATCCAAGGCCCCCCCACGGATCTCCTCCTCGGAGGGCACCACCTGTTCGACCTCGCCTTCCCGGCGAAGTATCTGCAGCAGGGCGAGTGCCCGGGCTGCCCGCATGGGGCAGTCCTCCCGCAGCCGGATCCGCACCTCCACGGGGTGGAGCGTCTCCGCGGAGGCTCCCTCCTGCCAGGCCTCCAACTGCCGCACCAGCTCCCCCACCTCCGTGCGCTCCTCGCCTGTCTCCGCCACCTCCTGCCGCAGGGATCGGAGCGCATCCACGCACGCGAGCAGGAGGTCCGCCAAGCCCTCCGCGCTCCGGCGTCCCCCTCGCAGCGCGTCCAGCACCTCCTCCATGCGGTGCGTGAGTTCCGCCATGCGTCGGAACCCGAGCGCCGCCGCACTTCCCTTGAGGGTGTGGGCGCTGCGAAAGAGGCTCTGCACGAGCCCTGCATCCGCGCCCTCGCGCTCCAGCTGCAGCACCCCCTCCTCCAGGATCTGCAGGTGCTCCTCTGCCTCCGCGAGGAAGGTGGGGAGGAGCTTAGCGAGGTGCACCGTCCCCCTCCGGGTGCGTAAGGGCGGGCTCGAGGTCCCGCAGGGCCTGCTGCTCAGCGATCTCCAGTACCCGGTGCAGGTCCAGCAGGAGGATGAGCCCCTCCCCGTGCTTGGCGACGCCCCGAAGGAACGCCACCTGGCCTGTGGCCAGCAGCTCCTCCGGGGGCACCACGCTGCGAGCGGGAATCCGCAACACCTCCAGCACCGCGTCCACCACCACGCCCACCCGGCTTCCGTTCATCTCCACCACCACGATGCGGGTCGCGCCGTCCCGCTCCCCCGCGGGGAGCCCGAACCGCCGCCGCAGGTCCAGCACGGGGATCACCTGCCCCCGGAGGTTGATGACCCCCTCTACGAACTCGGGTGCCCGGGGGATGCGGGTCACCTCCTGCATCCGGATGATCTCGTGCACGTGCTCGATGGCGAAGCCGTACCGCTCCCGGTCGAGCCGCACCACCACCAGGTGCTGCTCCAGCTCACCCGTGGCTTTCCGGTCCACCGCACTCACCTCCCTGACTCCAGCTCCACGCGGACCTCGCCGCTTTGGAGGGCCTCCACGAAGACATCCACCACCTCCGGATCGAACTGCCGTTCCCGCTGGGCCCGCAGCTCCTCCATCGCGGCCTCCACGGGAACCGGGGGGCGGTAGATGCGGCCCGCGGTCATCACCTCGAAGGCGTCCACCACGGCCAGGATGCGGGCCCCCACCGGGATCTCCTTTCCCGCAAGCCCCATGGGGTATCCGCGGCCGTCCCACCGTTCGTGGTGGTGCAGGACCCAGCGCACCACGTCCTCCCCGAATCCCGCCGCGGAGAGGATCTCCGCGCCCATCACCGTGTGCCGCTTGACGACCTCGTACTCCTCCGGGGTGAGGGGTCCGGGCTTGAGCAGGATGGCGTCGCGGATGCCGATCTTGCCCACATCGTGCAGCATCCCCGCCACCCGCAACTCCTGCAGGCTGAGCTCCGAAAACCCCAACCGCCGGCCCACGGCCACCGCGTAGCACGCGAGCCGTTCACTGTGCCCCCGCAGGGTGGCCTCATGGAGCTCACAGGCATAGGCCAGGGCGTTCACGAGGCTCTGGTTCGCCTGCTGGACCCGGCGCACGAGATCCACCTGGAGGAGCGGAAGAGCCCCCAGCACACCCAGCAGGTTCAACAGCTCCCGGTGCACGGGGCCGAAGGGTTCGCGGGACCGGGTTCGGAAGACGGTGAGGGCTCCCAGGGTACGGCCCGCGGTGGCCAGCGTCGCGGTAAGCACCTCCCCCGAGTCCTCTGCGGGTAGGCGCGCATGGGTCAGGCGGTCGGGCAGGAGCGTCCACAGGTGTTCCGCCAGCGAGCCGCCCGCCTGCTGCACCGTGGCCACCACCAGGTCCTGGGCCTGCGGGTTCAGGGTCACCACCGCGGCCCGATCCGCGCCCAGGCTGTGCCGGGCGATCTCCACCAGCCGCCGCAGCACCTCCTCCGGGCTGCCGTCTGCGGGCACCAGCTCCCGCAACCGCTGGAGCGGCCGCAGCACCGCAAGCTGCAGCTCTTCCCGGAAGATCCGGTGAGCGCGCACCGCGGAGTGTACCTCCTCCGCGAGAGCCTCGCCCGTAACAGGCGGTGCCAGCAGGGCCCGCGCGCCCTGTCGCACCGCCTCTGGCATCCGCGCGGGCGGGGCCACGGCCACCACGGGGAGGTGCGGGTACGTCCGGGCGAGCACGGCCACGGCCTCCAGGCCCTCCTCGCCCATGGCCGCCACGTCCACCGCGAGGGCGTCTGCCTCCCCGCTCAGAAGCGCGGCCCGCGCCGCGTCCAGGGTGGGGACCCAGCGGAAGGCCACCGCGTTTCCGCCCCCCTCCAGGGGATCCGGCCTCAGCACCACGCACCGCAGCGGCTCCACGCGGCTGCCTCCTACCCGTGGGATTGCAACTCCCGTGCCGTGCACCACTCAGGAAGCCCCGTCCAGCCGGATGTCCGCGGCGCCGATCCACTCGTCCTGGGTCAGGATGACGGCCCGGTGGATCACCGCCTCCAGTTCCCGCACGTTCCCGGGCCACGAGTACTCCAGGAGCTTGCGCAGGGCCGCTTCCCGCAGGCCCCGCACGGGCTTGCCCATCTGTTTCCGGTACTTCTGCACGAAGAACTCCGCGAGCAGGGGCACGTCCTCCACCCGCTCCCGGAGGGGCGGAAGCCGCAGGGTCACCACGTTGAGCCGGTAGTACAGGTCCTCCCGGAAGGTCCCCTCCTGCACCATCCGCACAAGGTCCCGGTTGGTGGCCGCCACCACCCGGCAATCCACCTTGATGGGTCGGGTGCCGCCCACCCGTTCCACCACCCGTTCCTGCAGCACCCGCAGCAGCTTCACCTGCATCCGGGGTGACATCTCACCCACCTCGTCCAGGAAAATGGTGCCCCCATGGGCCTGCTCGAACTTCCCCGGTCGGGAGGTGAGCGCATGGGTGTAGGCACCTTTCTCGTGGCCGAAGATCTCCGTCTCCAGCAGGGTTTCGGGGATGGCGCCGCAGTGCATCACCACCAGCGGCCCGCTGGCTCTGCGGCTCTGCAGGTGGATGGACCGGGCCACCAGCTCCTTGCCTGTGCCGCTCTCACCCACCAGCAGCACCGTGGCGTCCGTGGGAGCCACGATGGAGGCCACCCGCAGGACCTCCAGCATGGCAGGGCTCGTCCCCACCACCCCGTCGAACCGGTACGCCCGAGCTAGATCCGCCTGCAGGCGGGCCCGTTCCTCCCGCAGCCGCCGCTCCTGGGCCAGCTCCAGTACCCGGACGAAGAGCCGCTCCTCCCACCCGGGCCCGGCAAGGAAGTCCAGGGCGCCGTTGCGCACCGCGACCACCGCCTCCTCCACGGTGCCTTCGGGACGCACCACGAGCACCGGGCAACCCGGGAAGGCGGCCACCAGTTCCGGCACCGCCCTCGGATCCACGGTGACCACCACGTGGGCCGAGCCCGGATCCTTCCCCCGGCTCATCAGAACATCCGCCCCCTCCTGCTCCAACCGCACCCCCACGGCCTCCAACAGGCCCTGCCCGTCCACCAGGAGGACGGTGAGGCCCCGCAAGGGGCTCGCGAAGGATTCCGCGGTGCTCGTGATGGCGGCAGCCGGCATCGCGCCCGATCCGTTCCGGTTGCGAGGATCCCAAGGGGACTCGCGTCCGAACATTATGCAAAAACCGTGCCGCAAGTCCGGACGCTACACGGTGAACCGGGCCACGAGCCGCTCCAGCTCCCCGGCCGCCTGCGCCAGGCGTTGAGCGCTTTGGGAGACCTCCCGGGTGCTGCTGGCGATCTGCTCCGTGGCGGCACTCCCCTCCTCCGCGGAGGCGCTGTTCTGCTGCGCCAGTTGCAGCAGCTGCGCCACGATCCCCTCAATCTGCTGGGCGCTCGCCGCCAGCTGCTGGGTGGCCGCGGAGATCCCCTCCACCCGGGCGGTGACATCGTGGACGCTGGCGCGGATCCGCTGGAAGGCCTCCCCGGCCTCGTCCACGAGTTTCACCCCACTCGCCACCTCCCGCGCGCCCTGCTCCATGGTTCGCACAGCCCGCTCCGTCTCCCCCTGGATCTCCTCCAGGATCCCCGCGATCTGCTCTGCTGCCTGCGCGCTCTCCTGCGCCAACTTCCGCACCTCCTCCGCCACCACCGCAAACCCCCGCCCCTGCTCCCCAGCCCGCGCCGCCTCAATGGCCGCGTTCAGCGCCAAAAGATTCGTCTGCGACGCAATCTCCGTGATCAACTTCACGATCCGCCCGATGTTCCGCCCTCGCTCCCCCAGCGCCCCGATCACCCGACCCATCTCCTCCGCGGCCCGTCGGATCTCGCCCATGGCCTGCACGACCCGTTCCACCCGCAGGGCTCCCTCCACCGCGGCCTCCCGGGCCTGCTGGGCCAGGGAGGCCGTACGTCCCGTGTTCTGGGCCACCTCCTCCAAGCTCTGGCTGATCTGTCGCACGGTCTCCGTGGTCTCCGTCACGCTCCGGACCTGCTGCTCCGCCCCACCCGCCACCTGCTGTACCACCCGGCTGATCTCCTCCGCGCTCCGGCTCACCTGCTCGCTGCCTGCGGCCACCTGCTGAGCAGCGCTCGCCACCTCCCCCGCGGTGGCGGCGATCCGGTGGACGAGGGTGAGTAGCTGCTCCGCGGTCTGGTTGAAGCAGTGAGCCACCCGACCGAGCTCGTCCTCCCCCCGCACGGGGATCCGCACCCGAAGGTCTCCGTCCGCCAGGGCCATGAGGGCGGAGCGAACCGCGGCCACCTGGCTCCCTATCCCCCGCGCGGAGAACACCGCCAGTCCCCCGCCCACCACGAACCCGAGCAGCAGCACAGTCCACAGGGCCCTGCGCATCCCCGCGGCGCGGGCCCCGGCGGCGCTCAATTGGGCCCGGGTGGCACTTTCAAAGGCATCCTGCACCTGGCCGATGTACTGTCGGGTCGGCTCCAAGGTGCTGAGCACCGTGGTCCGCGCCCGCTGGAGGGCGGTGTATGTAGGAAGCTCTCCCCGCTCGTACAGCTTCCACACCGCGGTGATCTCCTGCCGCCACCGGTGCACCCCGTCCGCAAATCCGTCCAGCAGCACGACGATCCCCTGTTCGGGTACGAGCTGCTTGGCCTGGGTTGCCCGCGCCACCGCGCGGTTCAGGTTCTCATCCACCGCCTGGGCCAGCTCCCGATAGCTGGCCTGCCAGGTCGGCGTGGCCAGCAGGAGGTAGAAAGCCGAAAGGGCCCGGTACAGGTCCCGGTCCGCCTGGAGCACCAAGGCCAGGGCCGCGGCCCTCCGGTTCCCCAGGGTCTCCAGGTCCCGGTGCACCGTGCCCACGCTCCGCAGCCCTACTAGACCCACCGCAAGCCCCAGGAGCGTGGGAACAACCGCCAGGGCCAGCAGCTTCGTGCGCATGGACCAGTTGGAGACGCGCAGCCGGTGCTTCCATCCGTGCTCCATGCCCGCTCCCTCCTGCCCGTACCTCACACCTGGAAGGCCGCCACGAGCCGCTGGAGATCCGTGGCGAGCTGGGCCAAGGACTGCCCGTGTCGGGCGAGCTCGTGGCTACTGGCGGAGATCTGCTCCGTGGCCGCGCTCACCTGCTGGGCAGACGCGCTGTTCTCCTCGCTCAGGCCCGCAAGATCCCCCGCGGCCGCGTCCACCTGCCGGGCCGCGCCCGCCAGCTCCTCCAGGAATCCCCGCACGTGCTCCACCCGCCGCACCAGCCCCTCCACGCTGCGCAGGATCTCGCTGAAGGCCTCGTCCGCCCGGCCGATGACCTCCGCGCCCCGGGCCACCTCCCTGCTCGTGTGCTCCATGGTTCGCACGGCCCGCTCCGTCTCCCCCTGGATCTCCTCCAGGATCCCCGCGATCTGCTCTGCTGCCTGCGCGCTCTCCTGCGCCAACTTCCGCACCTCCTCCGCCACCACCGCAAACCCCCGCCCCTGCTCCCCAGCCCGGGCTGCCTCAATGGCCGCGTTCAGCGCCAGCAGGTTCGTCTGCGACGCAATCTCCGTGATCAACTTCACGATCCGCCCGATGTTCCGCCCCCGCTCCCCCAGCGCCCCGATCACCCGACCCATCTCCTCCGCGGCCTCCTGGATCCCCGCCATGGCAGCCCGGGCTTCCTCCACCTGCTCCCGGCCGCGCACCGCGGCTCGCGAGGCCTGGTCCGCGGCCTGGGCAGCGTCCGTGGCCTCCCGGGCCGCCTCGCCCAGGGATTGGGTCATGTGCTGGATGGCCTGCACCACCTCTCCTACCCTCCGGGCCTGCACTTCCGCCCCCTGGGAGACACCTTGGACCGCGGTGGCGATCTCAGACACGCTGCGGTTAGTTTGCTCGCTGGTGGCCGCCATCTCCTCGGCGGAGGCAGTGAGGGTGCTCGAGACCCCGTGGACTTTCCCTACCGTCTCCTGGAGCCAGGAGACGATGCGGTTGAAGGCCCAGGCCACCCGGGCGATCTCGTCCCGCCCTCGTGCTTCCACCCGCACCTGCAGATCGCCGTTTCCCACCTGTTCCAAGGCCGAGGCCACCTGAGCTAGAGGCCGGGTGATGCTGCGGGTGATGGCAGCCGCCAGGAGAGCGGTGCCGAGGAGCACCAGGACAAGGAAGCCGCTCATGCCCACCACGCGCATCCGGGCCTGCGCCGCCCGGGCCTGCAGAACTTCCCGGAGCGTCCGGGTGGCCTCCCGCAGCAGCGCGAACTGGGCGTCGATGGCCTGGGTGGCCTGGGCGAAGTACTGGTCCGGGGTGAGGGCGAAGGTGGCCGCGCCCACAATTTGCTCTTCCGCGGTACGGAGGTAGTGCTCCAGCTGCTCCCGGGCCGGGCCCAGCTTCGGCTCCAGGACGGAGCGGATGCGGGGCGAGGCCTCTTGGGCGAGGCGGAGCTGCCGCTCGAAGTGCGCCCGGTTGAGCCGCACGGCATCCACCCGTCCCACTAAGGCCGCCCGCTCCTGTGGGCTCGCCTGCCCTCGGGCGAGGATTCCCGCTCCCAGAGCCAGCAGCTGTCCCATGGCCTCGATGGCCTCCGGGAGGGGCTCCAGGACCGCGTTTCCGAGGTACAGGCCGTCCGCATACGGATCGAGGGTGATGCCGGAGGTCACGCCTACGTGGTAGATGAGATCGAGGATCCGGCGGACGAGCTCGGAGTGGCGCTCGAAACTCTCGTCTGCCCCAAGCCGCGGTAGCTCCGAGAGGAGCCGACTCCACTCCTCCCGGATGCGCCCCAGAGCTTCTGGGGTGCGCAGCTCCTGTCCGTACCGGCGATCCAGGACCGCCAGGCTCTCCAGTTCCCGCTCTACCCCCTCCCGGGCCTGGGTGAGCTTTTGGGCTACGTCCCGGCCGCTCAGCTGCTGGGCCGATAATCCTCGGTGTAGGGCCACCTGCTGGAAGAGGTGGCTCAGGGCCTCCACGACCTCCGCCCCTTTGGCCTCCCGCCGGGCGGTGGCGAGCACGGACGCGTCGTAGGTCAAGCGGAGGACTCCGAGCACGAGGCCTGTGATCAGGCCCGTGGCCCCGAGGATCGTCAATTTCACCGGAACCCGGAGATTTGCCAGCATCCTCCTCCCTCCTCTGCGGCTTTTGTCCAGGCGGAGAGGCGTTGCAAACTCCGTGCCGGTCTTCGGGGTCTCCCGCGTAGACAGAGGAACTCTCCGCGCTTCGGGCGGGATCCGGATGCGCAGACGAGGACGGAGGAGTGACGCGCCCTCAGGGGGCGGGGTGATTCCCCGCGTTGGTGGCCGGTACCTCCTGGACGAACCTCGCCGTGAGACGGCTGGCCAGGACGGTGGCGACCATCGAGGCGACTACAAGCCCTGCCCCGATCCCGCTCAAGCGGGCCAGGCCCAACAGGTGGCGCACGGGCGGGGTCGCGAGGGTTCCTCCCAGCACCGCCCCAGACGCGGTCACTCCGGCAAGAAGGCTCGGCGTCAGGCCC